>REEJ01000016.1 GCA_007695125.1 Trueperaceae bacterium | reverse complement strand
GCGAGTCGCGCGCCGAGGTGGTTCGACTGATCCACGAGGCCGTCGCGTTCCACGTCGAGGGCATGAAGGAGCAGGGGCTGCCCGTCCCGCCACCGACCTGCGAACCGGAGGTCGTCGAGATCACCACAGCGTGACCTACGGCGCCCTCCCCTCGATCCGAGGCCGCACGGACCAACGACCACGCCCCCGACCGCATCAGCGATCGGGGGCGCACCCGAACCGAACGACCCAGCCCTCAGGCCTCGTCCTTCACCAACTCGATGAACGCCTCTTGCACCGCGTCGCCGCGGCGGGTGCCGAGGCGGTAGATGCGGGTGTAGCCGCCGGGGCGGCTCACGAAGCGAGGGCCATGCCGGTCTTCATCGACCGACCGCGGCGTCCGCCCTGCGTGAATCCCGGCCACGACCGCCACGACAGGCCGAACGTCACGAAGGCTCGCGGTCGGTGGCTGGTCAACCACAGGGGCCGCTTCCCGATAGGTCCATGCCAACGGCGTGGGTCACGCAATCGGATACGCACGGTATGACGTGACCACGAGGCGCCACCCGCTGGCGTTGTACCGTTGCTGCGTACGATGGAGGGACACCGTGGACGCTCACCTGCACGCGTTGAGCATCGAAGAGAAGCTCCAGTTGGTCGAGGAACTCTGGGAGAGCATCGCCGCCGACCAGGCCTCGCTGCCACTCTCGGATGAGCAACGACAGGAACTCGACCGCCGTCTCGATGAGTTCGATTCCGACGGCGACCACGGACGCGACGCCACGGGCGTCCTCGACGAGATTCGGCAGCGCTTGTAGCGGTGCACGTCCAGTTCCGCCACTGCGCGGAGAACGCCACCGAGATGACATCAACCACGAGGAGTGGCCGGCGGGTACCGCCGTTGCGCGCGACCGGCGTTCGACGCTGCGCCCGAGCTCGGTGCCGCGATTCTTACTTTCCTACTCCCTTGTTTGCTACGATCGGAAGTGGAGGTCGGTCCATGCTCGCGAAGAAGACGTCCAAGAACCAGATCACGCTTCCCAAAGCGATCGCTTCAAGGTTTCCCGGCGTCGACTACTTCGACGTGAGCGAGGTCGACGGCCGCATCGTGCTCGCACCCGTACGGCCGAGTCGCGCTGACGAGGTCCGCGACCGCCTCGAGCGACTCGGCATCACGAGCGACGACGTCGCGGACGCGGTCGCGTGGGCTCGCAAGCGCTGACCTCGCGCTACGTGTTCGACACCAACGTCGTTGTCTCAGTCTTGGTGTTCCGAGGTGAATCGCTCGCTTGGCTGCGGACCGCTTGGGCGACCGGGCGCGTCACACCAGTCGTGTCTCGAGCGACGACGACGGAGCTCACGTCCGTCCTTGCGTACCCGAAGTTCGCACTCGACGGTTTTGAGCGCACAGAGCTCCTGGCCGACTACCTTCCCTTCGCGCAACTCGTCACCGATCCGGTGCCGAGGGCGCCCGTCCGTGCTGTCGACCCCGACGACCAGCCATTCGTCGATCTATGCGTCGCGAGCGGTGCACAAGGCCTCGTGACCGGCGACGCCCGACTGCTCACGTTGGCGCCGACCGTGCCCGTGATCACACCTGGAGTGCTGAGCGAACGCATGCGTTGAGCATCGCGATCCGCCCCCCAGAAACGACCACGCCCCCGACCGCAAAGCGACCGGGGGCGTACCCGTACCAGCGACGAGCGGGGCCCTCAGGCCTCGTCGTTCACCAGTTCGATGAAGGCCTCTTGCACCGCGTCGCCACGGCGGGTGCCGAGGCGGTAGATGCGGGTATAACCGCCGGGGCGGCTGACGTAACGCGGGCCAATCTCGTCCATCAGCTTGCGCTGCACGACGCGGTCCTGGATGTCGCGCGCGATCAGGCGGCGCGAGTGCAGGTCGCCGCGGCGGGCGGTGGTGATCAGCTTCTCCACGAAGGGCTGCAGGTTCTTGGCCTTCGTGATGGTGGTCTTGATGCGACCGTGGCGGAACAGCGCGGTGGCCTGGGCGCGCGCCAAGGCGATCCGGCTGCTGCTGTTCCGGTTGAGCTTGCGGCCGCTCGAGAGGTGACGCATGCGCTACTCCTTCAACTTCAGGCCGGTGGCCGCGAGGCGTTCCTTGATCTCCTCGAGGCTCTTCTCGCCGACGCCGCCGACCTTCTTCAGGTCGCGCTCGGAGAGGGCCAGGAGGGCGTTGACGCTGTCGATGCCCTCCTCCTGCAGCGAGTGCAGGACGCGTGAGGAGAGTTCGAGCGACTCGAGGTTCATCTGGACCGGCTCGGGTCCGCTGGGCACGTCGTCCGCAGCGGCCTTGGTGGGGATGGTCATGACCGGCACCTTGGCCGGCTCCAGTTCGGTCACGTCGCCGCTGAACACGTTCAGCTGCGCGCGCATGATGTCGACGGCCTGATCGAGCGCCTCGCGCGGATCGGTGCTGCCGTCGGTCCAGACGCGCAGCACCAGCCGGTCGAGGTCGGTCTTCTGGCCGACGCGGGTGTCCTCGACCCGGTAGGCGACGCGTCGCACCGGGGTGAAGAGCGCGTCGACGGGGATCGAGTTGATGCGGTCCTTGGTGCCGTGGATCTCGGCGGGCACGTAGCCGACGCCGTGCTCCACGCGGACCTCCATCACCAGCTTGGCGCCCTCGCCGAGCGTCGCGACGTGGAGGTCGGTGTTGACCACCTCGGCCCCGAGGGGCACGTCGAAGTCGGCGGCGGTGACGTTGCCGGCGCCCTCCTTGCGGAGGGTGAGGGTGGCGGGGTCGTCGTCATGCAGCTTCACGACCAGGTCCTTGAGGTTGAGGATGATCTGCATGACGTCCTCGGTCACGCCGGGGATCGTCGAGAACTCGTGCAGCACGTCCTCGATGTAGACGCTCGTGACGGCCGTGCCGGGGATGCTGGAGAGCAGCACGCGGCGCAGCGGGTTGCCGAGCGTGACGCCGTAGCCGCGCGGCAGGGGTTCGACGACGAACTCGCCGTACATCGGGTTCGTCTTGGCCTTGAACTCGGGAATGATTTGCACCGGGGCCTCCTGAGGGGATCAGCGTTGGGCGGGCGAGCTCCACCCTCGAGGTGCGCCATGCGCCTCGGGGGTGAGCGGGGTCACCGCGAGTAGTACTCGATGACCTGCAGCTCGTTGACCGGCACGACGATGTCCTCGCGGCTCGGGCGGTGCAGGAAGCGCCCCTTCAGTGTCTCGGCGTCGAACTCGAGCCAGGGGAAGGGCTTGCCGCGCTTGCGCGCGTCGA
>REEJ01000195.1 GCA_007695125.1 Trueperaceae bacterium | reverse complement strand
TCGGAGGGTCACCTCATGTGCCCCCCTATTCGTCACCATGCAGCGTAGCGAAAACGATCGACGCTCTGCCGTTCGAACCTTCACGTCTGCTGCACGCTGCGTGCATGCTCGCCCGACGCCGATGACGGGGTTCTGACACGGTCCGTCGTGCCGTGGCTGCCGGGCCTCAGCGCCGCACCACGGCCATGAGCGTCTGCAGGATCACGCCGATGTCGCTCAGGAGCGAGCGGCGCTCGAGGTACGCGAGGTTGATGTCGAGCTTCGCCGGCATCACCTCGTCGACGTAGGTGGCCTCGGGATCCTCGGCGTTCGCGAGGAGCGCGTTCTCGTCGCGGTAGGCGATCGAGGCCGGGTCGGTGATCCCCGGCCGCACGTCGAGCACGCGGCGTTGGCGCTCGTCGTAGAGCGCCACGTAGCGCGGCACCTCGGGGCGCGGCCCGACCAGCGACATGTCGCCCAGCACCACGTTGATCAGCTGCGGGAACTCGTCGAGCTTGTAGCGGCGCAACGTGTGGCCGATCGGCGTGATGCGCGGGTCGGCGCCGACGGTGAGTTGCCCGCCCACGCGCTCGGCGTCGGGGCGCATGGTGCGGAACTTGAACATCGAGAACGGCACGCCGCCGCGCCCGACGCGTTGCTGGCGGAAGAAGACCGGGCCGGGCGAGCTGCGCCGTATCGCGATGGCGACGGCCAGGAAGAGCGGCGACAGCAGCAGCAACCCGAGCGACGCAGCGACCAGGTCGAACAGGCGCTTGGCCACGTTCAGGCTTGGTGCTCGTCGACGAGCTCGCGCACGATCGTGATCACGTCGTCCACGTCGGCGTCGCTGAGCCGCGGCGAGAGCGGGATCGACAGCATGCGCGAGAACGCGTCGGCGCTCACCGGCAGGTCGTCCCGGCCGTAGCCGAAGCGCTCGGCGTAGTACGACATCATGTGCAGCGGCTTGTAGTGCACGCTGGTGCCGACGTTGCGCTCCTTGAGCGCCTCGATGAAGGCGTTGCGGTCGATGCGAAGGTGCTCGAGCCGCAGTCGCAGGACGTAGATGTGCCAGGCGCTGCGCATGCCCTCGCGCTCGGTGGGCGCCTCGAGCGCGGGCACGTCGGCGAAGGCCTCGGTGTAGCGCCGCGCGATCTCGCGCCGGCGCGCGTGGAAGTCGGGCAGCTTGCGGAGCTGGTGCATCCCCAGCGCAGACTGGATGTCGGTCATGTTGGTCTTGAAGCCCGGCGCGACCACGTCGTACTCCCACGAGCCGCCCTTGCCGAAGCGCTTCCAGGCGTCGCGCGACATGCCGTGCAGCGCCAGCACGCGCGCCCGCTCGAGCAGCTCCGGCGCGCCGGTGAGGGCGCCGCCCTCGGCCGTGGTGAGGTTCTTGGTGGGGTAGAAGCTGAACGACGCCAGCGTCGCCCTGCTGCCGATCATCGTGTCGCGGTGGAACGTCGGAACGGCGTGGGCGGCGTCCTCGACCACGTGCAGGCCGTGGCGCTCCGCCAGGGCGTCGATGGCGTCGAGGTCGGCCGGGTGGCCGGCGTAGTGCACGGGCATGATCGCCTTGGTTCGTTCGGTGACCGCGGCGGCCGCGCGTTCCGGGTCGATGCACATGGTGTCCGGTTCGATGTCGACCAGCACCGGGGTCGCGCCGAGGTGCACGGCCACGTTGGCGGTCGCGGCGAAGGTCAACGACGGCACGATCACCTCGTCGCCGGGCCCGACGCCGTGGGCGGCCAGCGACAAGAGCAGGCCGGCGGTGCACGACGAGAGCATCAGGCTCGTCTCGCCCGGCGCCCCGACGAAGGCGCCGAACTGGCCCTCGAAGGCCTTGGTCTTCGGTCCGGTGGTGATCCAGTCCGAGCGCAGCGTGTCGACGACCTCGTCGATCTCCTCCTGCCCGATGGTGGGTTGGGAGAAGGGGAGGAAGGCGTCGCGGCGGCGTGGCTCGCGCGCGTGTGCATCGAGGGGCCGGCGGTCGCGGGTGGGTGTGGTCATGGTGCTCCTGCTCAGTCCCGGGCGGTCGGGTCCCAGGTCACCGTACGATACGACCGATGACCTCGCGCGCTTATGACGCGGCCCACACCGCTGGTCGCCTGCCCGGAGGGCTGGTGGTGTCGCTCGACTTCGAACTCGCCTGGGGCGTCCTCGACGCTCCAGGCGCCGATGGCCCGTACAAGGCGAACTTGCTCGGCGCCCGGGAGGCGATCCCGAGGATCCTCGACCTCTTCGCCGACTACGGCGTGGCGGCCACCTGGGCGACGGTTGGGTTCCTCTTCGCTGAGTCGCGCGAGGAGCTCGAGGCGTTCTCGCCGGCGCGTCGCCCCGCCTACGCCAACCCTGCCTTCGCAACCTACGGCGAGCGTGTCGGCGCCAGCGAACGCGCCGACCCAACCCGGTTCGCGCCTTCGCTCATCCGGCTCATCGCGCAGACGCCGCGGCAACGGATCGGCACCCACACGTTTTCGCACTACTACTGCCTTGAGGCGGGCCAGACGGTGGACGACTTCGATGCGGACCTCGGTGCGGCGGTGGCGATTGCGCGGGCCCGAGGGATCAGCGTGCGCTCCATCGTGTTCCCACGGCACCAGGTACGGGTTGACTACCTGCCCGTGCTGACACGCCATGGCATCGTCTCCTATCGAGGCAACGAGGGACACTTCCTGGACCGCCCGGAACCGTACCCTGGCGGCTCGTTGCCGGTTCGGGCGGCGCGCCGAGCCAACGCCTACGTGCCGCTGACAGGACACCACACCGTGCCGTGGTCGCTGACCCGCCCGCGTGACGGCCTCGTAAACGTGCCGGCGAGCCACTTCCTGCGTCCGATCGAGTCTCGCCTCCTTGGTCTTGAACCGCTGCGAATCGGAAGGTTGCGGCGCGCAATGCGCGCAGCCGCTCAGCGCGGCGCCCTGCTTCACGTGTGGTGGCACCCACACAACATGGGCGTACGCACCGACGAGCACCTCGCGTGCCTGCGCGACTTGCTGGAGACGTACCAAGACCTAAACGAGGAGACTGGCTTCGCCTCCTTTGCGCTGGAGGACGTCGCAGATCACGCATTGACGCTGGCGTCGGCACCCGAGAGCTGACCGGGTACGACAACCCTCATAGAGGATGCTACGTCGTCCACGTACTTGCTCTTGCTGCCATGTTCGCAGACCTACCTGTAGCCTACCTAGAGGCGGTGTGTCAACGCCAGTTTGGTCGTGGACGTTTCCGCCGGTCTCGTGCTTGACACTTCTGGTGGGGT
>REEJ01000209.1 GCA_007695125.1 Trueperaceae bacterium | reverse complement strand
CCTCGGACGACGCCGCCTACGTCAACGGGCAGACGCTCGTGGTCGACGGCGGGCTCGTGATGCACTGAGGAAGGTTCGACACGCCGACGTTCGTGTCGCACGTCGGGGGCGTGAGCGCTTGACACCGATCTAAGAGTCGCTCAGATTGCTCGGGTGGACACCACCTCGAACGACCCACACGGAACGGGGGCCGTCCTCGTCACGGGAGCGTCCTCGGGCATCGGGCTGGCCACGGCCCAACTCCTCCGCACGCGCGGGCACCTGGTCTTCGCAGGCGTGCGCAGCGAGGAACAGGCCGACGCGCTGCGCACCATCGACCCCGAGCTGCGTCCGCTGCGCCTGGAGGTCCGCGACGACGCCTCACGCTTCGCGGCGATGGAGCGCCTGGCCGACGAGCTGGACGGACGCCCCTTCGTCGGCCTCGTCAACAACGCCGGCATCGCAGTCCAAGGGCCGCTCGAAACGGTGTCGCTGGACGACCTGCGGCGGCAGTTCGAGGTGAACCTCTTCGGCCTCGCCGGCCTGGTGCAGTTGGCGCTCCCGCACCTCAGGGCGTCGAGCCGAGCCGGCCACCGAGCGGGCGTCGTCAACATCGGCAGCGTCGGCGGCCGCCTACCCATACCTTTCAACGGTCCGTACAACGCCTCGAAGTTCGCGCTCGCGGCGTACTCGGACTGCCTACGGCAGGAGCTGCGGCCGTGGAACGTCCGCGTCAGCCTGGTGGAGCCCGGCACGACGCGCACGGCGATCTGGACCAAGATCGAACAGTCGCTCACGAGCGTCGAGGGGACGAGCGACGGGCTCTACGACGCCATGCTCGCTCGCTACGGAGACTCGGTCCGCCGCCTCCAGGCCGGTGGGATCGATCCGCTGCGGGTCGCAGAGGTGGTCCACCGCGCCCTGAGCGCACGCAGGCCTGCGCACCGCACGCTCGTCGGTGACGCACGGCTGATGGCGACGCTGACGTGGGTACCGACAGCGCTCCGTGACGTGCTGCTCGGCCGCGGCCTCGGACTACCGCGAGCGGGGAGCCTGCTGCGGAGCAACCCGTGAGCCCCGCGCTCGGTGGCCGGCGCTGCGTGGTGACGGGTGCCAGCGGCGGCATCGGTGAGGCGATCGCCCACACGCTCGTCGAGCACGGAGCCGACGTGGTCGTGACCGCCAGGGAAGGCCCTCGCCTCGCCGCCGCGGTCGACCGACTGCGCGACGTCCGGCGCGGCGCGAAGGTCCAGGCGATCGGCGCGGACCTCGCGCTGCAGGCCGAGGTGAGAAGGGTCGCCGCGACGCTCGGCACAGATCCCGTCGACGTGTTGGTGCTGAACGCCGCGGTGATCCCCGCCGCGCGCGTCGAGACCCGGGATGGGCTCGAGCAGACGCTGGCGGTCGATCACCTCGCGCCGTTCCTGCTCACGCAGCTCTTGCGGCCGCGCTTCACGCCGCGAACGCGGGTGGTGGTCGTAGGCGCGGACCCCGGGTGGTCGTCACGCGAGCCCGTCGACCTCGACGACCTCGCGTTCAGCGAAGGCTTCTCGCCGGCACGCGCGTACATGCGAACGAAGAACATGAACGCGATGTTCACGTACGCCTTGGCGCGCCGGCTCTCCGGAACGGGGATCACCGTGAACGCCGCGCACCCGGGGGTCATCGCCACCTCGCTCGGGCGGCGGATGCACGGGCTCGTCGGACTCGCGCTCGCCGCCGCTCGACCGTTCCTCCCATCGCCGACGCGCGGTGCCGACACCCCCGCATGGCTCGCGTGGTCGCCGGAGGTCGCAGGCGTGAGCGACCACTTCTTCGTCAAGCGTCGTCGCCGAGCGACGGCGGCCCACACGCTCGATGTCGAACGGCAAGACGCCTTGTGGTCGGCCAGCGAGGCGCTCACGGGGTCATACGCATGACGCGCCCGTTGAAGGTCCCGGCGAAGGCGGGGTACCACCATGCGAACCTACGGCGCGCCCTGCTCGACGCCGCCATCAACCACCTGCGCGATGCGCCGGTGGCCACGCTCACGGTCAAGCAGCTCGCGCGCGACGCGAAGGTGTCACCCGGAGCGCCCTATCACCACTTCAAGGACCGGCAGGAGCTCCTAGCCGCGCTGGCCACGGAAGGCTTCGAGCGTTGGATTGCTTCGGCGTCCACGGTCGCGGCAGCGCCCGAGACGCCGTCGAACAAGCTCGCGAACCTCGCCCGAGCGTGGCTCGCGTTCGCCGCCGAGCACACGCCCCACTACCGCGTCATGTTCCTGAGCGAACTCGCCGACCGGCAACGGTTCGCGACCATGCACGCCGCCGCCGCTCAGGCACTCGAACTCCTCGTCGGCGTTCTGCGCGAAGCGATGCCCGATGCCGCTGACGGCCGACGTGCCGAACGCGCCGTCATCGCCTGGTCGACACTGCACGGCTTCGCGTCGCTGCGGATGAACGGCGTGCTCGGCAACATCCCGGGCGTGCCCGAGCTCGAAGCGCTGGAGGATGCTGCGGCCGCGAGCATGGCGAGGCTGGTGCTCGACGCTGCGGACAGCTGACGCAGCGCGGTCCCGACGAGCCCGGTCGGCCAGGCTGGGCTCTCAGGTTGACTCGTGATGCACGGACCTCGGTTCACAGCTACAGGTGTCTCGGCCAAGACAGAAGGCTCGCGGGTAACGCCCGGTGCATGATTGGTATAGGCCTGGTACCGGCGTGCTCCCTGCAGCACCCACCGTACGGTCTCCCCAAGAAGGTCGCTCTCCTACTCAGGCTCCTGGCCGCCGACGGCTGGGTGCTCGTCGTGCAGCGGGGGAGTCACCGCCAGTTCAATCACCCGACCAAGCCTGGTCGCGTGACCGTTGCCGGAAAGCCAAGCGACGATCTAGCACGAGGTACGCTGCAGAGCATCATGAAGCAAGCCCGCGTGAAGTGGAGCACAAGATGAGCCGTTACGCCATCGTGATCGAACGAGCCGGCGCGAATTCCTCGGCGTTCGTCCCCGATCTGCCAGGCTGCGTCGCGACCGGCGCAACGCGGGAAGAGGCCGAGTACAGCATCCGCGAGGCCATCGCACTCCACCTCGAGGGCTTGCGCGCCGACGGCGCGGTCGTACCGGAGCCGACGAGCACGGTCACGACCATCGACGCAACGTAACGCCGTCAACCCGGTCGAGGCCTGAGCGCTCAGGGCGTGACGCGCTCCCAGCTCGACACCATGCTCGGGCCGCCCTCGGCGGCGAGGTCGAGGCGGGCGCGCCAGACGTAGGTCGTCGGCCAGGTGCGGAAGACGCGCGTCACCGCGTACACGAGACGGACCGACCACTTGCGCTCGGAGGGGCGCCAGCCGCCCGACGGCGTCATGGTGATGTCGACCGCGTCGCCGGCGCGCGTGACGCGGTAGTCGCCCCACACGGACCCGAGCGTCGGGTCGCTCGTGATCGTGAAGCGCCCGGCGAGATCGGCGCCGTCGGCCAGGTCGAGCGGGTTGGCGAACGGCGGGTCGAAGGCGATCTGGACGGCTTGGTCGCCCGCGCTCCGTGCGAGCCGCTCGATCGCCGTGTGGGTCTCGTTGCGCACGACCGCGAGGCGCGTCGCGCCGATGGTCTCCGCGATCGTCCGCACACCACTCGCCGCGCCGTCGAGCAGCGTCGCGGCGCCGTCGTGCGCGGGGTTCAGCCGGGCGATGAGGGGCGCCTGCGCGTAACGGACGAAGGTCGCCGCCTGCCGGTCGATCGGGACGGGGAGAGCGTCGATCCTGTGCTCGCGCCCGTCGATCGCGACGCGCACCTCGCTCGCCGCACGGCGGACGAACGAGAAGTCTCGGAGCAGCACCAGCGGGAGCGCGGAGGGCGACGTGGCCGCATCGCCCATGGGTGCGAGCAAGCCGAAGCGCGGTCGCGGCCGTGTGCCGAGCTCGCGCACGGTGAGCTCGACCCGACGGCCGTCGGCGTCGTGGAAACGCAAGTCGGCGTCGACGCCGGTCTCGCGGATCTCGAACCACGCGCCGTCGAACGGCCGTTCCAGCATCGCGTGCAGCCCGGCGCCGGCGATGTCGTAGGTGGCGGGGTCGAGCGTCACGCTCGGCTGGTGGTAGACGTCGACGCGGCCGTCGCGTCGCCAGGCGACCACGATCAGCCCGCGACCGTGCACCTCGTCGTCGAAGGCCTGGGGCTCGAAGCCGAGGTAGACCTCGTCCGGGTCGCCGTCGATGTTGACGAGCAGCAGTCGCGCCATCGGATCGATGCCGATCGCGAAGGGCTGCACGAGCGTGGGCGCCGGCGCGCGCGTGAACGCATCCGCCGGGTGCGGCGGCAGCGGCGCCTCGCTGCCCCGCGGCCACCCCGCGAACGCCGCCACGCCCGCCGTCAGCCCGATCGGTGCGCGGGCAAGGTGACGGCGCCTGCGGTGTCGCGTCATCCGGGTCCTCCTCGTGGTGACGCGCGTCGAGCGCGCCGCCCATGCCTCGACGCTAAGGCGCGTGGGCAGCCGCCGCCCGGGACGCGCGCCCTGACCTGGGTCAACCGGGATGGTCCGGGGAGACCCCGCGGATCGCCACGACGTGCGCGCGAAGCCGCTCCTCGATTGCGACCCGGTCGAGGTCTCCCTGGGCTACACCCATGACGAGTTCGAAGGTGGCGTCGTCGTCCATCGCCACCAGGTGGCCGTTCAGGTCGAGGAACACGACCGTCGCAAGCCATGCGAGCCTCTTGTTCCCGTCGACCAACGCGTGGTTCCGGGCGAGCGACTCGAGCAGGGCCGCAGCCTTCGCTACCAGATCCGGGTACGCGTCCGTGCCGAACACGCTCGTGCGGGGCCGAGCGCACGCCGCCTCCAGCAGGCCGAGGTCACGCACGGGCCCCGCTCGGAGGGCGCGCGTGAGGGCGAGCAGGTCGTCGATGTCGAGGTACGCTACGCCGCTCACGCCGAACCGAGTCGCTCCAGCACGTCACCCCAACGCTCGAGCATCCGCTCCGTCGAAGCGTTGACACGCTGTTCGTGTCCGCGGCGCTCGTAGCGCTCGATCACGGCGCGGCGGATCACCTCTTGGCGGGAGAGTCCTTCGTCGGCGCACAGTGCATCGAGCGCGCGTTCGAGCGCTTCGTCGGTTCGTACGGTCAGTGCCATACATGGATGCTACCACATTGATACCATCGGTGCGGGTGCGCTCGGGCCGGGCAAGAGGTCCGACCCGCGCGTTTCGTCGTACGCCGGTCGCACCGAGTGCGCATGGTCGCGGCCCACCGGCGGCTCCGCAATGTCGTCGTGCGTAGCGAACCCGTGGCCGCGGCCGTGCCACGATGGTCGCGCAACGGCGTGGCCGCGCGGGCAACGACACGGATCGGCCGGTGCAGAGGGGTGGAACCGATGAACGAGGCGACGATCGGCAGCACGCGGGTCAAGAGCGGCTTCGCGGAGATGTTCAAGGGCGGCGTGATCATGGACGTGGTGACGCCCGACCAGGCGCGCATCGCACAGGACGCCGGCGCCACGGCCGTCATGGCGCTGGAGCGCGTCCCGGCCGACATCCGCGTCCAAGGCGGCGTCGCCCGCATGTCGGATCCCGACATGGTCCAAGGCATCGTCGAGGCCGTGTCGATCCCGGTGATGGCCAAGTGTCGCATCGGCCACGTGGTCGAGGCGCAGATCCTGCAGGCGCTGGGCGTGGACTTCATCGACGAGTCCGAGGTCCTCACGCCGGCCGACGAGGCGTATCACATCGACAAGCACGCCTTCACGGTGCCGTTCGTGTGCGGCGCGACCGAGATCGGCGAGGCGCTCAGGCGCATCGGCGAGGGCGCCGCGATGATCCGCACCAAGGGCGAAGCGGGCACCGGCAACGTGGTGGAGGCCGTGCGCCACGCCCGCTCGGTGCTCGGCAGCATCCGCGCCCTGCAGGCGATGCGGCGCGAAGAGCTCATGACGTTCGCCAAGCAGCACGGCGCCCCCTTCGACCTGGTGGTCTACGTGCACGAGCACGGCCGCCTGCCCGTCGTGAACTTCGCCGCGGGCGGCGTCGCGACGCCGGCCGACGCGGCGCTGATGATGCACCTCGGCCTCGACGGCGTGTTCGTCGGCTCGGGCATCTTCAAGGCGGCCGCGGGCATCACCGACCCAGCGGAGCGCGACCGGGCGTTCGCGCGCCGCGCCGAGGCGATCGTCAAGGCCGTCACGCACTACGACGACCCCGATGAGCTCGCCAGCATCAGCCGCGGGCTGGGCGAGGCGATGGTGGGTATCAACATCGACGATCTCGCCGAGGACCAGCTGCTCGCTACGCGCGGCTGGTGAACGGCAGCGGCGTGGGGTCGGGCGACCCAGCGCGCGAGCGCGACCGCGCGTTCGTCCGCATCGGTGTGCTCGCGCTCCAGGGCGCGTTCCGCGAGCACCGCGCCGCGCTCGAGCGCTCCGGGGCGGTGGTCGTCGAGGTGCGCCGGCCCGAGCACCTCGCCGGGCTCGAAGGGCTCGTGATCCCTGGCGGCGAGTCGTCGACGATCGTGAAGTTGATGCGCTCGTACGGGCTCGACGCGGCGATCACCGCGTTCGCCGCGGCAGGTAACGCCGTCTGGGGCACGTGCGCGGGTGCGATCGTCGTGGCCACCCACCTCGATGCCCATCCCGACCAACCGCGTCTCGGTCTCATCGACGTGGCGGTCGCCCGCAACGCGTACGGGCGGCAGGTCGCTTCGTTCGAGGCCGCCGTGCCCGTCGTGGGCTGGGACCAGCCGTTCCGTGCCGTCTTCATCCGCGCGCCCCGCATCACGTCCATCGGACCCGGCGTCGAGGTGTTAGCGCGCCACGCCGGCGACCCCGTCGCGGTCGCGTCGGGGGCCATCACCGCCACGGTGTTCCACCCCGAGCTCGGCGGCGACGACCGCTGGCACGCAGCGTTCGTCCAGCGCTGCGCCGCCGTGGCCCAGACACGTGGCTCGGTGGCGCCGAGCGCCTAGGCGCGCCGATCGCGGGCCGAGGGGCGAATGCCCGTGGTCGGGCGGTCGCGGCGCGCCGTAGGGTGTGCGCACAGCGCTCGAGGTCCACCGTATGGGCGTCCAGGAGGCTTCATGCCACTCGAAGCGCCCGGCTACAAGGACATCATCGACAACCTCTACGACGGCGTGTACTTCGTCGACCGCGATCGCGTGATCACGTACTGGAACAACGGCGCGGAGCGCATCACCGGCTACGGGTCCGAGGCCGTCATCGGCAAGTCGTGCCGCGACAACCTCCTCAACCACGTCACCGCCTCCGGCGAGCTGCTGTGCACGGGGGCGTGTCCGCTGGCGGGCTGCATGACGGACGGTGAGGTCCGCGAGGCCGACGTGTTCCTCCACCACGCCGACGGGCACCGCGTGCCCGTCCTGGTCCGCTGCGCGCCGTTGCGCAACGACGACGGGGAGATCGTCGGTGCCGTCGAGACGTTCAGCGGTGACCTCGGCGCCAGGAGTGCCCGCAAGGAACTGCGCGAGCTCAGGCGCACCGTGCACACCGACGCCCTGACCGGCGTCGGCAACCGCCTCCACCTCGAGGGTCGCCTGCGCGCCCTCGTGGCCGAGTACGAGCACCGTCCGGGCGAGGCGGCGGTGGTCATGCTCGACGTCGACCGCTTCAAGGGCGTCAACGACACCTACGGACACGAGGTCGGCGATCGCGTACTGCGCATGGTCGCGACGACCCTGCGGAGCAACCTGCGCAGCAACGACGTCGTCGGCCGCTGGGGCGGCGAGGAGTTCGTCGCCATCCTCTTCGACGTGACCACGAAGGAAGCGCTGCACGCCGTCTGCGACAAGCTCCGTACGTTGGTGGCCTGCTCGTCGCTCGACGTCGGCGACGGCTCGATCACGGTGACGGTGTCGGCCGGTGCCACGGCGTTCCGGTCCGGCGACACGCCGGAAGCGGTGGTGGCTCGCGCCGACGCGGCCATGTACCGAAGCAAGACCAGCGGTCGCGACCGCGTGACGATCGACTGAGCAGCTGCCACGCTCAGCGCTCGCCGTCGCCGCATGCGCTGCGGCGTGTCGAACCGTGCTCCGCCGCGCCTGCCCGTCGTCGCCTCTCCGGCGCACGCGTCGTCAGTCGCGGACGAGCACTGGATCCGCGAGTGGCGCGGTGAACCAGAACCGTGCGCCACCCTCCGGCGCGGCGTCCACGCCGATCGCTCCTCCTTGGCGCTCGACGAGCGCCTTGGCGATCGTGAGCCCAACACCCGATCCGGCGCCAGCACCGGCGGGTCGGTCCGGGTCGACGCGGTAGAGGCGCCGGAAGACCGCCTCGCGGTCGCGCTCCGCGACGCCCGGTCCGGTGTCCCGAACCTCCACCCGCCCCGCGTCGGTCGACGAGGTGACCGAGACCTCGACGCGGCCACCACCTGGCGTGTGGCGTCGTGCGTTGTCGAGGAGGTTCTCGAGCACTTGCCCCGTCCGCACGGGATCAGCGCGTACCCAGACAGCCTGCGCCGGCAGCGCGACCGCGAGCTCGACCGCACGCTCGGCGAAGCGCGTGGTGACCGCGGCGACGCCGGTCCGGACGACCTCGGTGAGATCGGTGCGTTCGAGGGCGAGGGGCACCTGACCGGCCTCGAGGTCGTGGAGGGCGCCGAGGTCGGTGACCAGGCGCTCGAGCCGCTCGACCTGCCGCCCGAGCGCACGGCGCGTATCGTCGTCGAGCTCGAAGACGCCGTCCTCGAGCGCCTCGACGTAGCCGCGCAGGTTCGACAGCGGCGTGCGCAACTCGTGGGCGAGGTCGGTGACGAGGCGGCGCCGAACCGTATCGGCCTCGTCCAGGGCGGTGGCCATCGCGTTGAACGAGGCGGCCAGCTCACCGATCTCGCCTGGTGCGTCGACGTCGAGCCGCGCGCCGCGGCGGCCGGCGGCGATCGCGCTGCTCGCTTCCCGCAAGGCCCGGAGCGGCGCGACCAGGCGGTTCGTGACGGCCCAGGCGACGACGACGGCGGCGACGCTGGCGATCGCGACCGCCCAAGCGATCGACTGGCCGAGCGCGAGGCGATACGCGGCGTCGAGGTCCGCGGCCATGCGCTCGAAGCCGGGTCCGTGCGAGGACATGCGCATCATGGACTCGACGTGGCGTTCCAGGAGGAGCGGTGCGAACGCCCACCCCGCGAGGATGGCGCTGACGGCCGCGACGGCGACGACCGCGAGGTTCGCTGCGAAGACGCGCGCCATGAGACCGCGAGAGCGACCGGGCGAGCGGCGCCCGCCGTCAGCGGCGCCGGCTGGCGCAGCGCTCGCTGGTGTCGGCTTCATCGGAGGGCGTACCCGACGCCGCGCACCGTGCGGATGGCGTCTTCGGCGCCGGCGCTCGCGAGCTTCTGGCGCAGGTTCGAGACGTGCACGTCGACCACGCGGTCGCTGCCGTCGTGATCGGTCCCCCACAAGCGGCCGATCAGGTCCTCGCGCCGGAACACGCGCCCCGGCGCGGCCGCGAACACGTGCAGGAGGTCGAACTCCAGCGCCGTGAGGTCGACCTCATGGCCAGCCACCCGCGCGACGCGCGCGCCGATGTCGAGGTCGATGCCTCCGTGGCTGACGCGCTCCTCTTCCGACGGCCGCGCGGCGCCCCGGCGCAAGATGGCGCCGACGCGTGCGACCAGTTCACGCGGGCTGAACGGCTTGCCGAGGTAGTCGTCGGCGCCGAGCTCGAGCCCGATGATGCGGTCCGGTTCCTCGGTGCGTGCGGTGAGGAACAGGACAGGAACGTCGCTGTCGCGCCTGAGCCGGCGGAGGACGTCGATGCCGGACGCCTTCGGCAGCATCCAGTCGAGCACCACGAGGTCGGGCTGCTCGCTGCGCGCGCGCACCAGACCGGCCTCGCCGTCGCCCTCGACGAGCACGCGGTAGCCCTCGCGCTCGAGGTAGGCGCGCACGACCCGGACGACGTCCGGATCGTCTTCCACCAGGAGGATGGTGCGCGACACGATGCGCTCCCTTCGGGGCCCGCGGCCTCGCCGGCGCCTTGACACCAACTTGACACTCGCACGACGAGCGCTCGACACGCTCACCGTACCGTTCGGTCGAGGTGAGGACCATGATGCACGACTGGAACCCGTTCGTAGCGTTCGGACACGCGTGGGGGGTCGTGTGGATGCTCGTGCTCGTCGCGTTGGCCGTGTGGGGCGCGGTGGCCATCACACGTGCACTGTTGCCGCGGTCGAGCAAGCCGGACCACGAGCCGTCCGACGAAGCCCTCGACGTGCTGCGCGCACGCTACGCACGCGGCGAGATCGACGAGCAGGAGTACCGCACCCGGCTCTCCACCCTCACGACGTCGTCAGGAGGACGATCATGAACACCGCCAACGTCGCACGCACGCTCGCTCTCGGCCTGGTGGTCGCGTTGCTCGCGACCGCCATCGCGCAGGGGATGCAGCACGGTCCGGGCCACGGCCACGACGCCCGCTCGCAACCCGAGAGCGCACAGGGCACCGGCACGTCCATGGGCGGGGGGATGGACATGGGCAGCGGGATGGCCATGGGCATGGCCACGCACACGGTCGACGAGGCGAGCTTCCTCGTCCACATGATCCCGCACCACGAAGAGGCCGTCACGTCGGCTCAGGCGCTGCTGGCGGTCACCGAGCGCCCAGAACTGCGGGCGCTGGCCGATGACATCATCCGGACGCAGACAGAGGAGATCGCGGCGATGGAGGCGTGGCTCGACGCCTGGCACCCCGATGCGACGCGCGACGTCGAGTACGTGCCGATGATGCGAGACCTCGGCCCGGACGCTGCCGCCGAGGCCGTGGAGCGGGCGTTCCTGGAGGACATGATCGCGCACCACATGATGGCCGTGCACGAGGCGCAGACGCTGCTCATGGGCGGTCTGGCCGAGCACGCCGAGGTCGAGGCCTTGGCGCGCTCGATCGTCGCCGAGCAGATGGCCGAGATGCACCAGATGCGCGCGTGGCTGGCCGACTGGTTCGGTGTCACGGCGCCGATGGGACAGATGATGGGTGAGGGCATGCCCGGTGCACGAATGGGAGGTGCGATGCACGGCGGCATGATGCATGGCGGCACGATGCACGGCACCGCCGGCATGGGCATGCACGGCGGGCACGGCCACCACGACGGACGCGTCGCGCTCGTCGGCGCGGCCGAGGCGACGCGGCTCGCGCAAGCCTTCCTCGATGGCCGCGGCGACGGCATCGTGACCGGTGTCGAGGAACCCGTCGTGACGTTCGAGGTGCGCTTCGACGACGCCGCTGGAGGCGGTGTCCTGATCGTCGACGCGCGCACCGGCACGGTTCGCCTTGCCTCGGAGCGCTGAACCCCGGCGCAGCCGCTCGCCGCTGCGCGTCGCCGTCGCCGCCGTCGTGCTCGTGGCGGCGGCGGCCGGCGCGTGGACGCTGGGCGTGCACGTCGCCGAGCGACGCGCGGCGTCCGAGGACCGACCGCTCGCCCCCATCGGTCACGTCCACGCACTGGCCGCGCCGGCATGGCTCGGCGGCGACCTGCTCGTCGGCAGCCACCACGGACTGCTGCGCTGGTCGGAGGCCGCAGGCTGGCGCGCGGTCGGCGTCCACGGCCACGACTTCATGGGTCTCGCCGCCGATCCGCATCGTGAGGGCGTCCTGTACGGCAGCGGTCACCCGGACCTGCGCAGCGACCTCGTCAACCCGCTCGGCCTGATCGTCAGCCGCGACGGCGGGCGGACGTGGGCGGATCGGTCGCTGGCAGGACGCTCCGACTTCCACGCCATGGCCGTCACCGACGAGGCCATCTGGGGTTGGGACGTGATGCGCCCGGCCGTCGTCCGATCGCTCGACGAGGGCGCCACCTGGATCGGCGGCGATGACGGCGCCCTCGCCGCGGTCGGCATGGTGTTCGCCCTCGCCGCCGACCCCGCGTCCGACGGCGGCGTGTTCGCAGCGACGGGCGATGGCGCGTGGTGGACGAGCGGTGACGGTGTGTGGCGCCGGGTCTCCTTCGCCGGATCGCCAGTCACGGCGATCCACGCCGTGGGCGACGCGGTCTGGGCGTACGTCGCGGAGCCCGGCACGGGTCTCGTCCGCAGCCTGGACGCTGGCGCGACATGGCAGCGTGTGGCGCTCGGGGTCGACGCGGGCTTCGCCGTGATCGCGATCACGAGCGACCCGAGCGACGCGCGCAGGGTGTTCGCGGCGGTGACGAACGGCGATCTCCTGTACAGCGCCGATGGTGGCGCGTCGTGGCGGGCGATCATGCGCTCCGCCGATCCACGGTGAGGAAGCGTTCGTCGAACGGTTGCGAATCGCGCCAAGCCCCCACCCCCCCTGGGGTAGGATTACGTGATGGCATAGGATGAAGAAGAAAGGGCCCTGATCGTGCACCACCACCATCACCACGACGACCACGACCACGAGGCGCACGAGGGCCACACCCCCGAGGCGTTCCGATCGCGCTTCGCTCTGTCGCTCCTGCTGACGGTCCCCGTCGTCGTGTGGTCCCCACATGTCGAGATGCTCCTCGGCTACACCGCACCCGTCTTCCCCGGCTCCGCCTGGATACCGGCCGTGCTCGGGACGATCGTCTTCCTCTACGGGGGGCTGGTCTTCCTGCGCGGCGCATGGAGCGAACTGCGCGCGCGCTTGCCCGGGATGATGACGCTCATCGCGTTGGCGATCTCGGTCGCCTTCGCGTTCTCCGTCGTTGTCGAGGTCGGCCTCATCGACACGGAGGCGCTGTGGTGGGAGCTCGCGACGCTCGTGACCATCATGCTGCTCGGCCACTGGATCGAGATGCGCTCGATCGACCAAGCGCAGGGCGCGCTTCAGGAGCTCGCCAAGCTGCTGCCCGACACCGCCACCCGGATCGACGACGGCCGCGAGGAACGCGTCCCGACCACCGAGCTGCGCTCTGGCGACCTCGTCCTCGTGCGGCCGGGCGAGAGCGTGCCCGTCGACGGCGTCATCCGCGAAGGATCGAGCGATCTCGACGAGGCCGCGATCACGGGCGAGTCCCAGCCCGTCTCGCGCGGCCAAGGCGACGCGGTCGTGGCCGGCACGATCAACGGCGACGGTTCGCTGCGCATCGAGGTCACGGCCAGCGGCGACGAGACCAAGCTCTCAGGCATCATGCGGTTGGTACAGGACGCGCAGTCCTCGCGCTCGCGCGCCCAGCACCTGGCCGACCGCGCGGCCCGCCTCCTCACCGTCGTCGCCCTCGTCGCCGCTACCGCGACCCTCACGGCGTGGCTGCTGGCGGGCGCCGAGGTCGACTTCGCCATCATCCGCACCGTGACCGTCCTGGTGATCGCGTGCCCACACGCGCTCGGGCTCGCAGTGCCGCTCGTGGTGGCGATCTCGACCACGCTCGGCGCCCGTAACGGGCTCCTGGTGCGCGACCGCCGCGGCCTCGAGGAGGCGCGCAACATCGACGTGGTGGTCTTCGACAAGACCGGCACGCTCACCCTCGGCGCGCACCGGGTGGTGTCGCTGACCGTCGCCGACGGCGTCGACGAAGACGACGCGCTCCGCCTCGCCGCCAGCGCCGAGGCCGACTCCGAGCACCCGATCGCCCGCGGGATCGTCCAGAGCGCCGAGGAGCGCGGCCTCGAGCGCGAGGCCGCCCAGGACTTCCGCTCGCTGCCGGGCCGCGGGGTGAGCGCCACCGTCGGCGGCGCCACGATCAAGGTCGGTGGGCCGGCGCTGCTGCGCTCGCTCGACGTCACGCCGTCAGACGCCCTGCGCCAGGCCGCCGAAGCGGCCGCCGAGCGCGGTCGAGCGACGATCTACCTGGTGCGCGACGATCACGTCGATGCGGTGTTCGCGGTCGCCGACAAGGTCCGCGACGAGAGCCGCGCGGCCGTGGAGGCCCTCCACCAACGATCGATCCGCGTCGCGATGCTCACCGGCGACGCGCAGGCCGTCGCCGACGCCGTGGCGAAGGAGCTCGGCATCGATACGGTCTTCGCCGAGGTGCAGCCCGAGGACAAGGCCGCGAAGATCGAGGCGCTCCAGAAGGACGGCAGCGTCGTCGCGATGGTCGGCGACGGTGTCAACGACGCCCCAGCGCTCGCGACCGCCGATGTCGGCATCGCGATCGGTGCCGGCACCGACGTCGCGGTCGAGGCCGGGCACATCGTCCTGGTGCGCTCCGACCCACGCGACGTGGTCCGCATCGTCGACCTGTCGCGAGCGACGTACCGGAAGATGGTCCAGAACCTCTGGTGGGCCGCGGGCTACAACGTCGTCGCCATCCCGCTCGCCGCCGGCGTGCTCGCCCCCTGGGGCGTGCTGCTCTCGCCCGCGGTGGGAGCCGTGTTGATGTCGGCCAGCACGGTGATCGTGGCGCTCAACGCGCAGCTGCTGCGGCGCGCGCTGCCACGCACCGGCACTGCGACCTGAACCCCCGTCCGCACGGCGATCACGGCCGGCGCACATCGAAGCCGGGAGTCGACGCGTCGTACGCTGCGCATCGTGGCAACCGACCGCGCACGCGAGCAGACAGGGGCCGGCGGCGCGACGTTCGAGCGCGCCCGTCTGATGCTGCACCGCGTAGGCATGCCCGTCGTCGCCGCGTTCCTCGTCACGCTGTTCGGCGTCTCGGTTCGCGACGGGTTCCCCGACCTGGTCGAGGCGATCGGAACGCCAGTCCTCGCCCTGCTCGCGCTCTCATCCGGGATCGTCGCCTGGCGGGCGGGGCGGGTCTCGATCGTGCTCGAGCGCGCCGTGCTGCTCGGCTCCCTGGCGGTCCTCGCGGCTGGCTCACTCGAGTCCGCGCTGACCATGCGCTTCGAGATCGGCTACCCCTACATCCTCGGCTTCCTGCCGCTCGGCTACGCCGGCGCGTTCCTGTTCCTCGGTCCCGTAGGCGGCTCCGTGGCGTCGCTCACGACCTATCTGGTCGCCGCGGCCGCTGCGCTGGTCGCCGTGTCGACGGGCGAGATCCACCTGGCGCGGGGTTTGCCCGTGCTGGCGGGCAGCCCGCTCCTGATCGGCCTCCTCTACACCCTGGCGTGGAGCCTGACGACGACGGCCGACGCGCACGCCGAGGCCGAAGTGGCCGCCGCGACGGATCCGCTGACCGGCGCCCTGAACAGGCGCTCGGGCGAGGCGGCGCTGGCGCGCCTGAACGGCGCGTTCGCACTGCTCGTCGTCGATCTGGACGACTTCAAGGGCGTCAACGACGAACGCGGTCACGCCTTCGGCGACGACGTCCTGGTCCGAGTCGCCGAGGCCCTGCGCGCCCGCGTCCGCCCGGACGACCTGGTGGTGCGCTGGGGTGGCGACGAGTTCGTTGTCGTCGCGCCGCTCGGCGACGCGACGGGCGCGAGCCACGTCGCCGAGCGCGTCCGCTCGGCCCTCGCCGAGCTCCGCGACCGCGTCGGCCGACCCGTCTCCGCCACCGTCGGCATCGCCGAGCACAGGCCCGGCGAGGCCTGGCGCACCACCTTCGAACGCGCGGACGCAGCGATGTACGCGGACAAGGCGACGGTGACGCCCGTGGCGCCGCACACCGCCGGTTGACGATAGGACCTCCGCGTCCACCACGCTCTTACGACGCCCCGGCCGCCTCGCCTTCCCGATCACGCGTCCAGCCCTCCAAGCCCTCGACGAACGCCACCACGGCGTCGCAGAAGGCGGCCGGGTTCTCCTGGTTCACGAGGTGGCCCGCCTGGTCGATCAGCACGACCTGCGCGAGCGTCGTGCGCTCCGCCCACGCCCGCGTCGCGCGCGCCACGAAGGGGATCTCCCCGTCGCCGATGACGCACAGCGTCGGCGCCTCGCTGCGCCCGTTCCGATCGCGGTACCCCAGCGCCTCGGCGGCCGCCTTGGTGAACGTCGCGAAGTCGCCTCGATCGAGCGGTCGGATCGCCTCGGCGACGTAGCGACGCACGTCGTCGCGCCTGGACATGAACGGCGGCACGATACGCCTGAGATGCCGCTCCGGCCAGACGCGTTGGAGCGGCGGAGCGACCTTGCCGTAGACCGCCGACAGCGGCCACAGGACGCGGGTGCCGAGCGGCAACGAGCCGGCGAGGACGAGGCCGGCGACGCGCTCGGGGTGACGACGCTGGTACGCCTGCACGATCAGGCCGGCGAACGACTGGCCGACGAGCACCGTGGGGTCCGCGCCACCCGCGTCGAGCAAGGCGTGCAGGTCGTCGACGGCACGCTCGAGCGTGAGCGGCTCGGCCGAGGGCCGGCTCAGGCCGTGGCTGCGAAGGTCCCACGTCACCACGCGGTAGCCCGCTCGCACCAGGAGCGGGACCTGCGAGGCGAAGGTGCCGTGGTCGATGGTGACACCGTGGGTGAGCACGACGCAGGGGCCGTCGCGCGGACCGGTGTCCCACCAACGGATGGTGCAGCCCTCACGCTCGAAGGTGCGAGCCGTCGACGACCGGTCACGCGGTCGGCTCCCACTGGCCACGTGGCGAGCGCGCGGTTGCGCGGTGTCCTGACGCATCACGGCACCTCCCGTGCGGCCGGCTGCGTCACGGCAGTCGGCCTCGTACCCGCACGTCAGCACGACGACGGCGCTCGCGCCAGGTGGCAACGTCCCCACCCATGGCCGCACGCGTGACGAGCGCGGCGGGCGACCTCAGACCAGCGCGCCCGCCGCCCCCTCCGCGCTCCGCACCAGCTCGCCCGAGCGCACCAACTCGCGCACGGCGTCGAGCCCAG
>REEJ01000263.1 GCA_007695125.1 Trueperaceae bacterium | reverse complement strand
ACGTTCGCCGCTTGTCTGCATGCGCGAAGGTAGCACGTCCACCGTCAGGGCGTGCATCTCAGACCCGCCAAACGCACCGACCGATGAGCAGAACCACTGTCTAGGACGCAGGGGGTTGTAGGCGCGCGAGCTGCTTGTCCGCGACGAGATCGTTCACTACCAGGGTGACTGAGGCGGTCCTCGTCGAACTCCATGACGTACACGGCGTCGACCTGGAACGTATTGCACGTTGGTGGCACCGGTCAGCCCTCGCCCGTATGCGTCCAAGCGCGCGGTACCCTGGATGAACGGTACGTGGGCGCGCCTCGCGACCGATGGCGTCGCCCCCCGGGAAGAGGAGGTCGCCATGAAGTACCGGCGCTTGGGTTCGACCGAGATGCCCGTCTCCGTCGTAGGGATCGGCACCTGGCAGTTCGGCGGCGAGTGGGGCCGCGACTACGACGTGGCCGAGGTGCGAGACATCTTGGGCCGAGCCCGCGAACTCGGCATCAACCTCCTCGACACCGCGGAGTGCTACGGCGACCACCTCTCCGAACGGCTGATCGGCGAGGCCATCGAGGGCCGCCGCGACGAGTGGTTCGTCGCCACCAAGTTCGGTCATCGCTACACGGGTGCATTCCAACGCGACCAGCTGTGGACGGCGGACGACGTCCTCCGGCAGCTCGACGCCTCGCTGGAGGCGCTCCGAACCGATCACCTGGACCTCTACCAGTTCCACTCCGGCTCGCGGGAGGCATTCGACGATCCGGAGCTGTGGCCGGTGCTGGCCGAACAGGTGAAGGCGGGCCGCATCCGCCATCTGGGGATCTCGATCGGCAAGAACGACGATGTCTATCAGACGAGGCACGCGCAAGGCGTAGGGGCCACAGCGATCCAGGTGGTGTACAACCGGCTCGACCGCACACCCGAGCACGACGTCTTCCCCGCCTGCCAGAACCACGACCTGGGGGTGTTGGCGCGCGTGCCCCTGGCCAGCGGCTACCTGAGCGGCAAGTACCGACCCGACGCGACGTTCGACGACACGAGCGACGTGCGCTCACGGCACGACCGGGCGGACGTGCAGCGCAAGCTCGAGGAAGCCGAACGGATCCGCGTTGATGAGGTGCCCGAGGGCGTCGACATGGCGACCTGGGCGCTGGCGTGGTGCCTGCAGCATCCGGCCGTCACCTGCGTGATCCCCGGCTGCAAGAGCGTCGAGCAGGTCGAGGCCAACGCGAAGGCAGCCGAACTCGACCTGGTGCGCGACGACCATCCGCAGGCGGTAGCCGGCGCGTAGGCGGCGGTCACCGCGCTGCATCGACTACACGAGCCCGCCTGGCCAGGTGCCGAGCGCGGTGGTGTGCGCGGCCCTCCAGAGCTGATGGTCGAACGTGGCCACCGTGACGCGCTCACCCACCATGTCTTGCCAGAACAGCGCCGTGGCGAGGTGGACGGCGTCGTAGCCGCGCAGCCCATGGTCCCAGGCCACGGCAGCCGCTCGCGCGACGAGCATCTCGCTCATCTGCACGCGCGCGAGCGCCGTCCACTCGGCGTCGAAGGCGCTCTGCGCCGCCGCGGCCTCGTCATGCGACACGACGTTCATCCGGCTGGCCTTGGCGAGTGCAGCGGCCACCTCGGCGCGGCTGATGATCGACGTGCCGAGCACCGATGCGGTGTCGACGAGCGAGGCGACCTCGTCGGTGCCTGCCTCGGCCACGTAGCGCTTGACGAGCGCGCTGGCATCGACGTAGACGATCACTCGCGGTCTTCGATCAGCAGGTCGGCCACGCTCCGCGGTCCGCGGGCGCGCGCCACGGGCGCGGTGGGCGGGAGCCGCCGCTCGTCCCACTGCAGCAAGCCACTACGCACCATGGCGTCCAGTCGATCCTCGATGGGCGCCGCGACGGGGACGATCCGTCCGATGGGGACGCCCCGCTCCGTGATCTCGACGGCCTCGCCCGCCTTCGCGAGCCGCAGGTAGTGCGAGAGGCGCGCCTTGAGCTCGCGGACGTTGACGGTGGTCTGTTTCATCGCGTCTCCCGTTGCCAGATGGCCTGACGTGACTACATCGTATCACCATGTAGTCACTTTGTCATCGGTCGGTGCCGAACAGGCCTTCACGGGCCACGGCAGTGCCCGTCAGTACACCGGCGGCGCGTAGACGTTCACCGTCACGAGCGGCGCACCGTCCGCAGCGCGGACTTCGTGGCCCTCGCCGGCAGCGATCAGGAGGAGATCACCCGCCTCGAGGGTTACCTGCTCCCCCTCGACGATCGCACTCCCGGAGCCGGACGCCACGAACAGCCACTGGTCGCTCGTGGGGTGACGGTTGTCGGGTCCGCCCGTCGCTTCGCCCGGGCCGAGCGTCATGAACGCGCCCTGTGACCGCGCGGTGCCACCGGCGACCTGGAAACCGGCCGCCTCGCCGTACGTCATCCGATGCCGCTCCATGCGCCATCCTAGCGGCACACACGGTCGTCGCGCCCTGACACGCATGTGTTTGCCGCTCAGTTGACGACCCGCAGCCACCCTCCATCGACGTAGTACGACGACCCGACGCAGTAGCTCGCCAGCGGCGACGCGAGGAACACGAAGAAGTGCGCGACCTCCTCCGGACTCGCGAAGCGACCGATCGGCGCGGCGTCACGCGCGATCGCCTCGAGATGCTCCTCCCACGAAGTAGCACCATCCGCCGTCAGCGCCTTCGCCGTCTTGACCCAATCTGGCGTCAGCACCAGGCCGAGATTGACCGTGTTCACCCGGATGCCGTAGCCGATGAACTCGTGGGCCATGCATTTCGACAGCATCGCCAACGCCGCCTTCGTCACGTTGTAGATCGGCTCGTAGTACAGCGGTTGGGTCGCACAGATCGACGCATTGTGGATGATGGCGCCGCCACCACGAGCGGTCATGCCCGGTTGCAGGCGTCGCGCCAGGCGCACCGCCGCCATCACGTGCAGGTCCCAGTACTCCTGCCACTTCCCGTCCGTCGCAGCGAGGATCGTCTCGTCGCTGCCAGTGCCCGCGTTGTTCACCAGCACGTCGACCCCACCGAAGCGTTCGTCGATCGCGTCGCAGAAGCGATCGAGATCCTCCGCCCTGCTCACGTCGGCGCCGAGCGCGAGCACCTCGACACCGTGCTCCTCGGCGATCCGTCGACCCACCGCCGCGACTCGCGCTTCGTCGCGCGCGCACAGGGCGAGATGCACCCCCTCGCGCGCGAACGCCTCGGCGACCGCGAGCCCGATCCCCACGCTGCCCCC
>REEJ01000177.1 GCA_007695125.1 Trueperaceae bacterium | reverse complement strand
CGAGCATGGCCTGCCAGCTCTCGTAGCCGCGGTCGTCGGGCAACCGCAGCGCGTGAGCGGAGCGCTTCGCCTTCTCGGGCGTGGACGAGAGAGCGCCGGCGGTGAACACGAAGCGCCGGTCGAGCGCCATGGCGTGGCGGTGCACGGCGCCGATGAAGGCGTCCTCGCCGCCGCCCACCATGCCGTAGCGCAGCGGGCGGGTCATGCGTCGTCCTTCGCAAAGGCGGCATCGAACGCCACGCCCGAGGGGGCGAAGTCGACCTGCTTGCAGAACGCCGCCGATTCGGTGCCGCCGTGGACGCGGTCCATGCGCACGTCCTCCCACTCCACCGACAGTGGGCCTTGGTAGTCGATGTCGTTGAGCGCGACGATGATCTCCTCGAAGTCGACGTCGCCGCGGCCGACGCTGCGGAAGTCCCAGTAGCGGCGCGCGTCGCCGAAGTCGGTGTGGCCGCCGAACACGCCGGCGCTGCCGTCGCCGCGGCCCCACCAGGCGTCCTTCATGTGCACGTGGAAGATGCGGTCACGGAAGCGGCGGATGAAGGCGACGTAGTCCACGCCCTGGTACCCGAGGTGCGACGGGTCGTAGTTGAACCCGAAGGCGGGATGACCGTTGACGGCCTCGATCGCGCGCTCAGCGCTGGCGATGTCGAAGGCGATCTCGGTGGGGTGGACCTCGAGGCCGAAGCGCACGTTCAGCTCGGCATAGGCGTCGAGGATGGGGGTGAAGCGGCGGCCGAAGTCTTCGAAGCCGGCGTCCCAGTAGGCCTGTGTCGTGGGGGGGAAGGCGTACAGGGCGTGCCAGATCGACGATCCGGTGAAGCCGTTGACGACCTGCAGGCCGAGCGCGGCGGCGGCCTTGCCGGTGACGATCATCTCTTCGGCGGCCCGTTGGCGCACGCCTTCGGGGTCGCCGTCGCCCCACACGTGCTCGGGCAGGATCGCCTTGTGGCGCTCGTCGATGTTGTCGCAGACCGCCTGGCCGGCGAGGTGGTTCGAGATCGCGAAGAGTTCGAGGCCGTGCTCGGCCAGGAGGTCCTTGCGCCCCTGGGCGTACTCGGGGTCGTCGGCGGCGCGGCGGACGTCGAGGTGGTCGCCCCAACAGGCGAGTTCGAGGCCGTCGTAGCCCATGTCGCGGGCGAGCGGCGCGAGTTCGCTGAGGGGGAGGTCGGCCCATTGGCCGGTGAAGAGTGTGACGGGTCGTGGCATGGTGCCTCCGGTGGCCGCCCGCGCCGGCCCGCGTGCTGCGCACTGGGCGCTGCGGGTCGGGCGGGCGGGAGCGGTCGAGATCGGTTCAGGTGTGGGGCGGCAGCTGGCGCCGCCCCAGGGATGCGTCGTCGAGACTCAGAAGGGGCTGTCGGGGAAGTAGTAGTCGGCTGCGTTCTCGGGCGTGATGAGCGGGCTGTCGAGGATGTAGGTGCCGAGCGTCGGGACGCTGCTGACGAAGCGCAGCGCGGTGACTTCCATCGCGGTGGCGATCATCGCCGGCGGGTAGAGGACGTTCGCGGGGACCAGACGGTCGCCTTCCATGACGCGGGCGATCATCTCTTTCATGCCAGCGCCGCCGAGGACGAACATCTCTTCGGTGCGGCCGGCCTGCGCCAGCGCCTCGATGACGCCGATGGCGATGTCGTCGTCCTGCGCCCACACCGCGTCGATCTCGGGGAAGCGGGTCAGGAAGTCCTGCATGACCTCGAAGCCGTCGTCGCGGTTCCAGTTGGCGTGGCGGCTGTCGAGCACCTCGATGTTGGTGTCGGCGATGACCTCCATGAAGGCCTCGACGCGCTGGTTGTCGATGACGGTGGGAATACCGCGCAGCACGACGATCTTGCCTTCGCCGCCGAGCATCTCGGAGATGAACTCGCCCGAGACGCGTCCCATGGCGAAGTTGTCGCCGGCGACGTAGATGTCCTCGATGCCCTCACGTGCCAGGCCGCGGTCGACCACGGTCACGAAGACGCCGCGGTCCTTGACGCTGGCGACGGGCTCGGTGAGCGGATCGGACTCGAAGGGGAGGATGACGAGCGCATCGATCTGATGGATGGCGATCAGGTCTTCGAGGTCGTCGGCCTGCTCGGCCGCGCTGCCGGCGGTGTTGATGATGATCTGCAGGTCCGGGTAGGCGGCCTCGAGGCGGGTCTTGGTCTCCGCGGCCCACCAGTTGACGCCGCCGGTCCAGCCGTGCGTGGCGGCCGGGATGGAGACGCCGATGACGGTGGTCTGGGCGAGTGCGAAGCCCAGTGCGAGGGCGATGGTTGCGAACAGGATGCGGGTCATGCGGGGCATGGTTCCTCCGTTGGAAAGGGGCTGCGGGGGACGGCGTCGTCGCTGGACTCGCTCAGGTGACCACCTCCTCTCGGGGTGCGACCCTCATCGGCCGCTGCGGCCGCGTTGGAGGAACACGGCCGCGATGATGATGAGACCTTGGACGGCGCCGTTCAGGTACTCGCTGATGGCGGTGGTGAGGTTGAGGACGTTGCCGATGAGCGAGAGCATGATCGCGCCGACGACCGTGCCCCAGATGTGCCCGTAGCCGCCCTTGAGGGCGGTGCCGCCGATGATGACGGCGGCGATGGCCTCGAGTTCCCAGAGGATGCCGGTCGAGCCCGAGGCGGAACCGAGGCGCGGCACGTAGAGGATGACGGCGATGGCGACGCAGACGCCTTGGATGACGTAGGTGAGGGTGCGGATCCGTTCGACCCGGACCGAGGCGTAGCGCGCGACCTCTTGGTTCGAGCCGATCGCCCGCACGTAGCGACCGAAGCGGGTGCGATGCAACAAGATCGCGCCCAGGATGGCGACGATGGCGAACACCCACACCGGGATGGGGATCCCGAGGAAGCTGTCGAAGAAGACCGGGCGGTACACGGCGCGCACCTGGAAGTTGAGCGATATGGTGCCGCCGTCGGCGAGGTAGGTGACGAGCGACCTGAAGATCCCGAGCGTGCCGAGGGTGACGATGAACGCCTCGATGCGGCCTCTCGTGATCACGAGGCCGTTGGCGGCGCCGGCCAGCAGCCCGGCCACCAGCACCATGCCGACCCCGAGCAGCACGATCGTCAGCGGCGCCATGTCGTTCCCGGCGAGCACGTTCATCAGCAGGATCATCGCGCCGGCCAGGAAGGCCGCCATGGAGCCGACCGAGAGGTCGATGCCGCCGGCGATGATCACGAAGGTGCCGCCGACCGCGATGATGCCGATGAAGGCCGAGCGCGTGAGCACGTTGAACAGGTTGGTCTGCGACAGGAACGCCGGGTGCAGCATCGAGCCGATCACCAGCAGGAACACCAGCCCGAGCAGCGGGGTCAGCTGCTGCCACGGCACGCGGGCGAGCTGTTCGCGCCAGACCGGACGCGGCGCCCTCTCAACGCGCGCCATCGACGACCTCCAGTCGGTTCGGGGTGGATACGGTGTCGCGCCGCAGGCCGGTCGCGTAGGCCATGATCGTCTCCTCGTTGATGTCGTCCCCTGTGACGATGCCGGTCACGGTGCCGTCCTGCATGACCACCACGCGGTGGGCGAGGCCCAGCAGCTCTTGCAGTTCGCTCGAGATCAGCACCACGGCGGTGCCCTTGGCGACGAGTTCGGCGACGTAGAAGTAGATCTGTCGCTTGGTACCCACGTCGATGCCGCGGGTCGGCTCGTCGAGGATCACCACGTCGGGATCGGTGAGCATGATCCTGGCGAGCACGAGCTTCTGCTGGTTGCCCCCCGAGAGGGCGCCGGCCGGGACGTCGAGACGGGCGACGCGGACGTCGAACTCGCGCACGGCATCGGTGAGCGCCGCTCGTTCCTTGCGCACGTCGGTGAACGGGCGGGCGAACCGCTCGAGCGCGGCGAGCGTGAGGTTCTCGCGCAGGCCTTTGGTCAGCAGCAGGCCCTTGCCCTTGCGGTCCTCGGTGAGGTACGCGACGCCGTCGCGTTTGGCGTCCTCGGGGTGCCGCCAGCGGACGGCGCGTCCGTCCTTGTGGACCTCACCCTGCTTCGGCCGCAGCCCGATCACGCCCTCGAAGAGCTCCGTGCGGCCCGCGCCCACGAGCCCGGCCACGCCGAGGACCTCGCCACGCCGCAGGGAGAGCGTGACGTCCTCGGCGTAGCCCGGCACCGTGACGCCTTCGAGTGAGAGCGCGACGCTGGCGTCGTCTGCGACGCTCTGGCGCTCGGGGTACATGTCGGAGACGTCGCGGCCGACCATGCGCCGCGCCATGTCGGCGGGCGTCAGGTCGGCGATGTCGAAGGTACCGACCTTGTCGCCGTCGCGCAGGATGGTCACGCGGTCGGCGATCGTCTTGATCTCGTCGAGCTTGTGCGAGACGTAGAGGATCGCGACACCATCGGCGGTGAGGCGGCGCACGAGCTCGAACAGCACCTCGGTCTCGCGGCCGGTGAGGACGTCGGTGGGCTCGTCCATGCAGAGCACGCGGACGTCGCGCGAGACGGCCTTGGCGATCTCGACCATCTGGGCCTGTGACACCGAGAGCTGGCGCACGCGCCGCGTGACGTCGATCGACGTCTTCAAGGTGGCCAGCAGCTCCCGCGTGGCGCGGCGCTGGGCGCGGGTGTCGACGAATCCGAAGCGATGGTGCTCGTGGCCGAGGAAGACGTTCTCCTCGACGGTGAGGTCGGGCACGAGGCTGAGCTCCTGGTGGATCATCACGATCCCGGCGGCCTCCGCCTCGATCGAGTCGCGGAAGGTGCGCGGGGTGCCGGCCATCACGATCTGGCCGGCCGTCGGCGCGTGGAAGCCGCCGATCAGCTTCAGGAGCGTCGACTTGCCTGCGCCGTTCTCGCCCAGGACGGCGTGGACTTCGCCCGGGATGACGTCGATGTCGACCGCGTGCAGGACTTCGACGGGTCCGAACGCCATCGACAGCCCGCGACCCTGGAGCAGCGCCTGGCTGCTGGTGGGTGGCTGCGGCGTCATGGTGTCGGCGTCGGTCACGTCTCGCCCTTCGCGCGAACGCTCGTTGGGTTTCATCGTGTCTCTAACGTAATGTGATAAAGTACCAACTGACTCGAGGGTCGTCAAGGGACATCCCGCTCGGTCACGCATCAGACCACCACCGAGCCGGGTGATGGGAGTGGTGTGTGGCGGGGTCGACGCAGCGACTGAATCCGGCGCTGATCAGGCGTCTGAACGTGGCGCGGGTGTTCCATGCGCTGCGCGTCGGCGGTCCCGCCAGCCAGACGGAGCTGGTCCGTTCCACGGGACTCGATCCGGCCACGGTGTCGGCCGTGGCGCGCCACCTGCGCGACGAGGGCTTGGTGACCACGACGCGTCAGCCGAGTCTTGGCCGCGCCGGCAGACCGCCAACGCAACTCGCGATCGACGCCTCCGTCGGCGTTCTCGTCGGTGCCCGCCTCGAGCCGGGCACCGTCCGGGTGTTGGTCACGACGCTCGTCGGCGAATCGCGAGCGACCTGGCAGGGCAGCGCCGGACCCACGGTGGACGACGCTCTCGAGACCCTCGCGGGTGGCGTCGAGGCCGCCCTGGGCGAGATCGGTGTCGGCTGGGACCAGGTGCGGGCGGTCGGGGTCGGGGTGCCTGCGCTGATGTCGCTCAGCGGTCGCGTCGCCTACGGACCGAACCTCGGGTGGCGCCACGTCCCGCTCCAGGAGCGACTCGCCGAGCGCTGGTCGGTCCCCGTCGCGGTCGACAACGACACGTCTGCCGCGGCGCTGGCCGAGACGCTCTTCGGAGCCGCTCGAGATGCTCGCGACTTCGTCGTGATCGCAGGGCACTCCGGCATCGGCGGCGCCCTCTACCTCGGCGGCCGCCTGTATCGCGGCAGCGGCGGGTTCGCGGGCGAGATCGGCCACGCGCGCGTCGTCGACGGTGGGAGGCGCTGTAGCTGTGGCGACCGCGGTTGCCTCGAGGCGTACCTGGCCGAGGATGCGCTCGCCGCTCGGCTCGCCGAACGCGGTCGCGACCTCGCCACGTACGCTGCGATCGGCACCGCGGCCGCCGCCGGCGACTCCGTCGTGCTCGAGGTGCTCGACGAGGCGGCGACGCTGCTCGGCCGCGTCATCGCCGACCTCGTCGACGTGCTCGATCCCGAGATGGTCGTGCTCGCCGGGGCGCTCAGCCACGTGGTCCCGTGGCTCCTGCCGACGGTCGAACGAACCCTGGCCGACGAGGCGCTCGGTGCGTACCGATCGCGCTGCCGGGTCATCGCCTCGAGCTTCGGACCCGAGGCGGTCACGATGGGCGGTGTCGGTCTCGCGATGGAGGCCGCGCTGTCGCTGCCGGGTTGGTTGCTCGATCAGGACGCGGCCATGTCGAGAAGCGCGACCTGACCGACGCCGCACGACGGTGCACCGCGGCGCGCCACGGACGCATGCTGAACGCGCGCCCGTACGCCGCTGCACGTCGTTGCCCGCGTTCGCGGCGGGTATGCTCGGGCGCATGTCGCTCCCATACGTCGACCGCGTGATCCTCGGCTGCTGGCAACTCGCCCGCGGGCACGGGCGCGATGTCGAGGACGCCACGGCCGTGCTCGAGGCGCACTACGCGGCGGGCTTCCGGGTGTTCGATTGCGCCGACATCTACACCGGCGTCGAGGCCAGCATCGGCGCGTTCGTGCGTGCCCACGCGCTCGGACCCGACGACCTGCGCGTGCACACCAAGTACGTGCCGGACCTCGCAGACCTCGCGACGTTGCAACCCGCCGACGTCGAGCGCGCCGTCGATCGCTCGCGCGCGCGGCTCGGCCGCGACACGCTCGACCTGGTCCAGCTCCACTGGTGGGACGACGCCGTCCCCGGACAGCTCGACGTCCTGGCGACGCTGCGGATGCTGCAGGAGGGCGGTGCGGTGCGCGCGATCGGCCTGACCAACGTCGCTGGTCGGCGCCTGCGCGAGATCACGGCCGCCGGCTTTTCGGTCGCTGCGGTGCAGACCCAGTACTCCATCCTCGACCGCCGGCCGGCCGCCGACCTGACGCCGATCGCAGCGGCGAACGGCATCGACCTGCTGTGCTACGGCAGCGTCGCCGGCGGCCTGCTCTCGGACCGGTACCTGGGCCGACCCGACGTGGGTGACGTGCATGAGAACCGCTCGCTGACGAAGTACCGGCTCATCGTCGAGGAGGCCGGTGGCTGGGACGGCCTCCAGTCGCTGCTCGCCGCGCTCCGCGCGGTCGCCGACGAGGTCGGCGCAGACGTCGCGCAGGTGGCGAGCGCATGGTGCCTCGGGCAGCCCGGCGTCCGGGCGTGCATCGTCGGGATCCGCTCGACCCGGCACGTCCAGGCGCTCTGCGCGTTGCGCGACGACGTCGCCCTCTCGGACGACCAGGTGGCGCGGCTCGAGGCGGTTCGGTCGCAGTTCCCCGAGGTTCCCGGCGCCGTGTACGCGCTCGAGCGCGACCGCGCCGGCCGGCATGGGCGGATCATGAAGTACGGCCTGAACGAGGCGCCGACGTGAGCGCCAGTGGCGCCGGCGAGCGCACCTTTCGCCTCTACGACCTGCGCGTCGAGATCGTCGCGGTCAAGGCGGGGCTCGAGAGCGTCTGCAACCACGCCGTGGGCGACTGCTTCGAGGTCTCGGGCGAGCGCCTCAGCATCCCTGCTGGCCGGAGTTTCAGCATGTACGCACTGGCCGCCGTGCTGCCGCTCCTGCCCGCCAAGCAACGCTTCAGCGACGAGCACGACTGGATCAACCACGACGACGAGGTGATGTGCCCCGACCCCGCCTGCGAGGCGCGGATGCGGATCGTGCGAACCGGGGTGCGCGAGTTCGCTCTGGACGACGTCAGCGCGTCGGCCCGGCCGTCACGCCGGCACTGAGCGGGCCTGGAGGCCAGACGCCACTGCGAGATCCGCGAGTTCGAGGATCACCTCGGACACGTCGAGCAGGTGCCCGGGCACGCTCAGGCCCGCCAGGAACGAGGCGCGCACGACGAGGTCGACGTCGCCCGCAACGACCAGCGCCACGCTCGGATCGGCGTCGAGCAGCGCCAGCGCCTCGAGCTGCCCAGCCGGCGCGGACTCGCCGCGCGGGTCCTCGCTGAGCAACACGATGCGCCCGGCGCGCACCGACTCGAGCTGCATCATCAAGGCGCGCAGGCTCGGCTCCTCGCCGAGCGACTCCCAGGTGAGCACGTGGACATCGCTCGGCTCCGTCGGTATCGCTCCGTGGAGCGCCTCGTACGCGGCGCGGAAGACGCCGTGGTGCGGGCCGCGCAGGTCGAACTGGGCGTGATGGCGGCGGCCCGCGGCGCGCAAGCGCTTGGCGGCGCCGCGAGGGTCGCGGTCGGCCTGCGTACGAACGGCCTCGAGCTCGGCCAGCGCGCTCTCTGGGTCGTCGGCTCGCTTCGTTCGATCGCCAGCAAACCAGCTGAGGAAGAACCCCATCCTGCCTCCGATCCGGCACCCACCGCCACGTGGCACACCGCGTGGTCGCGCGCCATGCTACGCGATGGCGTGTCGCGACGTTCAAGGCTATGCTCCTGCATGGCCCACCGGATCGCCCTCGTGCACGCGCTTCGCGCCTCGATGGCGCCCATCGAGGCCGCCTTCGCCGAGGCCTGGCCGAGCGCCACGCTGCAGCACCTCCTCGACGACGCCCTACCCGGCGACCTCGAGCGCGCGGGCCGCGTCGACGCCGGCATCGAGGAGCGCTTCGTGCGCCTGGCGCGCTACGCGGTCGACGCGGGAGCCGACGGCGTGCTGTTCACCTGCTCGGCCTTCGGCTGCGCGATCGACGCCGCCCGCGCGGCGGTCGCGGTACCGGTCATGAAGCCGAACGAGGCCATGCTCGACGAGGCCGTGCACAGCGACGGCGACGTCGTGCTGTTGGCGACGTTCGCGCCGACGCTGGCGTCGATGCTGCCGGAAGCCGAGGCTGCAGCGGCCGCGGCCGGACGGCGGCTGCGGGTCCGACCGGTCTTCGTGGCCGAGGCCCTCGCCGCACTGTCGAGCGGAGCAGTCGAGGCGCACGACGCGCTGATCGCCGACGCCGCGGCCGAGCATGCAAGCGGCGCCGGCGTGGTGGCGTTGGCGCAGTTCTCGATGGCGCGCGCCGCGCCGCTGGTGCGACGGCGCGTCGACGCCCCCGTGTTGACGACGCCTGCGAGCGCGGTGGCCGGGCTCCGGCGGCGGCTCGTGGAGTCCTGAGCGCGCTGCGGCCGCGAGGCGGGTCGCCGTGGAGCTGTACCGCGGCCGTGCATGTACACTGGCGAGTTCCTGCGGGCCACGGGCATGACCGGGTCCGCTGGAACACGACCTCGAGGAGGAACTGACGTATGCGAAGACTCGTCTTCACGATCGTGCTCGCCGCCGTGATCGGTACCGGCGCCGCGCAGACACTCACGACCGCGATCGGGCAGAACCCGCCAACGCTCGACCCGCAGACCACCTTCAACGGCTTCTCGTTCCACGTCACGAACCAGATCTACGAGACCCTCGTGCGCGTCACCCCGGACAACGAGGTCGTGCCCGGCCTCGCCACGTCGTGGGAGTTCGTCGAGCCCACCCGGTTGCGCTTCAGCCTCCGTCAGGGGGTGACCTTCCACGACGGCTCGACGCTCGACGCCGCGGCGGTCGCCGCCTCGCTCGAGCGCCTCCTCGACCCGGCCACGGCGGCTCCCGGCCGCTTCGTCGTCAGCGCGATCACGGCCGTCGAGGTCGTGGACGACACGACGGTCGACGTCGTCACGGGCCAGCCCTTCGCGCCGATCCTGGCGCACCTGGCGCACCCCGTCGCGTCGGTCGTGCCGGTCGGCCTCGCCGACGCTCTGTCACGCGATCCCGTCGGGACGGGACCGTACCGGTTCGTGTCGTGGGTCGACGGCAGCCAGGTCGAGCTCGTCGCCAACGACGCGTACTGGGGCGGCGCTCCCGCGATCGAACGCGTGATCGTGCGCATCATCCCCGAGGTCAGCACGCAGATCGTCGAACTGCGCTCCGGTGGCGTCGACATCATCTTCAACGTGCCGCCAGACAACTACCTGAGCCTGCAGAACGACGCGTCGCTCGTCACCGAGGCGATCGAAGGGTGGGGGAGCGCCCACCTCGGCATCAACGTCGCCGCCCCGGAGCTGGCCGACCTGCGCGTTCGCCAGGCGATCGCCCACGCGATCGACAAGGCGCTGATCACCGAGGAGTTCCTGCGCGGGCTGGCCGCACCGGCCGTGGCGCCCATCCCCGGTACGGTGCGCTTCGCGGCGGCCGATCTCGAGGAGCCCTACCCGTTCGATCCCGAGGGCGCGCGTGCACTCTTGGCCGAGGCGGGCGCCGAAGGGCTCGCGCTGCGGCTCGACGTCTACCAGAACCCCGACCTCGAGGCCGTGGCCCAGGTGCTGCAGTTCGCCCTGGCCGAGATCGGCGTCGACCTGACCATCCGTGTCCAGGACTTCGCCGCCTACACACAGGCCATCGAGCGCGACGACGCCCAGCTGTATCTGACCGCCTGGGGCACCGTCACGCTCGATGCCGACTACACGCTCTACGCCTTCTTCCACTCCAGCGAGATCCCGGGCAACAACCGCTCGCGTTACGCCGTCGACGCGATCGACGCCCTGCTCGAGCGCGGTCGGGCCGTCGCCGACGACGCCGAGCGCCTCGCCGCCTACGCCGAGGTCCAGGCAGCGGTCGTGCGCGATCTGCCGATGGTGACGCTCTACTACCCGCTCTTCACCTACGCCAAGCGGCCCGGGCTCGAGGGCGAGGCCATCGCCTTCTCCTGGATCAACCTCGACCTGAGGAACGCCAGCCTGAGCGACTGAGCCGTGCTGCGCTACGTCGTCGGGCGGCTCGTCGGCACCGTACCGGTCCTGTTCGGGGTGACGCTCCTCGTCTTCGCGATGACGGTGCTCACCCCGGGCGATCGGGTGGTGGCGCTCCTGGGCGACGCCGCCCAGGGCTTGGGCCAGGCCGCGCGTGAGGAGCTCCGCCAGGAGCTCGGACTCGACCAGCCTCTGCCACTGCAGTACGTCCAGTACGTGAGCGGCCTGGTGCAGGGCGACCTGGGCCGATCGGCGCGGTCGCGCCGACCGGTGGTGGCGGAGATCAGGGACCGTCTCCCCGCCACCGTCGAACTCGCGCTTGCCGGCCTGGCGATCGCCGTCGCGCTGGGTGTGTCGCTCGGAGTCCTCGCAGCCGTGCGGCGCGGCAGCGTGTTCGACTCGCTCGCCGTCGCCGTGGCGCTCGTCGGCGTGTCCGTGCCCGTGTTCTGGATGGGCTTCCTGCTCATGATCGTGTTCGCCCTGGAGCTGGGCTGGCTGCCGGCCAGCGGCCGCGGCACGTGGCGCCACCTGGTGCTGCCCGCCGTGACCGTCGGCGTTGCGTCGGCCGCGTTCATCGCCCGCATCACGCGCGGCGCGGTGATCGAGACGCTGGGGCAGGACTACGTGCGCACGGCGCGATCGAAGGGGCTGGCGGAGCGTCGGGTGGTGCTCCGCCACGCCCTGCGCCCCGCCATGCTGCCGATCGTGACCGTGGTGGGGCTGCAGCTCGGCGGCCTGCTCGGCGGCGCCGTGTTGACCGAGACGGTGTTCGCTTGGCCCGGCGTGGGGCGCTTGTTGGTGGACGCCATCGTGGCGCGCGACCTCCCGCTCGTCCAGGGCTGCGTGCTCGTGATCGCGCTGCTGTTCATCGGCGTGAACCTCGTGGTCGACCTCAGCTACGCCGCGATCAACCCGAAGGTGCGCTATGGCTGAGCCGCGCTTGCGCGCGTGGTGGCGCTCGCCACCCATGCGCCGCTTCCGGCGCAACCGCGGAGCGCTCCTGGGCGCGGTGCTGGTGGCGTTGCTGGTCGGCGCCGCGGTGTTCGCGCCCTGGTTGGCCGATCGTGGCCCATCGCAGCAGGACCTGCGCGCCCGCCTGCAACCACCCTCGCTCACGCACCCGTTCGGCACCGACGAGTTCGGTCGCTCGCTCTACTCGCGCGTCCTCCACGGCGCCCGCGTGTCGCTGCTCACCGGCCTGATCCCGGTCGTCGCCGCTCTCGTCGTGGGCTCCTCGCTCGGTCTCCTGGCCGGCTTCTTCGGCGGTCGCCTGGAAGGCGCGATCATGCGCGTGATGGACGTGCTGTTGGCGTTCCCGTCGCTGCTCTTGGCGCTGGCGGTGGTCGGCACGCTGGGTCCCGGACTCGTGAACGCCGTGATCGCGATCGCGGTGGTCGAGATCCCGCAGTACGCTCGCTTGGTGCGCAGCGTGGTGCTGGGCACGCGCGAGGAGGATTACGTGCAGGCCGCGCGAGCGCTGGGTGCGGGCAACGCCCGGCTCATGCTCCGGCACGTGCTGCCGAGCGCCATCGGACCCATCGTGGTGCAGGCGACCCTGGGGATCGGGTTCGCGATCCTGGCGATGGCGGGCCTGTCGTTCCTCGGGCTCGGGGTCCAGCCGCCGACGGCGGACTGGGGCGAGATGCTGGCGCGCGGCCGGCGCTTCCTCCCCGAGGCGACCTGGTTGATGGTGTTCCCGGGCGTGGCGGTGTCGCTCACCGTGCTGGCGTTCAACCTGCTCGGCGACGGCCTGCGCGACGCGCTCGACCCACGGAGTTAGGCGCCCAGCACGCATCCGCCGGTCGAGGGCGCCGTGCTCCGGCGCGTGGGAACCGCCGCCCACGCCTCGCGACGTTGGCGCGCGAGCCGCTCGCCGTGGGTCTGGAGCGTGAGCCGCGTCGGTGCTGGCGCCACCGGGCTGATCCGAGCGCGACCGCCGCAGGCCGGACCGGCGCAGCCGAGGCCGAGCTGGAACGCTGTCGTGGCTCGCGACGCGACAACGCCGCGGCCACGCCGAGACCACGCCGCGACCACGCCGCTTCGTCTAGCGTCGGCGCGCCGGTTCGTTCACACGTGTCGCACATGGCACGGTCACCGGCGGAAGGAGACCGATCATGCGCAATCATGACGCACGTCCGGTGCCACGCGCCGAGCGAGCCGTCCGGCTCGCCCTGTGCTGTTCGCTGATGCTCGCGCTCGCTGCTGGCATCGCGAGCGCACGGGTCGACTCGGTGACCATCGATGCGATCGAGCCGTTCGAGAAGGTCGATGGGTACACCTACGTCGAGGCCACCATGCATGGAGTGGTCGAGCGTGAGGACGGTTCGGTGGGTGAGTACGCCGTCCCGCTGGTCCTCATCTACCCTGCGTTCGACGGTAACGGTGTCGGGGTCGTCGACTGGCCCAACACGGTCTGGTACAGCGTCACCGGCCATCAGGACCTCGACGAGTCCCAGACGAGGCAATGGGCGCGGGACGCCACCGATGGATACCTGTTCGAGAACGGCTACACGTACGCCTCGGTCCAGTGGAGCAAGGAAGTGGTGGAACTGTTCGCGGACGTGCCACCAGGTGATGACGCGAACCATCTGGTCCGTGGCTCCATCGAGCGTGGGACGGACGCCTGGGAGATCCTTCGTGATGCCGCCAGGTTCCTGAGGGACCCGAGCGTGCTCGAGGGCGCGGACGGTCCCATGCCCGTCGATGCCGTGGTGAGCTTCGGCTACTCCCAGACGGCGAGCCTGCAGGTGCAGTTCCTGATCCGGGGTGAGAACACCGTGGCCGACGAGGTGGTCTACGACGGCCACCTTCTAGGCGTAGGGGGGTACGGCTGTCACATGGTGAGCGATGAAGCGCCGTTCTACGGTGGCCCGACGCCGTGTGACGGTACGCCGACCGACGATCCCTCGAAGATGATGATGATCTCGGCGCAAAGCGATCTCGAGTTCCTCTTCCGCTCGGCGCTCTCCCGCTACCCGGAGGCACACAACTGGCGTCAGTACGAGCTGGCGGGAGTACCGCACTTGCCTACGGTTGTGTTCCCGGGCATGGCTGAGAACCAGAACCCAGCGGACTTCCGGCCCGTGTTCCGTGCTGCGTTCCACAACCTCACGCTGTGGACGACCGAAGGGATCGAGCCTCCGCCGTCGCAGTTCCTCGAGGGCGAGATCGTCAGCGAAGGTGAGTCCCAAGGCAACCTGATCCCGGACGTGGATGAGGACGGCAACGCTCTCGGCGGCCTTCGCCTGCCGCACATGGAGCACGAGGTCGAGGGTCGGATCGCGGGAGCGCCGCTCGGCACGTACACGGGCTTGAACCCTGACGTCGATCTGGCGGCCGAACCCACCAACGTCCTGGTGTTCATCGGCGGGACGTTCGAGCCGTTCAGCGCTGAGGAGCTTCGAGAGCGTTACCCGGACCACGAGACGTACGTGAGCCGGGTGACACGCGCCGCCGATCATCTCCTCGACGCTCGTTACATCCTCGAGCAGGACCGAGACGCCTACGTGTTCGAGGCGGAGCAGGGCCCGGTCGTCGAGTAGTCTGGCCCGCTCAACGAGGCCCTGGGCGAACAGTGCCCGTGCGCCGCGGCTCGATCGTGGCTGAGGGTGGTCGGCATGGCCCGTGGTGGTCGTGCCGACCACGCCCTTGGCGCATGGTGCCGTGATGGCTGAGAGCCGACGGATCGAGGCGCGCCGTCACCCCGACATGGGCGATCGACGTCGCCGGACGTGGCGAAGCGTCGCTCGGCTTCACCGGGATGAGCGTCGTCACGGAGCGAGGCCTCAGCACCGCCTAGGGCGCTGCACCGACCAGCCCGGCGATCAGCCAGACGACGAGGCCGATCGCGAGCAGTCCGAGCAGCACCTTCATCAGCACGGCGCCCACACGGAACGCGAGGTACACGACCACGATCAGGATGACGACGTTCAGAAGCGCTGCAACGTCCACGTTCGCTCACCTCCGTCGAACCTCCGGCCACACCCTCGGCGGGCCGAAGGGCGATCGGGGCCAGACACGATCACGCTCCCGCATGATGACACCTTCTCGCGCCGCCAGCGCGTGCCTTCACTGCGTGCCTTCACGTCGGGCCGTCGCTTCGAGCCGTCGATGCGTACCGCAACAGGTGCCCTTGCTGCGGCGTGATGCACACACCGAGACCACGCTGCGACCACGCTGCCACCACGCCCGTCCGTCTAGTGTCCCTGCACCGGCGTCGTTGCCCGCGTCGAACGTGGCGCGATCGCCGGTGGAAGGAGACGGATCATGTGCCATCAGGACGTGCGAACGATCGCTCGCCAACAGCGGATCGCAGTGATCGCCTGCTGCTCGTTGGTCCTCGCGCTCGCCGCGGGTCTCGCGAGCGCGAGGGTCGACTCGGTCACCATCGACCGGGTCGAGCCGTTCGAGAAGGCCGGCGGGTACACCTACGTCGAGGCCACCATGCATGGAACGGTCGAGCGTGAGGATGGCTCGGTGGGGGGGGTACGCCGTCCCCCTCGTCCTCATCTGCCCTGAGGACGGTGGCAACGGTGTCGGCGTCGTCGACTGGCCGAACTCGGTGCACTACAGCGTCACCGGCCATCAGGATCTCGATGTATCCCAGACGAGGCAGTGGGCGCGGGCGACCACGGACGGGTACCTGTTCGAGGCCGGCTACACCTACGCCTCGGTCCAGTGGAGCAAGGAGGTGGCGGAGCTGTTCGCAGACGTGCCAACCGCCCAGGACGCGAATCATCTCGTGGGTGGCTCCATCGAGCGTGGGACCGACACCTGGGAGATCCTGCGCGATGCCGCCAGGTTCCTGAGGGACCCGAGTGCGTTCGAGGGCAGCGACGGTCCGTTGCCCGTCGACACGGTGTTGAGCTTCGGCTACTCCCAGACGTCTGGCCTGCAGATGGCGTTCCTGGCTGGTGGCGAGAACGCGGTGGCTGGTGAGCTGGCCTACGATGGCCATCTCTCGGCCGTGGGTGGGTACCTGTGCTACGCGCCGACCGACGAGGAGCCGATCTACGCGTACATGGCGCGGTGTGACGACGCGGCTTTCGACCACGACGGGCGACTCGCATCCGACGGCTCGAACGTGATGATGGTCTCGGCGCAGAGCGATCTCGAGGATGGCCTGTTCCTCTCGGCATTGTCGCGTTACCCGGACGAGGACAACTGGCGTCAGTACGAGTTGGCAGGGGTTCCCCACTTGCCCACGGTGGTCTTCCCGGGCCTCGCGGAGAACCAGAACCCAGCTGACTTCCGCCCCGTCTTCCGCGCAGCGTTCCACAACCTCACGCTGTGGACGACCGAAGGGATCGATCCGCCAGCGTCGCAGTTCATCGCGGGTGACGTCATCACCGAAGGAGAGTCCGAAGGCGCCCTCATCACGGACCTGGATGAGGATGGCAACGCTTTGGGCGGCCTTCGCCTGCCGCACATGGAGCAGGTCGTCGAGGGTCAGGCAGGGGGAGCGCCGCTCGGAACGTACACCGGCTTGAACCTGGATGTCGACCTGGACGCCGAACCCACCAACGTGTTCGCTCTCATCGGCGGGACCTTCGAGCCCTTCAGCGAGGAGGTGTTGGCAGAGCGCTACCCGGACCACGAGACGTACGTGCGCCGTGTGACGCGCGCCGCCGATCACCTCCTGGACGGCGGCTACATCCTCGAGCACGATCGCGATGCCTACGTGGCCGAGGCGGAGCAGCACTCGATCGGCGCCGACTAGCCTCGGCTGATCGGGTCACCGACGCACTCGAGCGGAGGTCTCCCGACGCGGCGAGCGCGCCGCCGCTGGAGCGCAACGCAGTCGGATGATGACGTGTGGTGGTGGGCACGGCACACGGTGACCGTGCCTGCCGCTTCCATGAAGAGGCCGCGTGATGTCAATGGGTTGTGGACATGCCGTTGGGCTGA
>REEJ01000278.1 GCA_007695125.1 Trueperaceae bacterium | reverse complement strand
TGGCCGCCGATCGTCATGGCGATGCCGTGCGGCAGCGTCACGCCCGTGTTCGCGATGCACAGCCCTGCCAACGTGTCCGCCCAGGCCAACCGTTCGCGGGCTTCCTTGTCTCCGCCGTCTTGCACGGCGCGCGGCAGGTAGGCCGCGACCAGCCGCATCGCTTCCAGGGCCATCAGATCGGTGTACGGCGCGTTGCCGACGTGGATGTAGCTTTCGAAGGCGTGGCAGAAGATGTCGAAACCCGTAGTCGCGGTCACGTCCTTCGGCGCGCTCTCGACCAGTTCTGGGTCGATGATGCTGGTGCGAGGGTAGAGGAGCTCGTGGTACAGCGCCGATTTCGTGGACTCTCGCGGGTTGCTGATCACCGCGACCTGCGTCACCTGCGATCCCGTTCCGGACGTCGTGGTGATCGTCACGATCGGCAACGTGCGCTCGGTCGGTTGCGTGTCGCGGAAGAAGAGGTAATCCCAGGCGCTGCCGTCGTGCACGGCCTCCACGGCGATGGCCTTGGCGACGTCCATGCTCGAGCCGCCCCCGACCCCGAGCACGACGTCGGCAGCGAAGCTGCGCGCCAGTGTGGCGCCCTCCGTGACGCAGTCGGTCGTCGGGTTCGGCACCACGCCGTCGAAGTGCTCGTAGGCGATGCCGTGCTCATCGAGCGACGCCTTGACGCGCCGGTAGATGTCGACGAACGCGTGCCGCGCCGGACCCGACACGATGAGGCAGCGGCTGCCGTGCTTCGCTACCATCTCGCCGGTGCGGTCGAGGCTGCCGGCGCCGAAGATGAGTTCCGTTGGTTGGAAGTACCGAAAGCGTGTAGGTGTCACGTCGAGCTCCTATGCATGATGTGTCGTGAGGGACGGGAGGGAGTGGTTCAGGAGACGTCGATCATCACCTTCATCGCGTCGTTGCCGGAGACGACGTTCTCGTAGGCATCGAGATAGCGAGCGAACGGAACGTGGTGTGTGATCAGGGGCTGCAGCAGCAGCTGTCCCTCTGCGAGGAGCCGAACGGCCACTTCGAAGTCGTCGCGCTGGTACATGAGGGAGCCGACCACGTTGAGCTCACGGTCCTGCACCAAGCCGACGTCGACCGCCGGCTTCTTGCCGAACACGCCGACGACGACGATCGTGCTGCCCTTGCGCGCGACCGAGATGGCTTGGCTCATGGTCGCCTCCGCGCCCACGCACTCCAGGATCAGATCTGCGCGATCGGGCCCGAAGTGTCGATCGAGGGAGCGTTCCAGGTCGGCCTCAGCGGGGTTCACGACGTGGGCGACCCCGCAATCCGACGCCTTCTGCAGCCGGAACGGATCGATGTCGGTCAGCATGACGCTCTCGGCCCCTGTCGCACGCGCGACCTGCGCCGTGAGGTTGCCGATCGGCCCGCCACCCAACACGAGCACCTTCTTCCCTCGCGCGCCACCGCCACGCTCGAGCGCGTGCACGGCGACTGCGATCGGTTCGATCATCGCAGCCTCCTCGGCAGACGCCCCCGAGGGGAGCTTGACGATGCTCTCAGCCGGTACGGCGAAGTACTCCTGCGCCGCGCCTGGTGCCTGGAACCCCATCACCTTGAGGTGATCGCAGATGTGGTACATCCCGTGCCGGCACGGGTAGCACGAGCCGCAGACGATCTGGGGCAGGAACGTGACCATGTCACCGGCCTCGAGGCCGCTGACCGCCGCGCCGACCTGGCTGATGGTGCCGCCAACCTCGTGGCCTTGCACGACCGGGTAGCTGGTGTACGGATGGAGGCCGTGGAACACGTGCACATCCGAGCCGCATACGCCGATGCGCTCTACGCGGATGAGGACGTCGTGGTCGTCCAGGTCTGGCCTCGCCACGTCGTTGATCTCGATCGCACCTGGACGAGTCATCACAGCTTGCTTCATACCTGCCACCTGTCTTCACCGTCGAAGAGGCTCATGCTCGAGCCTGCCGGCGCTTGAGGTACTCGCTGATGAACACCGCGAGGAGGAGGAGACATCCGATCACCACGTCCTTCCAGTACGTCGAGACGCCCAACATGTCGAAGGCGTTGTAGATCATGCCGAGGAACACCACGCCGAGCACGGAACCGAGGATGCTGCCCGTTCCTCCGAACAGGCTCGCGCCACCGATCACGACGGCGGTGATCACGCGCAGCTCCAGGTTCTGGCCGTAGCCGTTGCTCGCCGCGCCGTACTGCGACGCGACCAGGATCCCGGCGATGCCAGCGAGGACCGCGCTGGTGGTGTACACGAAGACGAGGTAGCGCTCGACGTTGATGCCCGACAGCCGCGCCGAGTGCTTGTTGCCGCCGACGAAGTAGGCCCGCCGGAAGAAGCTCTGGTTCCTCAGGAGGTACGCGAACAGCACGGCCAGGACCAGGAAGATGACGATGGAGACAGGCACGCCGAGGATCTGCCCGCGGCCGAGCCAGGCCGTCGCCTGCCGGAAGCCGCTGACGGTGCTCCCGCCCGTGAGGACGAGGTTGACACCTCGAAGCGTGAGCAGCATCGCGAGGGTGGCGATGAACGGGTGGACGCGGAACGCGTTCGTCATGGTCGCGTTCAGGAAGCCGACGACCGCCGTGGCGGCGAGCACCAGCACGATGGCGAGCACGATCGGGATCCCGCCGTTGAGGGCGAGGCCGAACAGGATGGCGGCGAACGGCATGACGGCGGCCACCGACAGGTCGATGCCACCGGTGATGATCACGAGCGTCATGCCGAGCGCGATGATGGCTTCGCTCACGAAGTTCACGGCCATGATCTCGATGTTGAACGGCGTGAGGAAGATCGGGAAGTTGACCTGCATGAGGACCGCAAGCGCGACGATCGCCATGAAGAGGCCGGCGATCTGGCGCGAGTCCACGGACTTGAACGGTCGCAGTCTGCTGAGCCGACCCGCTGACGTGTCGGGTGCGTGTGGCTTGATGGTCATCGGCGCGTCCTTCTGCCTGTGAGGAGTGGCTGCGGGGAAGTCATCGGGCTGCGTGGCTCATGACGTTCTCCTGCGTGGCCTCCGCGCCCTCGAGGGTGGCAGCGAGCTCGCCCTCGCGGAACACGATCACGCGATCGCTGAGACCGAGGACTTCCGGGAGGTCCGAGGAGATGACGATGACACCGATGCCCTGGTTCGCCAGGTCGCGGAGTTCCTGGTGGATGTGCGCCTTCGCGCCCACGTCGACGCCTCTGGTCGGTTCGTCGACGATGAGGATGCGAGGTCGAGCACAGAGCCACTTGGCGAGCAGTGTCTTCTGCTGGTTTCCGCCGCTCAGGTTGATCACCTCGGCGTCGACGT
>REEJ01000161.1 GCA_007695125.1 Trueperaceae bacterium | reverse complement strand
TGCGCCGAGCGCGTGGCGTGGTCGTGCTGACGGGTGCCGGCGTCTCGGCCGAGAGCGGCTTGCCGACGTTCCGCGGCGATGGCGGCCTGTGGCGCGGTCACGACCCCACACGCTTGGCGACGCCCGAGGCGTTCGATCGCGACCCGGCCTTGGTGAGCGAGTGGTACGACCTTCGTCGCATGGCCGCGGCGGCCGCGGAGCCCAACGCGGCGCACGTCGCCCTGGCCGAGGTGGAGCGGCACGTGGTCGCTGCCGGTGGGCGCTTCGCGCTGCTGACCCAGAACGTCGACCGTCTGCACCAGCGGGCCGGCAGCGAACGGTTCGTCGAGCTCCACGGCAGCCTGGTGGTGTGGCGCGACCATCGCTCCGGCAGACGGGTCACGCCGGAGCCGACGCCGTTCCGGACGCACCCGCTGCCCGGACCCGACGGCGGCTGGCTGCGCCCCGACGTGGTCTGGTTCGGGGAGTACTTGAGCGAAGAGGCGTTGGCGGCTGCGGCGACGGCGCTGACGTGGTGCGACCTGTTCCTGGTCGTCGGCACGAGCGCCGTCGTGTACCCGGCGGCTGGACTGGTGGGCCGGGCCGCCGCCGCCGGCGCGGTGACGGTGGAGGTCAACGTCGCGGCGACGCCTGCGCACGTCGACCATCGCCTGGTCGGTCCGGCCGCAGCGCTGCTGCCGCGGTTGCTGGAGGCGGCGTTCGGGAACGCGGCGTGACGGAACGCGCTGCCGAGCGACGCCCGAGCGACACCCGCCCGACGGTCGGCGATGTCGCAGCGATCACGCTCAGATGATCTCGTCCTCATCGAAGAGCGGATCGCGCTGCAACTGGTTCGTCAGCACCTCGACGGTGGACGAGGCGCCCTTCGTCACGCTGAGACGCGCCACGTGGAAGAGGGCGTCCCCCTCGTTGACGATGGGGAGCAGGGTGCGTCCGACGATGATGCCGTCGAACTCGGCGATCACGTTGGTGTCGGCCTGACCGAACGGGTCGGAGACCGCAGCCAGCACGTCGCCCGTGCGCACCACGTCACCTTCGGACCGGTAGGTGCGCAGCAGGCCGCCTTGCGGCGCGCGCAGCCAGCGGCTGGTGCTGCACTCGAGCGACTCGCGGCGCGGTTTGGCGACGCCGCGAGCGGGCATCATGCGCTGGTCGCGCAGCACCCGCAGGATGCCGGAGACGCCGGCGCGGACCGAACGCTCGTCGAACCGCAGTCCCTCGCCAGCCTCGTACACGACCACGTCGACGCCTCGGGCCTGGGCGGCCGAGCGCAGGGAACCGTCGCGCACGGGGGCGTCGAGGATCACCGGGGCGCCGAAGGCGCGGGCGATGCGCAGCGCGCCGGTGTCGCCAGGCGATACGCGCAACTGCGGCAGGTTGATGCGATGCACCGCGGCGGAGTGCAGGTCGATCCCGAAGGCGGAGCGCCCGACGACCTCCTCGATGAAGCGGTTCGCCAGCCGCGCCGCCAGCGAGCCCTCCGCGCTCCCCGGGAACGAGCGGTTCAGGTCACGGCGGTCGGGGAGGTAGCGGGAGTGCGACAGGAAGCCGTACGTGTTGACGATCGGCACCACCAGCAGTGTGCCCGCCAGGCGCTCCAGGCCCGGGTGTCGGAGCACCCGCCGGATGATCTCGGCGCCGACGACCTCGTCGCCGTGGATGCCCGCGCTGACGAACGCCGTCGGCCCCGACCTCCGGCCATGCACGACGTGCACGGACAGCGTGGCGGGCGTGTGGTCCGACAGGACGCTGATCGGGAGGTCGACCGTCCGACGCTCGCCCGGCGCGACGCTCGCCCCGCCGATCTCCCACGCCACGCCGTTGCTGCCGCGCCCCGAGGAGGTCAACCCTTGCCACGCGTGCGCGTCTTGCCGGGGGTGGCGTTCGCCTCGATGTACGTGATGATCATGCTGGCGATGTCCTTGCCGGTGGCCTTCTCGACGCCCTCGAGCCCAGGCGAGGAGTTGACCTCCATGACCACGGCACCGTGGTTGGAGCGCAGCATGTCGACGCCGCACACGTTCAGGCCCATGGCCTTCGCCGCGCGCAGCGCCGTGGAGCGCTCCTCCGGGCTGATCTTGACCTCGACGGCCGTGCCGCCCCGGTGGAGGTTGGAGCGGAACTCGCCTTCGGTGCCTGTCCGCTTCATCGCGGCGACGACCTTGCCGCCGATCACGAACGCGCGGATGTCGCTGCCCTGGGCCTCCTTGATGAACTCCTGGACCAGGATGTTGATGTTGGCGCCGCGGAACGCCTCGATCACCGACTTGGCCGATCGGTTGGTGTCCGCCAAGACCACCCCGATGCCTTGGGTGCCCTCGAGCAGCTTGATGACCAGCGGCGCGCCACCCGCGACCTTGACCACCTCGTCGGTCTGCTTGGGGTCGTACGCGAAGGTGGTGACGGGCAGGCCGATGCCGTCGCGCGCCAGCAGTTGCATCGAGCGCAGCTTGTCGCGCGAACGGCCGATCGCCACGCTCTCGTTGAGCGGGTAGACGCCCATCATCTCGAACTGGCGCAGCACCGCCGTGCCGTAGAAGGTCACCGACGCGCCGATCCGTGGGATCACCGCGTCGTAGTCGGGGAGCTTCTGGTCGTTGTAGTAGATCTCGGGTCTGCGCGAGGCGATGTTCATGTAGCAACGCGTCGTGTTGACGATGTCGAGCACGTGGCCACGCGCCTCGGCCGCCTCCTTGATCCGCTGGTGCGAGTACAGGTTCGCGTTGCGTGCCAGCATGGCGATCCTCATGGCGTTGCTCCTTCTCCAAAGCTGGCGTTCGACGCGCGCATGCCGTCCGTGAGCCATGATCGCCCGCAGTCGATCAGGAGCCCGCGGCGGCGCAGGGCGGAACGGCCGATGATCATCGGGAACGTCATGTCGCTCCGGTCGGTGAGCGAGATCTCGACCAAGAAGCGCCGATCGGCGAGCTGCAGGTGCGTGCGGATCACGATGCGGTCCTCACGGATGCCGCTCGTGTTCTTGATGCCGCGCCTGTCCACCAGTTCTGCGTCGCAGCAGTCGGGGCCGGCGCCGTCAGGCACGTCCGGCCGGAAACGCACCCAGGCGACGCCATCGCGCTGGTAGGGCGTGATGTCGGTCGCATGCAACGCCGTGGTCCGCGCACCGGTGTCGATCTTGGCCGCGAACCACCCCAGGCCGAGATCGGGGAGCGACACGCGCTCGCGCCACCCGATCACGAGTGGCGGAGACCGCCGGCGTGTGGCCGGGGTGGTCGAAGCTCGAGGAGTCACGACGCTCAGCGTACAACCCCGATCTGCGCCAGCGCACGACG
>REEJ01000247.1 GCA_007695125.1 Trueperaceae bacterium | reverse complement strand
TCCCACCAGCTAGCTCGAACGCGGCATCTGATCGCGCCTCGAAGGTCGCCCGCCGATTGTCACGGACGTAGCGCAGCAGCCAGTCCGCCCGCTCCACCTCCCCCACCGCTCGGAAGAGCCGCGCCGCACTCACGAGGGCACCGAGCGTCGCAGCCACCAGCTCAGCCCGCGTCGCCCTGGCAAGCACGTCTCGCAGCACCTCGCGCGCCGCGGCGATCTCATCGCGAGCGAGCAGCACCTCCGCCTCGCAACAGCGACACGCGATACGGCGGGCTTCGTGGCGCAAGCGACCGTGGTTCCACCCGGGATCCGGCCCCCGCCCGACGCCCTCGAGCCACGAGGCGGCCCTCTCGTGATCACCGATGGCCAAAGCGGCCCTCGCCATGGTCTCCAGCGCGTCATCGAACCCGGCGCTGGAGCCGTGCACCGTCGCGTGCTGGTCGAGCGCTCTTCGCGCCCACACCTCGGCACCCGAGACGTCGCGGCGCACAAGCGCGACACGACCGAGCAGCGCAGCGGCGTTCGCCACCACGTCACCGAACTGCTCTCGGGCGTGGGCGAAAGCACGCCGCCGCAGCGTTCGGCATGCGAGGGCCTCGGCTCGCGCAAGGCGACCACTCTCGAGGTACGTGACGGCGAGGTCGTTTCGATGGCCGAAAATGTCGAACGCCACCGCCTCGGCGTCGAAGTAGAACGGCCTCGCCGAGCGCAGCGCACGTTCGCTCTGGGTGAACTCACCGAGGAGTCGCTCCAACCCCGCGATGGTCACCAGGATGCCTTTGAGGACCGGTGTCGCCTCTGCCGCGCGAGCACGCGCCTCCAACGCACGAGAGAGGCCCAACGCCTCCCCTACGCAGTGCATGCCCACAGCGATGTTGTTCCGCACCGTCAGCTCGAACGTGATGTCACCGAGCTCACGCCCAGCAGCCGCAGCCGCCTCGTAAGCGAACCTGGCCTCCTCGTGCCGGCCCTGCCGGCCCAGCGCGAGCCCCAACCCCAAGTTGAGCCAGCACCACTCGTATGAGTCGACCCGACCCTCCGCCAATCGCACGGCCTCGCGCAGGCCCGCCTCGCCGTGGTCACCACCGCCGGCCCTGATCTTGGCGAAGGCGACCCCGGCCTGCAGCAACACACGAAGCGATCCCTGGTGCGGAGCGTGCTCGAGCGCATCCACGAGGAGTTCCTCGATCAAATCGTCCCGGCCTCGCACCGAGCGGAACTCGAGAAGCGTACCGAGCGCTTCCTGCAGCAGGCCGTGACGATCGCGCCCGACGGCCCAACGCCACGCGGCCTTCACGTTCTCCAGATCGACCTCGACCTCGTCGAACAGCCGACCGGCATCCGGACGCGAGACCGCCTGACGCCTCTCGGCCAGCATGCGGAGGTAATGACGAGCGTGCCGCTCACGTGTCGCCTCGAGCTCGGCGCCATGCGCCAGCGCACGCTCACGCGACACATGCCACACCAACGGATGACGGCTGAAACGGCCATCCGCACCACGCCGCAAGAACGACTTGTTCACCAGCGCCAACATCACCGGCAGTTCCGCCCCGGCCACCTCACGCGCCGCATCGAGCGTGAAGCCACCACGGAACACCGCCACCCGCCGCATCACAGCCCGCTCCCGCGGCTGCAACAACGACCACGACTCCTCGAGCACGCCCCGAACGCTCGCATGCCGCGGCGACCGATCCGGGGCATCGGACTCCAACACATCGATCCCACGCGCCAACTCGGCATCGATCGCCTCGACGTCCATCACACGGAGCCAAGCCGCGGCCAGCTCGATGGCGAGCGGCGAGCCCTCCACACGCTCCACGATCCGTTCGATCACATCGACCTGGTGCTGAGCGTCGGGATCGAACGCCGGCGCGGCGCGACGGCCCGCTGCGACGAAGAGCGCCGCCGCCTCGGAGGGCTCCGTGAGACTTGCAGCGCCGTCGACCGCGGCTGTCAGCGGGTTGCGATCGCGACCGTACGCCTCGACCACTCGACACGCCAAGCCCGACACGTCGTAACGCCACTCCGCAGCCAACCCCAACGCGACCCTCGACGTCGCAAGAACGCGCAACGTCGGGGCACCGAGCAGAAGGTCGTGCACCAACCGTGAGACAGAGTCGAGGTGCTCAAGGTTGTCGAGCACGAGCAGCAGCTCGCGCGTCGCGAACCAGCGAGCAATCTGCGCCTCGGCATCACCGCGGTCATCGATCCGAACACCAACGGCCGCGGCGATCGCCGCAAGGACGTCCGCCCGACTTGCCGCCGTCGTCAGGTCGACCACTCGGGCACCGTTCGCAAACGCCAACACCATCGTGTGCGCGACCTCGAGCGCAAGACGCGTCTTCCCGATGCCCCCCGGACCGACGAGCGTCAGCAGACGACACCCCGGATCCGTGACGCGCGCCACGACGTCGCCCAACACACGGCGACGCCCCACCAGCGGGGTGAGCGGTGCCGGTACGACCGAGGCGCCCCGCTCCCCACCGCTCGAGTGGGGCGCCTGCACGGATGCCGCGGCGCTTCCTTCCTTCCCCGACCGAACCGCGTCCGCCACCTCAACCGTGGCCGCCTCCGGCTCGACACCCAACTCATCACGACAACGCACCACGAACCCCTCGAACACAGCCAACGCCTCACCACGCGCACCACGACGCGCCAACGCAACCAACAGCCGCCGCACCACCACCTCATCGAACGGATCGGCATGCTGCAACGTCGACAAGACCGCGACGGCATCCTCCAACCCACCGTCTTCGAGCGCGGTGTCCGCAACGTGCAAACCCACCGTCCGCACCTCAACCCGCACACCCGAACGCTCGATCTCCAGCCACGAATAGAACTCCGGCGCCCCCGGCACCCACACACCCTCGAGCAACTCACCACCGACGAGCTTCCACGCATCCGCCCACCGACACTCCTGCCGCGCAAGGAGGAACTCTTCGAGGTCACTACGCACCGACCACCGCACCCCAGCCCGCTCCCGCTCGAACCCGACCGCCAGCGGATCCCGCACCAGCTTCGCCAACATCGGCCGCAGGTTCCCACGCGCCGTCGCCTCCGGCCGATCCGGCCAGAACAACGCCACCAACTCGTCGCGCCCCACCCACCGCCGCGAGCACGCCACGTACCCCAGCAGGCCGGCGCGCAACCCGGCGGGGAACGCCTCCCACTCGCCCTCCCAATCCCGGACCGCTGGTCTGCCCAACAGCCGGACCGAGGGAACAGCGTCGTGCACCATGCGTCACCATAGATGGAATGAAGAGGCCGCTCCCCGAACTCGCAGTACCTTGAAGGTCTGCA
>REEJ01000017.1 GCA_007695125.1 Trueperaceae bacterium | reverse complement strand
GTCGACGTGCGCGAGTTCAGCGCCTACTCCGCCAACGTCTGGAACGCCGCCGCCTTCGAGCACCTGGTGGTCACCGGCCTCGGCAACTCGTTCGGCGACAACTGGTTCGCCATGCGCGCCCTGCTCTGCGGCGGCCAGTACGACGACCGCGTGGGCTGGTGCAACGAGCGCTTCGACGAGCTCATGTACGGCGCCGAGACCGAGGTCGACCCCGAGGCTCGTGCCGCGATGCTGTGGGAAGCGACCGACATCGTCGCCACCGAGCGGCCCTGGATCACCCTGTTCCAGCGCCAGGACCTCGTGGGCGTGGGCAACCGCGTCGACTGGACGCCGCGAGCCGACGGCTTCCTCTGGATGTACGGGGCGACGCCTGCCAACTGAACCTCGCGCAGCGTCGACGCTGCAGTACGAAGGGGGCCGGGCCGACGACGGTCCGGCCCCTCTTGCGGCGAGTCGGCCCGCCCTGGCGCGCAAGCGCCCCTCACGCGATACGGTGCACACTGAACCATGACGGCCTATGTCCTTCGACGTCTCTTACAGATGGTGCCGGTCGTCTTCGGCATCACGCTCATCGTGTTCCTGCTGGTGCGGTCCGCGGGCGACCCGGTCGTCCTGCTGCTGCCCGAGGACGCCACCCAAGAGCAGATCGAACTGCTGCGCACCTCGCTCGGCCTCGACCGGCCGGTCATGGAGCAGTACGTCCGCTACCTCGGCAACCTTGTTCGCGGCGACTTCGGTACGTCGCTGCGCTTCCGCAACCAAGACGCCTTCCAGATCACCATCGAACGCCTACCGGCGACGCTGCAGCTCGCGTCGGCCGCGCTGCTCGTAGCGATCGTCATCTCGCTCCCGGCCGGCATCATCGCCGCCACCAACCGCAATCGCTGGCCCGATCGTCTGGCCTCCACGATGTCGGTCATCGGCGAGGCGATGCCGAACTTCTGGCTCGGCATCATGCTGATCCTGGTGTTCTCGGTGCAGTTCGGCATCTTCCCCGTCTCCGGCCGCGGCACGCTCGCCCACCTGGCGCTGCCGGCGCTCACCCTCGGTACCGCGCTCGCGGCGCTCCTCACGCGGCTGATGCGCTCGAGCCTGCTCGAGGTGCTCAACCAGGACTACGTGCGCACGGCAACGGCCAAGGGGCTGCGGCGCCGGGTGGTCCTGAACAAGCACGCGCTGCGCAACGCGCTCCTGTCGTACGTCACCGTCCTGGGTCTGCAGGTCGCCTCGTTGATGGCCGGCGCGGTGGTGACCGAGCAGGTCTTCGCCTGGCCCGGGATCGGTCTGCTCGCGATCCAGGCCATCAACTCGCGTGACATGGCGATCATCCAGACGGTCGTCATCATCGCGTCGCTCGTCGTCATGTTCGCCAACCTGATCGTCGACGTCGTCTACTCGCTCATCGACCCGAGGATCACGTACTCGTGACCGGGCGACACACCTGGCGCACGGTGCTCAGGGAGCTGCTGCACAGCCCGACCGCGGCGTTCGGCGTGGTGCTGCTGTTGGCGTTCGTCCTGGTCGCGATCCTCGCTCCGATCCTGGCACCGCACGGCCCGACCACGCCGAACCTGCTGCAACGCCTCACCCCACCGGCCTGGATCAGCGGCGAGACCACCTTCCTCCTCGGCACCGACCACCTCGGCCGCGACATCCTCAGCAGGATCCTCTTCGGTACCCGCATCGCCCTCATGGTCGGCGCCCTCGGCGTGTCGCTCGCGGCCCTCATCGGCATCACCCTCGGCGCGCTCGCCGGCTACGTCGGCGGCTGGACCGACACGATCATCTCGCGCTTCATCGACACACTCCTGGCGATCCCCAACGTCATCTTGTACCTGGCGGTGCTGTTCGCCTTCGGCGCCAGCTTGACCACGCTGGTGCTGGTGATCGGTGGCGTCGGCTGGACCACCTTCGCACGCGTGGTGCGCGCCGAGGTGCTCTCGCTGCGCAACCGCGAGTTCGTCGAGGCCTCGCGCGCGAGCGGTCAGCGCCCGGCACTCGTGCTCCTCAAGCACGTCCTGCCCAACGTGCTCGCCCCCATCCTCGTGGTCGGCACGCTCAACGTCGCGACCGTCATCATCCTCGAGGCCTCGCTGTCGTTCCTCGGCCTGGGCGTGCAACCGCCGACGGTCACGTGGGGTCGAATGCTCGCCGACGGGCGCAACTACGTCGCCACCGCCTGGTGGCTCGCCACCTTCCCCGGGCTGATGATCACGCTGCTGTGCCTGTCGCTCATCTTCATCGGCGACTGGCTGCGCGACCTGCTCGACCCGCGCATCCAGGGGCGTTGAGGTGGCGGCACCCGACCTGGTGCGCGTCGCGCACCGCTGCCTGCGCGACCTGACCGAGCTCGAGCCGCATCACCACGTGCTCGTCGTCACCGACGACGAAACCGCCGACGTGGCCGAAGCCTGGTCCGCCGCGGCCGCGGCGCTCGCGGCCGAGGTCGTGACGATCCGCATGGAGCCGCGCCGCCGGCACGGCGAGGAGCCGCCGCCGGCGGTCGCGCAGGCGATGCTGGGCGCCGACCTGATCGTGCAGGCCGTGTCGCGGGCGCTGACGCACACCGACGCCAGCCGCGCCGCGATGGCGCGCGGGTCACAGGTGTTCGTCCTGCGCGGCATCACCGCCGCGATGATGCGCGGCGAGCTCATGAAGGTCGACTACGCCGAGCTCCGCCGCGTCACCGGCGCGCTCGCCGCGCGCCTGCAGGGCGGCGAAGCCGCCCACCTCACCTCCCCCGCGGGCACCGACCTGCGCTTCGGCCTCGAAGGCCGCAGCGCCTTCGCGCTCGCCGGCGGCACCGGCCCGGGCCGCTTCGGCGGCGCGCGTTCCGGCGAGGCGGCGATCGCCCCCGTCGAGGGGAGCGCCGAGGGCGTGATCGTGATCGAGCACGCCATGGACGACCTCGGCGCGCTCGACGCCCCGATCCGGCTGACCTGCCGGGCGGGCCGGGTGGCGCGCATCGAGGGCGGCGCCAGCGCCGCCGAGCTCGGGCGCATGCTGGCCGAGGCCGGCGAGGGCGCCGACAACCTGGCCGAGGTGGCGATCGGCACGAACCCCGCGGCCCGACTCAGCGACAACCTCGCCGAGGCGAAGAAGGTGCGCGGCACCGTCCACGTGGCGCTGGGGGACAACGTCAGCCTGGGTGGCAGCGTGCGCTCCGGCCTCCACCTCGACGGCATGGTGCTCGCCCCGACGCTGAGCGTCGACGGCGACGTGTTGGTGCGCGACGGCGTGCTCCAGTGAGCGCTCAGGGCACGGCGGCCGGTCGCGCGTCGAACATCCACAGCAGCTCGTCGGCG
>REEJ01000018.1 GCA_007695125.1 Trueperaceae bacterium | reverse complement strand
TCCCAGGCGAACGAGCTGGGCCTCACCACCATCGACGCCACCTGCCCGCTCGTCACCAAGGTGCACAGCGAGGCGCTGAAGTACGCCCGCGAGGGCTACCACATCCTGTTGATCGGCGACTCGGTGCGGCACCAAGAGGTGATCGGCACGCGCGGCGAGGCCCCGGAGCAGACCACGGTCGTGTCGGTGGTGGGGAACCGCCACCCCGAGCCGGAGCTGGCCGACCCGCACACCGTCGAGGTCCCCGATCCGGAACGGGTGGTGGTGCTCACCCAGACGACGCTGTCGGTCGACGACACGATGCGCACCATCGCGATCCTGCGCGAGCGCTTCCCGAAGCTGGTGCTGCCCTCGCGCGACGACCTCTGCTACGCGACCAAGAACCGGCAAGACGCCGTGAAGCAGATCGCCCCCCAGGTCGACGCGTTCGTGGTGGTCACCTCGACCACGAGCTCGAACGGCATGCGGCTGCTGGAGCTGGCCGCCGACCTCACCGGGCGCGCGGTGCGCGTCGAGGGGGTGGCCGACCTCGACGCCGCGGCGTTCGAGGGCGTGCGCTCGGTGGGGGTCACCTCGGCTGCGAGCACGCCCGACGACCTGGTGCAGTCGATCGTGGACTGGTTCCGGGAGCGCAACCCGGACCTGCGCCTGGTGGAGGAGGGGGAGTGGGAGGACATCACCTTCCGCAAGCCGAAGCGCGTCCCGCCGAGCACCGCCGCGGTGTGAACGCGGTCGCGTCTCCGGGCGCTCGCGGCGCGGCGGCGCGGCTGTCCGTCGCGCCGATGATGGCCTGGACCGATCGCCACTTCCGGCGCTTCGTGCGCGAGCTGACGCGCGAGGCGACCCTCTACACCGAGATGGTGACGACCGGCGCGCTCGAGCACGGCGACGTCGATCGCCACCTCGCGTTCGATCCGCTCGAGCGCCCGCTCGTGTTGCAGCTCGGCGGCGACGACCCCGCGGCGTTGGCGCGCTGCGCCGCGCTGGCGGAGCGGCGCGGGTTCCTCGAAGTGAACCTCAACGTCGGCTGCCCCAGCGACCGCGTGCAGCGCGGCCGCTTCGGGGCGTGCCTGATGGCCGAGCCGGCGGTGGTGGCCGACGCGGTGCGCGCCATGCGCGCGGCCTGCTCGCTGCCGGTCACGGTGAAGCACCGCCTCGGCATCGACGACTTGGATGACGACGAGCACCTGGGGCGCTTCGTCGACGCGCTGGTGGCTGCGGGCGTCGACGGCGTGATCGTGCACGCCCGCAAGGCCTGGCTGTCGGGGCTGTCGCCGAAGGCGAACCGGAGCGTGCCGCCGCTGCAGCCCGAGCGCGTGCTGGCGCTGAAGCGCGAGCGCCCCTGGCTGCGCGTCGAGCTCAACGGCGGCGTGCGCGACCTGGGCACGGCGCTCGCCTGGTCGCGCAGCGTCGATGGCGTGATGATCGGCCGAGCCGCCTACGAGGACCCGTGGCTGCTCGCGAGCGTCGACGCGCGGGTGTTCGGGCGGCCGGGACCGGCCGCGCACCGCGAGCAGGCGCTCAGGCGCTACCTGCCGTACGTCGAGGAACGGCTGGCCGGCGGCGCGCCGCTGAGCGCGATCACGCGGCACCTGCTGGGGCTGTTCAACGGTCGCCCCGGCGCTCGCGCGTTCCGGCGCGTGATCAGCGAGCGCTCCCACCGGCCGGGCGCCGGCCCCGAGGTGCTCGAGGCAGCGCTCGCAGCCGTCCCGGAGCACGTGCGACGCGAGCCCCCGGACGCGTCCGAGCCGGCGCCGAGCGACGTCGCGCCTCTGGTACACTCCCCCGCATGACGAGACCCCTGTGGTTGCGCGGGATCCGCGGAGCGACGACCGTCGCGGCCGACGAGAGCGACGCGATCCTCGAGGCCACCAGCGAGCTGCTCAGCGCCATGTTGGAGCGCAACGGCATCGACGACTTCGAGCCGATCGCGTCGATCTTCTTCACCACCACGCCCGACCTGGTCGCGACGTTCCCGGCCGAGGCCGCGCGCCACCTGGGGATGACGAAGGTGCCGCTGCTGTGCAACCAGGAGATCCCGGTGGCGGGCCGCTTGCCGCGGGTGGTGCGGGTGATGCTGCAGATCAACACCCACCTGCGGCAAGACGAGGTGCAGCACGTCTACCTCCGCGATGCGGTCGCGCTCCGGCCCGACCTCGCCAGCGCTCAGTGACATCGCACGCTCAGTGACACCGAGCGCTCAGTGACGTAGCTCGAGGGCGCGTTCCTGCGACGCATGGTCGGGGCGTCGGCGCCGCTGCGGTTCGCTCAGGTTCGACGCCGCCAGGCTCGACGCGTGCCTCCCGCTACGAGCGCGCCGACGAGCAGCACGGCAGCGCCGACGGCGATCAGCGTCGCCATGCGTCCGAGTCCGGCGCTGAGCGTGATGACGTCGAGGCTCCCGATGTGGTGGTAGACCCACGCTGCGCCCAGGTCGGGTGCCAGCTCGGGGTCGCCGGAACTCAGGACGATGATGCCGGAGCCATCGCGCAGGTCGAGGCGTGCCGTCGTGCTGATGCCTGGCGAGTTGAAGCCGTCATGGCCGACCACACGCGGAGCGCCGAGCACGGGACCGTAGAGGAGAGGGCCGAGCCCCCAGATGCCGAGGCCGAACAGCGATCCGTGCGGGGTCGTCATCTCGGTCAGGGTGCGCTCCGAGACCACGCCGCGTCCGGGTGGTTCACCGTCAGGACCCTCGAGGTGCGCCGCGAGGAACCGCGTCGAGTCGCTCACGGTCGTGTGCAGGGCTGCCGCGGCCTGGGCCGTGAAGGAGCGGTGCGGCACTCGGACGCCGTCGCTGAAGTGCGCGGCGAGGTCGGCGTCGATCACGCCGGCGAGTCCGTAGGTCGAGCGGAGCATCCCGAGCGGTTCCAACACCTCCGCGCGCATGTACTCGGCGAACGGTCGCCCCGAGACCTCCTCGATGAGCAGTTGTAAGACCGTGTAACCGCCGCCCGAGTAGCGCCACTCGGCCCCTGGTTCGAGACCCACGCGCACGACGCCGTCCCGGCCGAGGCCTGCGTCCGTGGCTCGCGCCAGCGACGCTTCGAGCGACTGGACGGCTGCGGGGTCCACGAAGCCGGCGTAGCCGAGCCCGTCCGCGAGGCCAGCGGTATGGCTCAACAGCCGGCGGACCGTGACGCCGTCGTGATCGAAGTCGCTCGCTGGCAAGCGCCAGCGCGTGAGGTAGCGCTCCACCGGCGCGTCGAGGTCGACGCGTCCGCGGTCGACCAGCGCCAGGACCCCCCAGGCCGTCACCCACTTGCTCATGGAGGCGATTTGGAAGACCGTGTCGGGTCCGATCCGCTC
>REEJ01000019.1 GCA_007695125.1 Trueperaceae bacterium | reverse complement strand
CGACGAAGCACGTGACGTGACCATCAAAGGCATGGCGCAGCGGCCGGCCGTGGACGTGATCGACGAGGTTTTCGACGAACGCATCGAGGCACGAATGGATGCCGGAACCGGACTTCGAGATGGGCAGGTCGGCGGCGTCGCCGAGCGCGAAGACGTTCTGGCGCAGCCGCGACTGCAGCGTCCCCGGGTCGACGCGCACGTGGTCGAGCTCGTCGCCGAGGCCGCTCGGGCCGACGAACGGTGCGCCCATGTTGACCGGCACCGTCACGAGCAGGTCGAACGGCACGCGCCGCTCGTCGAACGACACGAGCGCCCGCGCGGCCTCGTCGATCCTCTCCACCACGAAGTCGGCCTCGACGGCGATGCCGCGCGCTTCGAGCATGTGGCCGAGGCGCGCCGCCGCCACGGGCGTGGTGAAGGCGCCGTCGAGTGGGGTCACGTAGACGAGTTCGACGCGCTCGCGGATGCCGCGCTCGCGAAAGTGGGCGTCGGCCAAGAAGAGCAGCTCCAGCGGTGCCACCGGGCACTTGATCGGCATCTCGCACACGTGCGCGACGAACCGTCCGCCGTCGAACGCCGCCAGGGCGTCCGCCAGGGCGCGCGCGCCCTCGAGCGTGTAGAACTCGTGCACGCTGCGGCGCCACTCGGTGCCGAGCATGCCGGGTGTCTGGTCCGGCCGGGGGGTGGTGCCCGTCGCGATGATCAGCTGGTCGTAGGGCAGCTCGCGGCCGTCGGCCAGGCGCACCAGGTCGGCGGCCGGGTCGAGGCGCTCGACCTCGCCGTACAGCACCTCGACGCCGTCCGGGACGAAGCGTCTGCGAGAACGGACGACGTCGTCGTCGCGCACGCCGCCGAAGGGGACGAACAGGTAGCCGGCCTGGTAGTGGTGCTCGTCGTCGCGGTCGACGACGGTCATGCGCCACTCGTCACGCGCGAGGCGGTCGCGCAGCCTGTTGACCAGCATGGTCCCGGCGGTCCCACCGCCGAGCACGAGCAGATGCTTCACGTCGGGCCTCCTCGGGCGCCGTGATCGGCTCCCGCTGCTCGTGCAGGCTAGTGCGCGTGCGCTGGGTCGCACAACGGTGGAACGTCCCCGCGCCACCGCGGCCACGCCTGTAGGCAACGGCGATGCACGCCTACCCCGCGTCCACCCGGCCACCAGCGTCCGCGAGCGCCCCCTCGCCCTCGATGCGCACGCGGCTCCGAGGCAGGTAGCGCCCGTCGTCCCAGTCGCGCAGGAAGGCGACGAGTTCCTCCCGGACGCGGCAGTGGAGGTCCCAGGCGGTGAAGGCGTCCCCGGCGCTGCACAGCACGCGGATCTGGAGCGTGTCTTCGTTTGCGTCGATGACCTGGAGCCGCGGTGCCTGCACCCGATCCCAACCTTCGGCGGCCTCGAGCACCTCCTCGTACCGGCGCCGCAGGACATCGATGGGTGTTCGGTAATCGACGTGCAGGACCACCGGCATGATCATGTTGGTGTGGATCATCGCCCAGTTCTCAAGCGGGGTGGAGATGATGTGATGATTCGGCACGGCGATCCGGCGCTGGTCCCAGGTGCGGATGATGACGTAGGTGTACGTGATGTCCTCGACCGTGCCCCAGCTCTCCTGGAAGTAGACCGTGTCACCGATCTGGATCAGTCGCGTCAAGGCGATCTGGATGCCGGCCATGATGTTGCTCAGCGAGCCCTGTGCGGCCACGCCCAGGATGATCCCGGCCACACCGGCGGACGCGAGCAGCGACGCCCCCACCGTCCGGAACCCCTCGAACTGGGCCATCGCTATTGCCAGGCCGATCAACAGGACCGCGAACACGATGGTTCGACGCGCGACCGACAGGTTGGTGCGGCGCCGCTGCGCTTCCTTCCCGTCCGACTCCGACCAACCTCCGAGCCAGTGCTGGGCGATGTACTCCGAGAGCACGTTGGCTGCGTTCATGGCGAGCCACGTGATCGCGACGACGAACAGGGCGGTCAGCGTCGTCGCGATCCATCGGCCGGGCGCTCCCGGGAGCGACAGCAGCGTGGTGCTCGTCAGCCACAGGACCGATACATTGGTCAGCACGGCCAGCGGCCGTGCCACGTCGCTGACGAGACCGCGTAGCTGCTCACGATCCGAGTTCGCCAGCACTCGCAGTACCAGACGCTGGATGCCCATACCGACGCCGAAGGAGAACAGGACGAGCAGGACGAAACCCAACCACTGCCACACGGGCGCGGCTCCGAACCTCGTCAACGCCCACGAAGGCGCGTTTCGTTCGATCCAACCGGGGCCATGCTTCTCGTACAGGGCATCGATGGAGCGCACCGTGCTCCGCGCGATCAGCCACACGGGCGGCATGTCGGATGGCTGGATGCGCTCGAGGCGGATCTCCACTGGCGCCGTGTCGCCCGAGATCTCTCCGACCCGCAGGTTCGTGCGTGGCGCCGGTGCCGTCAGGGCCTCGTTGTCCGCAAAGGCTGCGGACATGTCCCTAGCGCCATCGGGTCGGTCGGGGACCTCACTCCAGTCGACGCCGAGACGGCGGTCGAGCACGAAGTAGAGCTTCTCCGCGAGATCGGGGCCCCGTTCCCTCCGGTGGGACATCGACAGGTCGGAGAGGTTCAGGACCCCGGCAGCCTCGTCGAAACGCCCATCCTTCCCGGCTTCGAGGAACATCTCGAGCGCGGACCGCGGCGTTCGCAGCTTGGCCGCAAGGACGTTGCCACTGGTCCATGGGCGTAGGTCCGAGACGCCCTCGATGTCGGCGTGTCTCGAAGGGGCGACGTCGGGTTGTGCCGCCGCCCATAGTGATCCGAGGATCGCAGCACACGCGAGGAGGCGTGCGAGCTGCAGGAGCAGGGGCGCATTCATCAAGCAATTATGGCACCCATGGCTCATTTCGCCCGGGCCGCTGCACCAGCGACGCGGGCCGGGCGGGGCGAGCGCCCCGCCGGCGCGTTGATGACGAGCTCGTCGGACCGAACGCACCATCTGCTCATGCTGCTCGCTGGCGGATGCTTCGATGGGCGCACGATCCTCGTTGGGGAGGTGCTCCGGACGATGTGGACGCCGGTGGTGAGCGTGGACGCCACGGGGCTCGCCTAGGGCCTCGCCTGGTACCTCGAGTCGGTCGCGGGCCTGCCGCGCCGCTGCTCTGGCATCTGGAGAGCGTGCGAACAGTGGCTCGCACGTCGTGCTCGTCCCCGAAGCGTCGTTGGCGGTCGCCGTGTTGAGCAACGCCTCGCGCCCGCTGGACCCGCGCCGCGAGGTGGCCGAGGGCAGCACCGTTGCGGCGCTGTCGGCCGAGCACGAGCAGATGCTTCACGTCATGTCTCCTCGGGCGC
>REEJ01000107.1 GCA_007695125.1 Trueperaceae bacterium | reverse complement strand
GGACACCGAACACGTTGATATCGAACACGTCGTGCATGTCCTGCACCGACTCGCCCGTGAGGTGACCCACCTGCGCCACACCGGCGTTGTTCACGAGTCCCCACAGCCCCGCACCCCGCTCATCGAGCGCTGCGCGGAGCCGCGCGACGTCGTCGTCGCTGCGCACGTCGCACAGCACCGGTTCGACGCCAGGGAGTGCCGCCAGGTGCTCCGCGTCCGCGGCGCGGCGCACGGTGGCGACGACGGGAACGCCGCGCTCGGCGAGGAGCGCCACCGTCGCCAGACCGATCCCTGAACTGCTTCCTGTGACGAGCACGGGTTGTGACATGCGGGCACTGTACCCGGCACGCGAGCGGCCGCGCCCGCCGACGTCTCCCCCACCACGCCCTCGCACGGGCGAGACGGCCGTCGTACGCCCGCGTGCTGCCCGCGCGTGCGATAGTCGCCGTATCCATCGAGACGAACGCGTCGTGGAGGCCGCCATGCACCGACGATCCTCGGCACCTGATGCCTCGGCCGCAGCGCCGGAAGACGCCGCCTGGACCGTCACGGTGACCGAGACCCTGCCCGATTGCCCGCGCGTCGCGGCCGCGTGGGAGAGGCTCGCGACGCAGTCGACGTGGGGCGAATGGCGCACGACGAGCGCGATGCGCGGCCCGAACGTCACCACGACGGTCGCTCCGCCAGCCGTCGAGCCCCTCCGGACGGGCGACGCGTACGTCGTGAAGGTCGGTGCGTTGCTCAGGATCCGTTGTCGCGTCGTCGAGTCTCCGGGGGCGCCCGATGACGAGGACGGTGCGATGGTCTTCGACGCGACCGGCGTGGCGCTCGGAGGCATCGTCCGAGCACGCTTCCGCTTCACGGTCTTCGAGGGGCATGACGGCGTCGTCACGGTACGCGCACAGGAGAGGATCACGACGCTGCCGTTCCTCGCGCCGCGCGCGTCGACCCTGGCGAACGAGCACCGCCACACCCTGAGGGACCTGAACCGGAGCTTCGTCGCGCCGTAGCGGCGAGTGCGCTCGTCGTACGCGGCGGCACGCCGCCCTCGCTCCCCACATCATCGTGTGGCGCGAGCACCGCACCCGCTTGCCTAGCCTGGGGCACGAGAGGGGGACCACCATGAGGGTCCTGATCGTGTACGCGAGCAAGTACGGGAGCACGGGCGAGGTCGCCTCGGCGATCGAAGAGGTGCTGACGACGCGGGGGAAGCACGTCGACACCCACGACGCGCTCAGCGCGCCGGCGCCGACCGGGTACGACGCGGTGATCGTCGGGAGCGGCGTCTACGTCGGCTCGTGGCTGAAGGCCGCCGCAAGCTACCTCGAGACACACGCCGAGGCGCTGCGCGAACGCCCGGTGTGGTTGTTCGGCGTGGGACCGCTCGGCTTCGACGACCCGCAACCGGCGGGCGACCCCGACCAAGCGCCTACGCTCGTCGAACGCGTCGCGGCACGCGCCTACGTGACGTTCACGGGCGCCCTTGACCGCAGCCGGCTCAGCCTCGTCGATCGCATGATCACGCGGGTCGTCAAGGCCCCCGACGGCGACTTCCGCGACTGGGGCGCGATCCGTGCCTTCGCCCACGACGTCGCCGATGCGCTCGAGACCGGCGCGGCCGCGCCGGTCTCACGGCCCTCGGCGCCGGTCGCCTCCGCGCGGCACGCCGCCGTCGACGCCGGGGGGCGCTCGTGATCGCCGCCATCGGGCCGCACAGGCGCTCGGCGCAGACCGGCGCGATACCCCGCCTCGCCGCGCTCTTCGCGTGGCTCACCGCCGCCGGCTACCTCCTGCTGGCCGCGGGGTGGCTCGGCACGGGCGGCTACCAGAGCGAGCCAGGCAGCGAGGGCATCGTCATCGCGGCGGCCGTCGTATACGCGCTGGGCGGTGCTCTGATGCTGCTGCGTCGCCGCTGGCTCTGGGTCACGGGCGCCACGTTCAACGCGCTGGTGATGCTGATGTTCTTCGCCGCCTACGCGAGCGACCCCTCGGTGTTGCTCTCCAGCGGTGGCCTGGTGACGAAGGCTGCCCAGCTGGCGCTGCAGGTGACGCTGCTCGTCCTGATCGTCCGACGGCGTTGAGGGGGCACCATGTCGCCCACGGCGGCTCGGAGCTACCAGATCCGGCTCGAGCGTCACCTCGGGCCGGCCACGGCCGCGCTCTTCCCGGAGTTCGACGTGCACCACGAGCACGACGGCACCACCGTCCTGACCGCCACCCTGCCCGATCAGGCGGCCCTGCACGGAGCACTGGCGAGGGTGCGTGACCTGGGCTTGGTGCTGCGCGAGGTACGCCCCATCGAGACCAGCGATCCTCTTCCCTGACCGGTCCGGCGCGGTTCGCGCTACCGTCGTGGCATGCGCCACGCCGGACCCGCCGCCGAGGTGATCCCGCTCGCGAAGCTCCGTACGCCTGAGCTGCGGCCGCAGCACGTCGCGCGGGCCGCCCTCACCGAACGCCTCGCCGGCGCGTGGCGGCACCCCGTCACACTCGTGTGCGCACCCGCTGGTTTCGGCAAGACGAGTGCCGTGGTCGCTGCGCTTGGAGCGCCCGTCGGACGGCGCGAGGGCGATGCGGCGGCACACGAGCCTGGCGGAAGGCTCGCGTGGGTCTCGTTGGACGAGCACGACGCCGAACCGCAGCGCTTCTTCCGGTTACTGGGGGCCGCGCTGCAGCGCGCGACTGGCCTCGGTAGCGAGCTCGTCGCCACGCTCGCGAGCCCACAGCCGCCACCGGTTCGGCCGCTGCTCCCGCCGCTCTTGAACGCGCTGGCCGAAGCCGATGCGAACGTGCTGTTGTGCATCGACGACCTGCACGTCGTGGAGGACGCACGCGTCCACGACGACCTCGCCTTCCTCGTCGAGCACGCTCCCCGCGGGTTGCGCCTGTTGCTCGCATCGCGCGCCGACCCGCCGCTGCCGCTCCACCGCTGGCGCGCCCGCGGGCAACTCCTCGAGGTGCGCGCCGACGACCTGCGCCTGAGCATCGAGGAGACGTCGACCCTCCTCGACGCGGTCCTGGGAAGGACGCTCGACGCCGCGACTGCCGCCGCGGTGCAGCGAGCGACCGAAGGCTGGGCGGTCGGTGTTCGCCTCGCTTCGCTCGCCCTGCGCGGCACCGACGAGGGTGACGCGCGCGACGAGCGGGCGCTCGTGGCTGGGCTGGAAGCCGGCGAGGGGTTCGCGCTCGAGTTCCTCGCCGAGGAGGTCCTGGCGCACCTCCCAGCGGAACTCGCGGCCTTCGTCCTCGACGCGTCGGTGCTGGACGCCTTCACGCCCGACCTCGTCGACGCCGTGCGTACGGCGACCGACGCGCACGCGCACCTCGACCG
>REEJ01000126.1 GCA_007695125.1 Trueperaceae bacterium | reverse complement strand
TAGCAGAGCGGGGACGGCATCACCCGTCTTCTTGGATACCATGGGAGGGTATCTCATGGCGTTGGCTCGACGGATGCGACGAAACTCCGTAATGTGGTTCACATCGCGTCCCAGTGCGACGTTTGCCACCGTAGGGGTCGAAGTGGCGTGATACCTTCAGTGTCGGAAGAGCGTGGGAGTGGGTGCGATCGGTACCGCTTGGGTTGGGAGGCCCACGGGACACGGTGCGCGCCCGGGAGGAGCGCTGGCGATTCTTCGCCACCGCAGCCGTCCGCCCAACGCGCCGACGGAGCCCATGGACGAACCACACCCCACCACCGAAGCCATCGCCGAACGCCGCCTCAAGGCCGCTCGAGAACGCGTCCTGTCGGGGTTTCCCGACGACGCCGGAGACGAGCTGATGAGCGTGTTGGCGGGCGTCTTGTCGGGCGAGAGCTACAGCGTCAGCGACCTGCGTCGCATCGGGCAGCCCATCGTGCACGTCAGCGACGGCTTCCTCGCGCTCACCGGTTTCGGGCGTGAGGAGTCGCTCGGCCGTGACATCGGCTTCCTGATGCGCGACGACACCGATCAAGACGAGGTCCGCGCCGTGCGAGACGCCGTGCGCGACGGGCGGGCGGCGACCGGGCTGGTGCGCTGTTATCGGCGCGACGGCAGCCTGTTCTGGAACGAACAGCGGCACTACCCCGTGAAGGACGTGCGCGGGCGCGTCGCCCACGTCGTGGTCGTGCAGCGCGACGTGAGCGAGCTGGTGCATGCACGCAGTGCCCATGACGCCGCCCGCCAGCTGGCGTCGAGCCTCGGTGGCGACGGTGCCTTCTTCAGTTACGGAGCCTTGCTGGACGCCGCCGGCGGCACGCGCATCGCCTGGGCGCACGACGGTGTGAGCGCGGTCCTCGGGCACGCTCCGAGCGAGATCCAGGGTCGCGAGCTCGTCGACCTGGTGGCGCCCGAGGACCGCGAGGCGGCGCGCTCCCGGCTCAAGATGCTGCGCGTGGAGCGCGGCTCGCGGCGGGAGCGCTACCGCATGCTGACCGCGGACGGCCGCGTGCGCTGGGTCGAGGACTTCACGGCGGTCTCCTGGGTCGCCGAGGAGGCGGGCCTGGTCGCCGTCCACGGCGTGGTCAGGGACATGACGGGCGAGCGGTTGCGGAGCCACGGTGTCGGCGAGGTCGACGCGCTCACGGGCCTTCCCACCGCGCGCGTTCTCGACGATCGCCTGGACCAGGCGGTCCGTCACGCCCGCCGGCACGGCGGCGTCGCTGGCCTCGTCATCCTCGAACTCGACCACTTCGACTTCGTCCATCGCACGATGGACGCGCGGCGTGGCGAGCGGCTCGTGCAAGAGGCCGCGAGGCGCATGCAGCGCGCGCTGCGCCGTTCCGACACGCTGGCGGTCGTCCGGGCCGGTGTCTTCGCCGTCGTGCTCCCCGACCTGGCAGACGCGGACGCCGCCGTGCCGGTGGTCGACAAGCTGCTCGCCTGGGTGTCGCGCCCGTTCGAGGACGGCACCCTGCGCGTGGAGCTGTCGGCCAGTGCCGGCGTCGCCATCGCACCGGCCGACGGGCGGCGCGTCGAGGTCCTGCGCGAACGGGCCGAGCGCGCCCTGGAGCGCGCGCGCACCGACGGGGGCTCGCGCTTCGCGTTCGCCGACACCGCACTCGACGAGGCGGCGAGCAGCCGACTCGCGCTCGAGCGCGACCTGCGTCGCGCTTTCGCCGATGACGAGTTCGTGCTGCACTACCAGCCGCGGATCCACCTCGCGGACGGCCACGCCGGCGCGGTCGAGGCGCTCGTGCGTTGGCGTCACCCGGAGCGTGGCCTGCTGCTGCCCCACGAGTTCCTGCCCGGCCTGTTCCGCGCGCGCCTGGGCGACACGCTGTTCGAGTGGGTGCTCGAACGAGCGGTCGCCCAGGCGGCTCGCTGGCGTGAAGACGGTGCGTCTCGGCGCGTCTCGATCAACGTCGGTCCGGAGCTCCTCGAACGCCGTGACTTCGCCCAGCTCGTGCGCTCCGCCCTCGAGCGGCACCAGCTCCACCCTGGCCTGCTCGAGCTCGAGCTCCACGAGGAGACCGGCGCCCAAGCCCTCGAGCGCGGCGTCGATCAGCTCGCAGCCGTGCGTCGGCACGGTGTCACGGTCTCCCTGGACGATTTCGGCTCCGCCTCACTGGATCTGATGCAGCTGCGAGAGCTGCCCCTCGATGCGCTCAAGATCGACAAGTCCTTCGTCGCCCGCGTCGGCGATGGCGCATCGTCGAGCGACGTCGAGCTGCTCCGAGCGATGGTGGGCATCGGTCACGGCCTCGGCCTCACCGTCGTCGCCGAGGGCATCGAGACCACCGCTCAGCACGCGCGCGTCGCCGCGATGTCGGTCGACGAGGGGCAGGGCTTCCTGTTCAGCCACGCCGTACCGCCCGAACTGGTACCGAACGTCATGCGCGGTGGTCCAGCGCGCGAGACCGTCCCCGTCATGCGCCAGCCGCTGCAGCGCTCTGCCTGAGCGGCCCCGCAACGCATCACCACTTCATCAGCTCCCGGAGGCCGACGTATGCCCCAGCACGATCCCAACCCGCTGCGCTCTCGTGCGCAGCGCATCGACTTCCGTTCGGTCACGGCTCGTGACGTCGAGACCGGCGTCGAGGCCGCCGTCGCGGAGGCAGAGGCGTCGCTCGCGCGACTCCTCGATCGGGAGGGCCCGCGCGGCTACGGCGACACGGTCGACGCGCTCGATGCCCTCCTCGAGCGGGTCGACCGCGTGTACGGGTACGCGTATCACCTCACCAGCGTCCGCTCGAGTCCCGAGCTGCGTGACGCGTTCGCTCGGGTCCAGCCGCGTTACAAGACCTTCCGGGCACGTCTCGAGGTCGACACGCGCGTGTACCGCGCGCTGCACGACGTCGCCACGAACCCCGCTGCGGAAACGCTCGACCCGTTGCGTCGTCGTCATCTGGACAAGACGCTCGACCGGTTGCGCCGCGCCGGCGCGGGCCTGCCCGAGGCGGAGCGTGAGCGCGTCGCGGAGCTCCACGTCGATTTGGCGCGGCTCGGGACCCGCTTCACGGAGCACGTCCTCGACGCCACGAACGCGTTCGCGCTCGACCTCGACGAGGTCGCTGACCTGGACGGCCTGCCGCCGTCGGTCGTCGAGCAGGCGCGCGAGCGGGCGCGATCGGCCGGGCGGACGGGTTGGCGCGTGACGCTCCAGGCCCCGTCGTACCTGCCGTTCCTGCGGCACGCCCGTCGGCGCGACCTGCGTGAGCGGCTCTGGCGCGCCTACAACGGCCGCGCCGAGGGCGGGCCGCACGACAACCGCGCGATCGTCTGCGACATCGTGCGGATGCGGCGCGAGCTGGCCACACGGCTCGGCTATCGCGATTACGCGGCACTGGTGCTCGAGGATCGGATGCTGGCCGGTGTCGACCAGGTGCGCACCTTCCTCGCCACGCTCGAGGCTCGGACGCGCCCGTATGCCGAGCGCGAGATCGCGGAGCTCGAGGCCTTCGCGCGCGACGAGCTGGGGATCGTGACGCTCGAGCCCTGGGACGTTCGCTTCGCCTTCGAGCGCTGGCGCGAGCGTCGCTTCGATCTCGACGAGCAGGCCTTGCGCCCGTACTTCCCCCTGCCGCGCGTGCAGTCCGGGATGTTCGACCTGGCCTCCGACCTGTTCGGGCTGCGGTTCGAGCGGGTCGACGCACCCGAGCGCTGGCATGACGACGTGGAGTGCTTCGAGGTGCGCGACGAGGACGGGACCCACGTCGGCACCTTCTACACCGACTGGTACCCCCGTTCCGACAAGCGTGATGGCGCCTGGATGAACGATCTCGTCGAGGGCGGTCCACGGCCGGACGGCGGTTTCGACCCGCACGTCGGCCTGGTGTGCGGCAACCTCACACCCGGCGACGACGGTCGGCCTGCCCTGCTCGATTTCCAGGAGGTCCAGACCCTCTTTCACGAGTTCGGTCACCTCTTGCACCTGCTGGTCACGAACGTCGAGGTGCGAGCGCGCGGCATGGGCGCCGTGGCGTGGGACTTCATCGAGCTCCCCTCGCAGGTGATGGAGAACTGGACGCTCGAGCCGGCGGCGTTGGCGCGCTTCGCGCGTCACGTCGACAGCGACGAGCCGATCCCGGGACGACTCGTCGACAAGCTGCTCGCATCGCGCTTCTTCATGCAGCCATGGATGCAGATGCGGCAGCTCGCGTTGGCCAACGTCGACATGGCCCTGCACGTGGACTTCGATCCGACGCTCCACGCGGATCCGCACGCGTTCGCCCGCAGCGTGATGGTGCCCTTCGACATCGCCGAGCGCTTCGTTCCTACGGGGGTCGTGTGCGCCTTCGCGCACATCATGGCCGGCTCGTACGCGGCGGGGTACTACGCCTACAAGTGGAGCGAGGTGCTGGACGCCGACGCCTTCTCGCGGTTCAGGGAAGAGGGGCTCTTCGACCGCGGTGTGGGGCGCGCGTTCGTCGACACGCTGCTGGCGCGTGGCGACAGCGCCGATCCCGGCGAGCTGTTCGCGGCGTTCATGGGTCGTGCGCCGCGCATCGACGCGCTGATCGAACGCAACCTCGGCCCGTTCCCCGACGCGGCGGACTGAGCACCGTTCGACGGTGCCCGGGGTGGTCGCGGCAACGCTGGCGTCAGGGCCCCGGCGCGCCCTTGGCCGCGCGCGGGCGTGCGCTCGTGCCGGCGCGCAGCGCGACCGCCACGCCCACATACGCGCCGCAGGCCACCAGCGTGACGACGGCCGCGACCGTGAGGGCCACGCGCGGGTCGGCGGCGCTCGCGAGGGGGCCGAGGGTCGCGGAGCCGATCGCCACGCCGATGAAGAACACCAGTGAGTTGATGCTGAGCATGATCGAGCGGCGCTCAGCGGGCACGGCGTCGTTCACGAGCGTGTCGTGTGGGACGTTCTGTGTCGCGATCGCGAAGAACGCGAACCCCAGGCCGAGACCGACGCCGAGTGCGCCCGCATGCAGCGCGAGCACCAGCATCGCCGCGCCCTTCACGAGCTGGCTGAGGCCCGCGAGCACGGGTGCGCCGCCGGGGACGAGGTGACCGAAGCGCATCACCGCCAGGCTGCCGAGCAACCCCGCGCCGCCCAGGACGAACCCGAGCACCCCGAAGACGGCGCTCCCCTCCGGGTCGGCGCCGAAGGTGAGCCCGGCGATCGGTTGCCAGAGCGTCTCCAGGCTGACGATCGCCATGCCCATCGCGGCGCCGGCGACGAGCAGGTAGCGCATCACGGGCACGTTCCGGGCGAGGCGCAGGCCGTCGCGCACGATCGACACCGTACCGAGCGCGGCGCTGCGCCGAGGCCCGACGAACTCGGGCTCTTCGACCAAGACGAGGGTCAACCACAGCGCCACGCCGCGGAGCACGAGGCCTGCCAGCAGGGCGACCCCGAACCCGGCCAGCGGCCACGGCAACGCGAGGCCGCTGACGAGCGCAGGGAGCGTGCCGCCGATGGCGGCGCCCGCCAGCATCGCGGCCGTTTGAGCGACGGCGATGCTGGCGAGGTGGGGCTGCAACGCGACACCCGCGTTGGTCGAGCGGAGCCGGTCGACGTACCAGGCCTCGAGCGCGCCGCTGTGGAGCGCCGAGCCGATGCCCTGGAACAGCGCGTATGCGAAGAGCGTGACGGGGCCAGCGACGAACAGCAGGAAGACGAACGACACGAACGTGAACGCTTGCGAGGCCAGCGCGATCGGCTTGCGGCCGATGGCGTCGGCGAGACCGCCCGTCGGGAGTTCGAGCACGACCACGCAGACGGCCCGGACGGCGAACGCGAACCCGATCAGCGCCAGATCGAGCCCACGCTCGCTCATGTGCAACACCAGCACCGGCAGCGGCAACCAGATGGCGAACTCCTGGACGCCCGCGAGCAGGGCGTACCTGCGCGTGACGCCAGCTTCGTTCGTCAAGGCGAAACGTCTCCGGAGGCGGTGCACCCGTCAGCCTCGCCTCACGTCGAGACCGCTCCGGGCCCGCCGCACCACATGGGATTGCGTGTGTCAGGTGAACGCATCCGACAGCACTCTACCCGAGCGGGCCGGTGTCCGTTACGCCTGCACGCTGGCTCGGGTCGTTGGGCGTCAACGGCACCACGGTTGCGTCACGCCGGCTTCGCAGGCGGCGAGCGCCGCAGCGACCAGCGCCCCCGAGGCGTCGTAATCGGCCACGCCGGCGTCGACGCCCTGGCTTCGTAGGTAGGCGTCGTACACGGTCGTCACACGCTGCGCGAACGCCGGCCGGTACCAGCGCGCGACTGCCTCCACGAGTGCGGCACGGTCGGCGCGAGCCGCTGGAGGGAGCGCCGCCAGCGTGGCATCGACGCGGGCGCGCTCGACGCCGTGTGCGTCGACCAACTGCAAGAGCGACGCACGTACGGCCTGCAGACCGGCCAGCGCGTTGGCGTAGCGCACCCAGTCGTGATCGCACGCGATCCCGGCGAGCAGCGCGAGCGCGTCGGTGTCCGCCTCGCGGGCCCAACCGGCGGCGTGCGCCAGTTCGTGCGTCGCGACCGCGAGGCGAGCGGCAGGCGGTAGGCCCTGATCGACGTGCGGCTCGAGCAGCCACGGGAGCGAGATCCCGCCGTAGCCGGCGCGAAGCAAGGTGCCTGCAGGCAGGGGTGTCACCCGCGCCGGGACGGCGACGTCACGGCCGCTCACCAGCGCGTCTGCGTCGGCCACGCAGCGGGCAGCCGCTGCCACGGCGGCGTCGAGCGAGGCAGCGCTCGCCGACTCCGCGAGGGGTCGCTCCGGTGCGTCGGCGTGGACGCGAGCGGCCAGCTGCTCGAACGCCTCGAGGAGGACGGGCACGGTCGCGGCGTCGTCGGCGAGGCCGAGCGTCTGGGCCAGCGGTGCCCGCCGGTAGCTCGCTCCCCACGCCGGCACGAACGCGAGAGTGAGCAGGGCCACCCAGGCGAGCAGGGCCACGCCAGCGCGGCGCCAGCGCGGTGGACGCAGCAGCGCCCCAGCGAGCGCGAGCGCCGTGCCGGACAGCACGACGATCACGGTCAGGGGCAGCGCCGTCGCGTTGTGGAGGCGGCTCGTGACGTTCGCCCAGCGCGGCCACGGCTCGTGCAGCCACACCGTCTCGATCCAGGCGGGAGGGGCGAGCAGCAGCCATGCGACGAGCCCGACCAGCGAGACGAACAGCAGCCAGGCCAGCGCCCGACCGAGCGTGGCAGTTCGACGCGGCATGCACTCAGCTTAGCGGCCGCGACCGATGCGTCCTGTTGGGCCGTCGCGGCGGCGCCTGCGGCCGCGACGTGGAGCGACGGGTCCCTGCGTCCAACCCTCGCTCCGCTCGAGCGCAGCGCGCCGGGCCACCCACCAGTCGCCGTCGTGGCGCTCGAACGGGCCGCCCGCGAGGGGGACGGGGCTCGAGACCTGCACGGCCTCGACCGGCAACAGGTATATGGCGAGCCGTGCCGCGCCATGGCAGAGCGCGCGCCACGCCCACGGCAGCGTCACGAGGCCCTCGACACGCTCTGGGCGCAGGTGCGCCACCGCGCCGATGCGGCGGACCAGCACCTCGGGGCCCCCCTCGAGGCCGACTCGCAGCGCGTCGCCCTCACGGTCGGCCAGCACGCTCACGCCGGCCTCCCGCGTTCGGAAGCGCGGCGCGGGTGCCGGGCCGTGGTTGCGCCGCTCCCAGGCGTCGAGCAACGCGTCGTCGGCCGCCTCGCGCCGGGCCTGCCAGCGCTCGAGATCACGGGTGCTCCAGCGCAGCGGGTCCTCGAGCGCGGCGGCCGCAAGCGCGCGTTCCCTGTCGATGGCGGCGTCCGCGTCGGCGTCGGTGCCGGTTGCGTCGGTGCCGGTGGCGTCGACACCACCGGGCGGGACGGTGACCGTCCCCGGGGTGACGTCGGCACCCGGCTCGAGACGGCGCGAGCGGCGGCGGTAGCCGTCGATGCCGCCCCGATAGCGAACGAGCGAGCCGGCTTCCAGCGTCACGACCTCGGCCTGCAGCGCGCGCAGCAGCGCCTCGTCGTGGCTCGCGATCACGATGGCCGCCCGCGAGGCCGTCAACCGCGCCTCGAGCGTCTCGATTCCGGGCAGGTCGAGGTCGTTCGTCGGCTCGTCGAGGATGAGGACGTCGGCCTCGCGGACCGTCAGCAGGGCCAGCGCGACGCGAGCACGCTCGCCGCCGGACAGGCTGCTCCCGGACCGGTCCCAGACGGCATGGGGCAGGCCGGCCTCCGCGAGCGCGCCGGTCGCCTGCGCCGCGCTCACCCAGTCGGTCAACGCCGCTCGCGCGCTGCGCTCCGGATCCAGACCCCGCGCGACCTGGTCCAGGTACAGCACGCTCGTGCCGTCGCGCCACTCGAGGTGGGCGCGCGGATCCGCCGCGGCCGTTGCACCGGCTAGGAGCGCCAGGAACGAGCTCTTGCCGCTGCCGGACGCTCCCACGAGCGCCACGCGCTGGCCGCTCCGAAGGTCGAACGCGCCGTCGTCCAGGATGCCCGGGATCTGCAGGTGGCGGGCCCGCAACAGCGTCGCACCTGCGCGCGCGCCGGGCGTGGCGGCCGCTCGCAGCGGTGTCGTGTGGTCGCGCGCAACCGGAGGCGCAGCCGCCGCGTCGGCCGCGAGCGCGGCCCGCTCGCGGCCCGCCCGACGCTTGCGCACCTGCGCAGCGCGGTGCCCGAAGCGGGCGAGGTCGGCGGCCATGCGATCGAGCTCTGCGAGGCGCTTCGTGCGCTCTGCGTGGCGCCGGGCACCCGAGCGCGCCGCGTCGGCCAGCGCCTGTGTCGTGCGGTCGAAGTTCCCGCGCCGGAGCGTGATGCGGCCGCCGTCGATCGTCGCCACGTGCGTGCAGGCACGTTGCAAGAGCGCACGGTCGTGCGACGCCATGAGGACCGCGCCAGTGTGCGCGCCGAGTCGCTCGACGAGCCAGTCCCGGCCAGCCAGGTCGAGGTGGTTGCTCGGCTCGTCGAGCAGCAGGACGTCGGCGCCGGCGACGAGCGCGCCGACGAGCCGTGCGCGCTGGCGCTCGCCTCCGGAGGCCTCGGCCGCGGGACGTTGCCAGCTGGCCGCGCTCAGCCCCACGCGCTCGAGGTCGCGCATGAGTCGTGCGTCGGCGTCGAAGCCGCCGCGGCGCTCGAAGCCGGCCAGCAGGTCGGCATAGCGCAGCCCGGCGTCCGGGTCGCGCAGGGCGAGGCGGTACGCGCGTTCGAGTTCGAGCTCGAGCGCGCGGATGGTTCCCAGCTGGGCCCGGGCCAACGACCACAGGTCGACGGCCTGACCCGGCGCAGCGTCTTGTTCGAACAGGTCGACCTCCACGCCGGGCGGCCGCGACACCAGCCCCTCGCTGGCCTGCGCACGCCCGGCCAACGTCCGCAGGAGCGTGGACTTCCCGCTGCCGTTGGGGCCGACGAGACCGACACGCCAGCCGCTGCGCAGCACCAGGTCGGCACGGAGCAGGTCGCGGTCGGCGGCGCGAAGGAGGAGATCGTGGCACTCGAGCAGGATCATGATGCACTGCCGCGGCCTGCGCCGCGACACGCAATGGTACGCGGCCCAGGGCAGCTAGGGAGGGAAGGAGACGGCACGGTCGGGGACGGCGCCACCTCGTAGCATGCGACATGTGTGATCGCGACGCGCCCGCCCTGACCGTCCCCGAGCTCACGCCGAAGGAGCGCGTCCGTGTTCGACGCGCTGCCGATGGGCCGAACCCGGGCCCCGTCGTCTACTGGATGCAGCAGGCCCAGCGAGCGAGCGACAACCCGGCGCTCGAGCACGCCCTGGCGTTGGCGGCCCGCTGGGACCGGCCGGCCTGCGTCGTGGTCGGCCTCGATGCTCAGTACCCCGGCGCGAACGAGCGGTCGTTCGTGTTCATGCTCGAGGGTCTGCGTGGCGTGCGCGACGCCTTGGCGGAGCGTGGCGTCGGCTTCGCGTGTCGGCTGGGCGCACCGGACGAGGTCGCTCTCGCTGCCGCGCGTGGCGCCGCGGCGTTGGTGTGCGACCGCGGTTACCTCCGGCATCAGCGAGCGTGGCGTACGCGCGTCGCGTCGGAGGCGCCGTGCGGCGTCGTCGAGGTCGAGGGTGAGGCCGTCGTGCCGGTCGAGGCGGCGAGCGCCAAGGCCGAGTACATGGCGCGGACGCTGCGCCCCAAGGTGCAGCGGCTGCTGGAGCGCTTCGCCGTGCTGCCCTCGGCCGTCGCGGTGGCGAGGCCGTGGCCGGCGGACACGGTACCGCCTGGTGAGGGCAGCGGCTTCGAGGCGGAGCTCGACGACCCGCATGCGCTGGCGCATCGCCTCGCTGTCGACGGCGCCGCAGGGAGCGTGAGCGCGTACTTCCGCGGCGGCGAGACCCACGCCGCAGCCGCGCTCCGTCGCCTCACGGATCGCGTCCTCGACACGTACGGTGACGATCGGAACCAGCCTCAGCGCGACGCCGTGTCGTACCTCGGCATGCACCTCCACTTCGGGCAGGTGTCGCCCGTGCGCGTCCTCCGCGCGGTCATGGACGCGTCGCGCGAGCGCGACTCGGCGGCGCGGTCGCGCGACGCCTTCGTCGAGGAGCTGGTGGTACGGCGCGAGCTTGCGATCAACCACGCCTGGTTCGAGCCCGCCTACGACCGCTACGAGGCGCTCCCGGAGTGGGCTCGGAAGACGCTCTCGAAGCATGCCCGAGACGAGCGTGAGCGGGTCTACGATCCAGCGACGCTCGAGGCGGGCGAGACCGACGACCCGTATTGGAACGCCGCCATGCTCGAGATGCGCGCCACGGGCTACATGCACAACTACATGCGCATGTACTGGGGCAAGCGCATCCTCGCGTGGAGCAGCGATCCGGAAGCCGCGTTCGACCTGACGCGTACCTTGAACGATCGGTACTTCCTCGATGGCCGCGACCCGAACTCGTATGCCGGCGTGGCCTGGGTCTACGGTCGGCACGATCGGCCGTGGCCCGAGCGCCCGGTGTTCGGCACGGTGCGCTCGATGGTGGCCGCCGGGCTGCGACGCAAGGGCGACCCGGATGCGTACGTCGCCAAGGTCGAGCGCCGCGTCGCTGCGCGCAGTGCCGTCTTGGACGAGGCCCGCGACTGAAGCGGCGGCACCGGGCGCGGTGCCGCCCGGGAGTCGCTCCGGGCCTGTTGGGCGGGTACGGTCACAGGGGTCCGGTGGCGCTACACTGCGCGCGTGCGGCGCTTCCTCGCGATCGGGACGAACACCGGCTTCATGTGCACGAACTGTGGCGCGGAGGTCCCGCCGCTCGCCAACGGCTCGTACCGCAACCACTGTCCCTGGTGCCTGCACTCGCTGCACGTGGACGTCAACCCGGGCGACCGCGCCAACACCTGTGGGGGCGTCCTCGAACCCGTCGGGGTCGAGCACTCCGGCAAGAAGGGTTGGGTGATCGTGCATCGCTGCCGCGCGTGCGGCGAGACGCGCCGCAACCGCGCGGCGCTCGACGACCCCACCTGCCCCGACGACTTCGACGTGCTCGTCGCCCTGGCAGCGCGGCGTTGACGGGCCTGTAGACTCGACGCCATGCACGCCGACCTGATCCTCCTGCCTGGCCACGTCCGCACCCTCGACGCCGAGCGTCCGCGCGCCGAGGCCGTCGCGATCGCCCACGGCCGGATCGTGGCCGTCGGGTCGCGGGCCGACGCGTCGGCCTGGCGCGGCCCGCGCACCGCCGTCGTCGAGGCGCCGTCGACATGCCTGCTCCCCGGCTTCCACGACGCCCACGTGCACCTGGCGCAGCACGGCATGGAGCTCGCGGCCATCGCCCTGCACGATGTGCCCGACCTCGTCGGCGCGCTCGCGCGCGTCGCTGAGCGCGTTGATCGCAGCGCAGCGGGGGCGTGGATCACCGGTGCCGGGTTCGCGCTCGACCGCTGGGGCGTCCCGACGCTCGAGGCCGCCGCGCTCGACACCGTGGCCCCACGCCACCCCGTGTTGCTGCGTTCGCAGGACCACCACGCCGGCTGGGCCAACCGCGCCGCGCTCGCCGCCGCCGGGATCGACGCCACCACGCCCGATCCCGATCACGGTGTGATCGTCAGAGACGCCGCAGGCGACCCGACGGGGTACCTGCTCGAGCGCGCGGTCGACCTCGTGGCCGCGGCCATCCCGGCCGCGGAGCGCGCCGACTGGGCGCGCGCCGTGCGCGACGCCGGGGTCGACCTCGCCAGGCGCGGCATCACCACGGTGCACCACATGGCCTTCGAGCCGCCGGCGGCGTGGCGCGCCGTCGCCGATGCCGCATCCAGCGACGACTACCCGCTCCGCGTCTGGGCGTGCGTGCCGCACACCGAGGTCGAGCACGCTGCAGCGATCGGCCTGGCCGGCGGGCAGGGGGGCGCGCGCTTCGTCGTCGGCGGAGCGAAGTTCTTCGCCGACGGCGCGCTCGGCAGCCGCACCGCCTGGATGCTCGAGCCGTACCTCGACACCGGCGGCCTCGGCATGACGGTGGACGGGCCGGCGGCCCTGCGCGAGCGCTTCCGGCTGGTGGCCGAGGCGGGCTTCGCGCCCGTGGCGCACGCCATCGGCGACGCGGCGGTGCGCGCCGTGGTCGACGCGCTCGAAGCGACCGCCGAGGCGTGGCGCCCGGCGGGCCTGCTGCCGCGCATCGAGCACGTGCAGCACGCCCACCCAGACGACGTCGTCCGACTCGGCCGGCTCGGCGTGACGGCGTCGATGCAGCCGATCCACCTCACCTTCGACGCGGGCTCCATCCAAGCCGCTCTCCATGATCGCCTCGAGCGGGCGTTCCCGTTCCGCTCGCTCGCGGCCGCCGGTGCACGGCTGGCGTTCGGCTCGGACACGCCGGTCGCCGAACCCGACGTGTTCGCAGGCCTGCGCGCCGCCGTGCGTCGACGCGGTGCGGATGGGACGCCGCTGCCGCCCGACGAGGCCATCGGAGCCGAGAGCGCTCTACGGGCCTTCACGGCCGGCGCCGCTCAGGCGATCGGTCGCTCGCATCGCTCCGGTCGGGTCAGCGAAGGCTTCGACGCCGATCTCGTGTTGCTCGATCACGACCCGGTGGACGACCTCGACGACCTGAGCGTCGTCGCGACGCTGTCCGATGGCCGCTTCACGTACCGCGACGGGGTCTGAGCGACCGACGCCTGGCCACGTCGGTGGCGGTGTCGCTCAGCGCGCGTCCGGCCAGACCTCGAGCCGCTTCATGCGCGCCCGCGGTCCGAGCGTGAGCCCGTGCACGATGGCGTCGGCGAGTGCGGCGGTGTCGATCCAAGCGGCCGGGTCTGCGTCCGGCATGGCGTCGCGGTTGCCGGGCGTGTCGAGCGTGCCCATCGGGTAGACCACCAGCGTCCGCACGCCTTGCTCGGCGAGCTCCTTGTCGAGCGAGCGCAGGTACGCGACCACACCCGCCTTCGCCGCCGCGTACGGGGCGACCCGGGCGCCGCCATCGACCGCCTGCCCGGCAGCGATGCCGATCACGACACCGCGACCGCGCGCCAGCATGCCGGGTAGGGCCGCGGTCGTGGCGAGCACCGTCGTGACGAGGTTCAGCGCGAGTTGCCGCTGGAGGTCGTTCAGCCTGACCTCGCCCGCTGGCTGCATGGCGAAGCCGCCCGCCAGGTTGACGACGGCGTCGAGGCCGTCGGCCTCGCGCTCCAGGTGCTCTACGGCGCCACGGGTGGCGGCCTCGTCGGTCAGGTCGGCGCTGGCCACGAGCCGGCCGGGGTAGCGCTCGAGCAGCCGCTCGGACGGTCCGAGATCGACCAGGGCAGGGCGCCAGTGTGCGTCCTCGAGGCGGGCGATCACGGCCGCGGCGAGGGCGCCGCCGGCGCCGGTGACGAGAGCGGTCGGGGTTCGTGCCATGTGGTCCTCCTGTCCGGAGTCTACGTCCGGATGCCGCGAGTCCCCGTGCTATCCTCGCGCTATGCCGTCCCAGACGACGTCCATCGACAATCGTCCAGAGGCGTTCGACCTCGATGCCTGCCTCGTTCGCGCCCGCGGCGCCGCGCGTGCCCTGCCGAACGCACCGCGAAACGCCGGCCTCCTTGCGCTGGCCGACGCGATCGATGCCGGAGCCGCCGAGGTGTTGGCCGCCAACGCTCAGGACGTCGCGCGTTCGCGCGCGGCCGGCACGCCCGATGCTTTGGTCGACCGCCTCGCACTCGACGAGCGCCGGTTGGCCGACATCGCCGAGGCGGTGCGCGCGGTGGCGGCGCTCCCGGATCCGGTCGGCCGCGTGCTGGACGGTTGGACCCTCGCGAACGGCCTGCGCGTCGAGCAGCGGACCGTGCCGTTCGGCGTGATCGCGATGATCTACGAGTCGCGGCCGAACGTGACCGTGGACGCCGCTGCGCTGGCGCTCAAGGCGGGCAGCGCTGCCGTGCTGCGGGGATCGAGCGACGCCTTGGCCAGCAACCGGGCCCTGGTCGCCGCGATGCGCTCCGGTCTCGAGGTCGCGGGCGTCCCGGCCGACGCCGTGCAGTTGGTCGACGATCCAGATCGGGCGCAGGTGAGCGCGCTGCTCACGGCCCGTGGCCGCGTCGACCTGGCGATTCCGCGGGGCGGCGCGGGGCTGATCGAGCACGTGGTGCGCACGGCGCAGGTGCCGGTGATCGAGACCGGCGTCGGGAACTGCCACGTGTACGTGCACGCCGACGCCGACCCCGCCATGGCGACGGCGATCGTCCTGAACGCGAAAGTCCAGCGGCCTGGGGTGTGCAACGCCGCCGAGACGCTGCTGGTCCACGCCGACGTCGCTTCGTCGTGGCTTCCGGGCGCGCTCGCGGAGCTCGCCGCGGCGGGCGTTCGGTTGCGTGGTTGTGAACGCACCCGGCACGTGGGGGGCGGCGTCCCCGTGGAGGCCGCGGACGACGATGACTGGGCCACGGAGTACCTCGACCTGGTCCTCGCCGTCCGCGTGGTCGACGGGCTCGACGCTGCACTGGAGCACGTGGCTCGCTACGGCAGCGGCCACTCCGAAGCGATCGTCACCGCCTCGCTGGTGGCCGGTCGGCGCTTCCAGGACGAGGTCGACGCGGCTGCGGTGTACGTCAACGCCTCGACGCGCTTCACCGACGGCTTCGAGTTCGGCTTCGGCGCCGAGATCGGCATCAGCACGCAGAAGCTGCACGCGCGTGGTCCGATGGGGCTGGCTCAGCTGGTCACCAGCAAGTACGTGGTGGACGGCACAGGACAGATCCGTAGCTGAGCGCTCGTCACGCCGGTCGACGTGGCGACCGAGCGCGCTCGCCGGTCCGCGCGAGGCGGCAAGAGCACCGTCTGGGACGGTATTCCTGGTTTGACCACGGGCGCTCGTGCGGGGTATGATGATCGGGTCTTGGGGGGCCGTCCGGCCCGTCCCCATCACACCTTCCGAGGGCACCGCCACACGACCCCGCCTCGGGGTCCGCTGCCGTGTGTGGTGCACCTCGAGCGACACGGAGGCACGCCTTGACGAACGCCTACACCGCCGACAACATCCGGGTGCTCAAGGGCCTGGAAGGGGTGCGTGCGCGCCCCGCCATGTACGTCCAGGGGGGCACCGGGGTCGACGGGTATCACCAGCTGCTCACCGAGATCATCGACAACGCCGTCGACGAGGCGCTGGCCGGCTACGCCGACACCATCGAGGTGGTGCTCGAAGCAGACGGCTCGGCGACCGTGACCGACAACGGCCGCGGCATCCCCGTGGGCACGATGGCGAGCGAGGGCGGCAAGACAGCCATCGAGGTGATCTTCGCCCAGCTCCACTCCGGGGGCAAGTTCGACGACTCGGCGTACAAGGTGTCTGGCGGCCTGCACGGCGTGGGCAGCTCGGTCGTGAACGCCCTCTCCACCTTCCTACAGGCCGACGTGTTCATCGACGGGCAGCACCACCGCATCCGTTTCGAGCGCGGCGAGGTGGTGCAGCCGGTCTTCGTCGTGGGCCCCGCAGCCAAGGGGCAGCGCGGTTCGCGGGTCGCCTTCCAACCCGACCCGGCGATCTTCAAGGACGTTCCAGGTGGGTTCGACCACGGCCGGATGAAGCGCCGGATGCGCGAGCTCGCCTACCTCACGGGCGGCGTCAGGATCATCCTCGAGGACCGGCGCCACACCGACGTGCGGCGCGACGTCTTCCACGAGACCGGTGGTGTCGCGGCGTTCGCCGAGGGGCTGGCTCGCGACGAGAAGCGCCTCTACGACCATGCGATCCGGATCACCGACGAGGTGACCATCAGCCAGGACGGCAAGGACGAGACGATCGAGGTCGACGTCGGCCTGCTCCACACCGCCGGCTACGGGCAGACCATCCTCACCTACGCCAACATGATCACCAACCGCGACGGCGGCACGCCGCTGACCGGCTTCAAGACCGCCTACACGCGCGTGCTCAACACCTACGCCAGGAACAAGAACCTGCTGAAGAAGGGCGAGGCCGCGCCGACCGGCGAGGACTACCTCGAGGGCATCTACTGCGTCATCAGCGTGAAGCTGTCCGACCCGATGTTCGAGTCGCAGGCGAAGGTCAAGCTGCTCAACCCCGAGGCCCAGGCAGCCGTGCAGACGGTCGTCGGTGAGAAGCTCGCAGAGGTGCTCGAGGAGCAGCCGAAGGTCGGCAAGGCCATCATCGAGAAGGCCGCGAGCGCGGCCCGAGCGCGCGAGGCGGCGCGCAAGGCCCGCGACCTCGTGCGGCGCGCCAACCCGCTCGAGAGCGACGAGCTACCGGGCAAGCTCGCCGACTGCCAGTCCCAGGACCCCAGTGTGAGCGAGCTCTACATCGTCGAGGGCGACTCGGCCGGCGGCTCTGCGAAGCAGGGCCGGGAGCGTCGCTTCCAGGCGATCTTGCCGCTGCGGGGCAAGATCCTGAACGTCGAGAAGGCCAACATCGGCCGCGTCCTCAAGAACGCCGAGGTGCGGGCCATGATCGCGGCGATCGGCGCCGGTATCGAGGGGACCGAGAACGACGCACACTTCAGCCTCGACGACGTCCGTTACCACCGGATCATCATCATGACGGACGCCGACGTCGACGGCTCGCACATCCGGA
>REEJ01000295.1 GCA_007695125.1 Trueperaceae bacterium | reverse complement strand
GACCTCCTGGCGATGGTGATGCGTGGGGAAGGACGGCCAGTAGCTGCGGCGCATTGCAGTGGCCGCGTCGTGGCAGGCGAGGCTCGGTATCACCATCGTGCAACGAACGCCGAGGGCGATCGTCTGGTCGTTGCGCATGGCATGGCATGACGCTAACGCAGGGCCGGTGGCGTGCTCGGGCACCTGCTGGCGGCTAAGCGACCTGCACGGTCGACGTCAACGTCCTGTCCGGCCCGGTGAGGTCGTCATCGTAGGCACGATGCCGCGGACTCACTCGCTCACCATGAGGAAACGGACGGCGACCTCCCTCGCCGTTTCGGCGTCGAACCCCTCTGGCCAGTTGCGGACGAGTGGGCGGAGGTCCTCCAGGTACGTCCTCGATTCGAGTTTGCGCTGGACGTTCGCGATCGCTAGATCGGCGGACCATCCGTCGGGTCGGTACGGGCCGAAGCACGCCGCGACAGCGCGTGGATCGATGTCGAAGCGGTGCTCGACGAGCCACAAGTCGAAGACGTCACGCCCCTTGGATCGTTGGTACATGGCGCGGAGCTTGGTAGCGATGAGCTCCTCGAGCGCGAACGTCGGCACGTCTGCGGTGCCCGTGAACCACGCCGTCTCTACCGCCAGTGGGCGAGTCGTTGTGGGCCGCGCTGGTGCCCGCTCGAACGTGTTCATCTCGACCTTGACGCGCAACGGCATACCTGCGGTGCTCCGCGCTCGCAAGATGGCCTTGGGATGCTGGGCAACGGCGGTACTGACCGCATCGAAGCCGATGTCGTCCGCAACGTCGCGGATCGCGTCAAAGAGGGGACCGACGCCTCCGGCAGTCGTCCGGACGTAGTCGAGGTCTTCGCTGTACCGCATCGGTCTCGGCAGCCATAGCTTGTGGAGGCACGTGCCCCCTCGCATGACGAGTTCCTGGCCCAGTAGCGGGTGCTGGGCGAACGCGATCATCAGGCGCGATAGCACGAGGTCTTGCTCGACCTGCTCGACGGCCGGCCACGGCACGATGCGGGACCAGCGCGCGACATCGACCTCTGGGATCACGTGTCGATCTCCACGTCGACGTTCACCCGCACGTGCCAACGCGGGTCGACGGCACCTGTCGCGGGCGCGCGCGTGTCGAGTGGCACGATGGAGCGCCGCTCCACCAGTCGTGCGAGCGGATCGAGATCGACGCTGGTGCCGACGTGGTCCGCCGCCCTCTCCAGGAGGTAGCCGAGTCGTTGCACGACGGGGACGCGGTAGGTCGCGGCGTTCGCTGCGAGAGCGTCGACGTCGAAGCGCCCGTCTTCGAGCGCCAACGTCGCGATCGAGGCGACGTTGGACGGTCCACCGGAGCGATCCGGGTGCGAAACGAGGTCGAGCAGCGTGACGACGAGCGAGGACACGATGAGCTGGCCGGTCGGCACGGTGGCGCGGACGGTGTGTCGGTCGCGGCAGTGCTTGGCGTACACGAACGCGATCTTCGAGCGTCCGACCGTTCGGTCTCGGAGGCGTGCGGTCGTCACCACGTGGAAGACCTGCGGAGCGTGGTGGGTGAGGCCGTGGCGTGCGGCGGCCGTCAACAGGCCGACGTAGTAAGCGTGTCCGAGATGGCGCATCCATGCGTCGACGTAGTGCTCGGGGGGCGGGGCGCCCCATCCTAGGTACTCAGGCGGCACGACGAGCCAGGCGCCTTTGGTGATCGAACGCATCCGTCCAGCAGCGCGAGAGCGTTCTACGCTGTCTGGAACCTGGTCTGGCCGGATCGCGAGGCGTTCGGCGATCTCACGCGTCGTGATCCAGGTGATGCCCTCGGCCTGCAACGCATCGGGGAGGGTGCGCGGTGGTATCGAGGGCTGCTCCATGAGGCGATGATTGTATCAAACACCGGTGTTTCGCCGGGGTTTCGTACACGCACTCAACCGATGCGGTCGAGCCTGGATTCCCCCCAGTCGTTCTTGGAGCCACGTGCCCACCGCCGCAAGTTCCAGGCGCAGAGTCGTCCAAGCATCGTCGGTTCCACTTGGCACAGGAGCCCGCCGTCGCGCAATGGTCGAAGAGCTTCGCCCGTGGACTGCAGCGTGGACCAGGCGTTCGCAATCCGCATGCGCGTCGAGCAGGTCGAGGACGGTCAGTTCCTGGCGACCTCGACCGATCTACCGGGCCTCGTGGCGCATGGCCGCACCGCGGAAGAGGCGCTGGAGATCGCTGCCGACGTAGGTCGACGGCTCTTGGGCTCGTACCGCGAGCACGACGATCCCGTTCCGAGCGGGATGCGCACCCTTGGCACGGTGTTCGAGGTTGACGTCGTGGTGACGTCCTGAACGCACCGTCGTTGGGCTTCGGCGAGTTGCTCAGGGAGCGCCCTTGCGCTCGAATCGACGCGCCGAGCCGTCCAACGTACGGCTCTCATCCAATCAACCGGTCGCGCATCCCACGCATCCTGGCCCACGGGATCTCGGCATGGGCCGTCTGCAGCATGTCGGCGATGCACCCCACGGCATCGGCCTCAGATCGCATCGACCGCCTCGCGCTCGATGCGTGGTCGCATCCTCTCCTTGACGGCGGCCGGCGTCACCAGGTCGACAGGTCGACCAAGCATCCGAGCCAGGTCGTCCTGGAGGTCGAGGAACTCGAACGCCCCGATGGGCCGGTCGAACTCGACGAGGATGTCGACGTCGCTCTCGGCCGTCATCGCGTCGCGGCCGGCCGACCCGAAGATGCGTAGCGACGTGACGCCTCGCTCATGGAGACGCGGCGCGAAGCCGGCTAGCCGCCCAAGGGCCTCCGAGCGGTCACGAACGGGTGTGTTCATGGCACTCGCATGATAGCGCGCGGCACGATCGCCCACGACACGCTCCGCCGACGGTTCGCCTTCCTAGCAACCCGTTGTGAAGACGGTAGCCGCGCCGATGCAACCGCCGTACCCGTGGCACAGCGGATAGGCAGACTCCAGAGATGTGGTGATATCAATGTGTGATATCTTGACGAATGACGAGTACGCCGGCAGGGTCACGACGAGCGTTCCTACGATTGGCGTGTGCGCACGAAGCATGCTCGGACGTTGGACCGCGTCTTCGCAACGCCCGTACCGCCTTCGCTCCGCTGGGACGAGGTTGACGCGATGCTGGTCGCGAAGGGAGCACGGCTTGCGTCGGGGCGGGGTTCACGGGTTCGGGTCGAGTTGCACGGTGTGCGCGCCGTCTTCCACCGCCCGCATCCGCGCAACGAACTCGATCGGGGCGCGGTCGTGTCGCTGAGGCGCTTCCTCGAGCAGGCAGGAGTCACGCCATGACGTACAAGGGTTACAGCGCGAAGGTGACATTCGATGCGGACGCCGAGGTCC
>REEJ01000342.1 GCA_007695125.1 Trueperaceae bacterium | reverse complement strand
CCTGGTGGCGCGGCTCGGTGGTGCGGATGAACTCGTCGTAGGCGATGCCCATGCCGTCCCACGTGCTGCGGAACTGGGCTGCGACCTGGTCGGTGTAGGCCTGCGGGGTCACGCCGGCGCGGGCGGCGGCCTTGGCCACCTTCTCGCCGTGCTCGTCGGTGCCGGTGAGGAAGAAGGTGTCGTCGCCCTTGAGGCGATGGAAGCGGGTGACGACGTCGACCAAGATGGTGGTGTAGGCGTGGCCGATGTGTGGCGCGGCGTTGACGTAGAAGATCGGCGTGGTGGCGTAGTACGTGCCGGGCGCATTGGCGCCGGTGGCGAGGTCGGGCTGCTGGGGGTTCACTGGTGCCTCCGCGGGGTCTGGTGCGCCTCGTGTGCCGCCGTGCCGCGTTCGGTGGGCGCGTGTGCGGCCGGGGCCGTCAGGGCCGCGAGTATACCCGTCGCAGCCGCCAGCGCGCCGCCGCGCGAGCGCTCGAGCCGCGAACGCCTCGTGGCATGATGCCAGCGTGACGAGCGATCGGGCCGGGGCGTACGAGGCTGCGCACGCGTTCTCCCGAGCGCGCCGCAAGGCCAACCTGCGGTCGGTCCTGGCGGCGTTCGGGGCCGACGAGCGCAAACTGCTGTCGTACGACGACGTGCGCCGCCGCCTGCACGCCGTGGAGGCGTCGCTGCCGGTGCTCGAGGACGTGCCGCTCGACGCGATCGTCGGCAGCGTCGGCCGCTACAACGACTTCACGCGCGAGTTCCTGCCCCGGGTCGACGCCGACAAGGCCCGCTGGGTCGGCGTGAGCGTGGCGATGACCGGTCCGATGGGCACGCCTCCCGTGGAGCTGTACCGGATCGGCCAGGCCTACTTCGTGCGCGATGGGAACCATCGCGTCTCGGTCGCCCGCCAGTTGGGGGCGCCCACCATCCAGGCCTACGTCACGCCGGTGCACGCCCGCGTACCGCTCAGCGCCGACGTCGACCCGAGCGACCTCATCCTGCTCGAGGAGCACTCGCGTTTCGTCGAGTCGACCGGCATCGACGAACTCCGCCCCGACGCCAGCCTGGCGGTGACGGTGCCCGGCGCCTACGAGCGCCTGCGTGAGCACATCGACGTGCACCACTACTTCATGGGCCTCGACGAGGAGCGTGACGTCCCCTTCGACGAGGCCGTGGCGCACTGGTACGACACCGTCTACCGGCCCGTCGTGGCGTCGATCCGCGCCAGTGGGGTCATGCGCGACTTCCCGGGCCGCACGGAGACCGACCTGTACCTGTGGCTCTCGGAGCACCGTGGCCGCCTCGAGAAGGAACTCGGCTTCACGCTCCCGAGCGAGACGATCGCCGAGGCGCTCGGCTTCGAGGGCGGCCAGGGGCTCGACACCGAGCGCCGCGATGGCGTCCTGCATGCGGTGCGGGCGAACAAGACCGAGGGGCGCGATGAGGTGGCGATCGCCGACGACCTCCTGGTCTCCATACCCGATGTCGTGCACGGCATCGCTGCGCTCGAGCAGGCGCTGGTGGTGGCGCAGCGTGAGCGCTCGCGGGTCTACGGGTTGCACGTGGTGCCCGACGCCGCGGCCGTGGAGAGCGACGACGTCACCGCGCTCCGCGCCGCGGTCGCGCAGGCGGGAGTGGCCGCCGGCATCGAGGTCCAGTTCGCCGTCACCGTGGGCGACCCGGTCGCGGCGCTGCGCGAGCGGGCCGCGTGGGTCGACGTGGTGGTGGCACCCCTGGTGATCCCGACCCCAGGCGGCAGCGAGTGGCGCCTGGCACCGCGCTACCAGGGGTTGTTGCGGCGCTCGCCGCGCCCCGTGCTCGTCACGATCGGTGCGCCGCGGCCGCTGGCGCGCGCCCTCGTCGCCTACGACGGCGGCTCACGCGCCGATCAGGCGCTCTTCGTCGGGGCGTACCTGGCGGCGAAGTGGGACACCACGCTGGTGGTGTGCACCGTCGCGGAGCTGCAGCGCAACGCGGCCGCGACCCTCGACGCGGCCAGGCGCTACCTGGAGCGTTTCGGCGTCGAGGCCGACTACGTCGATCGTCGCGGAGCGGTGCCCGACGCCCTCGTCGCCGTCGCCGCGGAGCGCGATTGCGAGCTCGTGCTGATGGGCAGCTACCGCTACTCGCGCTGGCTCGAGTCCCTGCTCGGGGGGGTGCTCGAGCGGACGCTGGTGCTCGCGGGCCGCCCGGTGTTGGTGCTGTAGCGACCGCCCGCCGCGAGCGCCGCGCGGCTGCAGACGGTCACGCGTCGCTGGCGCTGCGCTCCTGTCCCTCCGTGCGCTCCGCCCACGGCACCCCGCACACACCCTCGTCGCAGGCGTCGTGCCGGCCGGCGATGTCGTAGCGTCGCGCGGCCACGCTCGCGTAGGCCCGCTCGGCCAGCCAGCGCACGCCCGGCAGGTGGTAGGGCAGCACCAGGATGCCGAGCAGCGGTCGGGTGAGCCGCAGCAGCCGCACGATCGCGGCGGCGCCGACGTAGCTGCGCCCGTCGCGGTCGACCAGGTGCAGGGCCTCGAGCGCGTCGTCGGGATCGACCCACGGGACGTCGTCGAGGGCCTCCTGCAACGGCCGCACCGCGAGGCCGCCGCGTGCCCAACGCCGGGCGCGCGCGGCCTGCGCGGTGCAGAACACGCACGAGCCGTCGTACAGGGCCACGGGCAAGTGCGGCGCGGCCGCGGCGAGTTCGTCGGGCGTGGGGGTGCGGGTGGCCATGGCTACGGCGATCGTACGCGGCACGTCGGGCCGCGGCGTGGCTCGTGCGCGACCGGCGCCTGCCCGACCGGGACGTGCGACGCGCTGCCCGGGTCGGGGCCGCGCCTGGTAGGCTTGTCCGCGACATGGCGAAACAGCAGGGTCTGACGCCCCAATCCACCGATTTCAGTGCTTGGTACAACGAGCTCGTCTACAAGGCCGACCTGGTCGACCTGGGTCCGGTGCGCGGCGCGTTCGTGATCCGGCCGTACGGGTACGCCCTGTGGGAGCACATCCAGCGCGAGCTCGACACGATGTTCAAGGCGACGGGCCACGAAAACCTGTCGTTCCCGATGCTGATCCCCATGAGCTACTTCCAGCGCGAGGCCCAGCACGTCGAGGGCTTCTCGCCCGAGTTGGCGGTGGTCACGCACGCAGGTGGTCAGGAGCTCGACGAGCCGCTGGCGATCCGGCCCACGTCCGAGACGATCATCGGCGAGCTGTACGCCAAGTGGGTGCAGAGCTACCGCGACCTGCCGCTGCTCTACAACCAGTGGTGCAACGTGGTGCGGTGGGAGATGCGCACGCGCCCGTTCCTGCGCACGACCGAGTTCCTGTGGCAGGAGGGGCACACGGCCCACGCCGACGAGGAAGAGGCGCGCGCCGAGACGCGGCAGATGCTCGACGTCTACGCCACCTTCGCGGAGCAGTTCGCGGCCGTGCCGGTGATCCGGGGCGAGAAGACCGAGGGCGAGCGCTTCGCCGGTGCGGTGCAGACCCTGACCATCGAGGCGATGATGCGCGACGGCAAGGCGCTCCAGTCGGGGACGAGCCACTACCTGGGCACGAACTTCGCCAAGGCGTTCGGCATCACCTTCAACGACGTGCACAACCAGCAGGCGTTCGCGCACACCACCTCGTGGGGCCTGTCGACGCGGATGATCGGGGCCATCATCATGTCGCACGGCGACGATGCCGGCTTGGTGATGCCGCCCAAACTGGCGCCGCATCAGATCGTGATCGTCCCGATCGCCCGTGGCAACGACGAGGACGCCAAGGCGCTCGTGGGGGCCGAGGTCGACCGCATCGCGGCGGAGCTGCGCACTGCGGGCGTGCGCGTGAAGGTCGACGACCGCGACGGCATGAGCCCGGGCTGGAAGTTCAACGAGTGGGAGCGCAAGGGGGTGCCGCTGCGCGTCGAACTCGGGCCGAAGGACCTCGCCGCCGGCACCGCGCTGGTGAAGGACCGACTCGCCGACGACAAGACGGCGGTGCCGCTGAGCGGCCTGGTCGAGTTCCTGGTGGAAGGCCTGGGTGGCTTCCACGAACGGCTCTTCCAGCGCGCGCTCGACTTCCGGGCCGCGCGTATGCGCGAGGTCCACAGCTACGACGAGCTCGTGGAGCAGGTCGAGTCCGGTTTCGCGATCGCGACGCACTGCGGCGATCCGGCGTCGGAGGCGGCGATCCAGGAAGCGACCAAGGCGACGGTTCGCTGCATCCCGCTCGATGGCGTACCGGCGGAGGGCTCGGTGTGCGTCCACACCGGTCGCCCATCGGGGTACCCCGTCAAGGTCGTGTTCGCGAAGGCGTACTGAGCATGCAGCGGCGGGCCGCGGAGCCCCCCGTCCCGGTGTCGGTGGCGCGGCTGCGCCAGCGCTTGCGGGCTCGAGCGAAGGAGCTCGGCGTGACCGTCGGTTTCGGCGATGGTCGGCGCGCGACCGACGTGACGCTCGTCGTCGTGAGTGGGCCGCGCATGGCCGTGTTGCGGTCGATGCCGCTGGTGTTCGACGGGCTCGGTCTCGACGTGTGCGTGGTGCGAAGCGCCTCGACGCCTGAGGCGTACGAGGTGGTGGTGTCGCTGATGCGACCGAAGCACGAGCGCCGCCAGATCGAGGGCGAGCGGCGCGCGAGCGAAGGGGTGCCGGACGTCGCGTCCTGAAGACGCCGGGATATGCCGGATACCCTCTTGCATACACCGCATCGCCGTGCTAGCATCTCGTTCGGCTCAGGGGCGCCAGCGACGCGCCCGGGCACGTGAGGAGGTGGCGACAGGATGACCGAACGACCCGATCTGCCGCAGGCTCTCGGTTGCGCTGCCGCGCCGCCGACCGCCCACCCCCGAGGAGTACGCGCTTCGAGCGTCTGACGACGCCGGAACGCTGCGTGTGTCCTCGGCCTCGGCCGAGGTTTTTTCTGCCCCATTCGCATAGAGAGGAGTCGCCATGGTCGACGCCATGCTGGCCGCGCTGCGCTACGTGCGCACGAACGAACCGCGCATCTACAGCCTGACCGAACGCCTTCGCCGCGCCGGTTACGCCGACGGTGAACGCCGTCCCCGCCTGAACGCCCACTGGACCAACCGCTGAGCCCAACGCTCACGGCACCAGGGGCTCGATCGCACCCACCTCTTCCGCCGCCTCGAGCGGCGCGCCCCGCCAACAAGGTGCCACCATGATCGACTTGTACACGACCGCCCTCGTCCGTGAGGCCGAAGCCGCCGCCAAGCGGCGGCTGGGCGTCCCCTCGGAGCGCGACGCTGCGCTGCTCGCCCGCGCAGACGTGCTGCCCGCCCTCGTGGCGCTGCCCGCGTTCGTCGTCCGCGGAGCGCATGCAGCCGCCCGCGGTCTCGAGCGGCTCGCCGCTCGACTCGACCGCGTCGGCGACCTCACCGCGCCGCAGACCGCATCGCGCCTCGCCCGGCGCTGACGAACCGGCGCTGACGAACCGACACTGACGGCCCGACGCCTCCAGGCGCCGGCACCCCCGTCCCCCCCCGCCCCCGCCGCGCGCCGGCGCCCCGGGCGCTCGCCGGGGGGCGCCTGCGCGCGTCGTGACTCGTCAATCCGATAACCAGCACTTGACAGAATAGAAACACTGGCTTTATACTCTGACTAACGAACACCACCGAAGCCCCCGCGCATCCCAGGAGGACGCCATGACGAACCTGCACCCGATCACCCTGACCGCAGCACTCCCCGCGATCGAGCGCGACCTCGCCGAGCGCCGCTCCGCCGCCGCCACCTTCGGACCGATCAACGCCCTCCGCGCCGTGACGATCCGCGTCGCCCGCCCGGCTCTCCGCCGCTTCGCGCCCCGCCTCGTCGGCGCCGCCTGAACGCCGTGCGCGATTCCCAGGCCGGTGCGGCCACCACCGCACCGGTCTCGTCCGCAGCACCGTCCGACGCCATCGTCGTCGTCGACGGCCTGAGCAAGACCTACCCAGCGCGCGGTCGCAGCGATCCCGCCGTGACGGCGGTCGACGGTGTCGGCTTCCGCGTCGAGCGCGGCGGGATCGTCGGGTTGCTCGGCCCCAACGGTGCCGGCAAGACCACCACCATCAAGGCGCTGTGCGGGCTGATCACGCCCGACGCGGGCGTGTTGACCGTCGCCGGCATCGACGTGCGGCGCCACCGGCTCCAGGCGCTGCGCCACTTGGCCGCCGTGCTCGAGGGCAACCGCAACCTCTACTGGCGCCTGACCGCCCGCGAGAACCTCACCTACTTCGCCGGCAACCGCGGCATGCCGCGCCGCTCGGTCGCGAAGCGCATCGACGAACTGCTCGAGCGCTTCGACCTCGGCGTCAAGCGCGACGCGCTCGTGAGCAGCCTGTCGCGCGGGATGCAGCAGAAGCTCGCGCTCGCGGTGGCGGCGCTCGCCGGCACCGAGGTCGTCCTCCTCGACGAGCCGACGCTCGGCCTCGACGTCGAGACCGGGTACGAGGTCCGCGCGCTCCTGCGCGAGATGCAGCGCGAGGGCCGCACCGTCATCGTGAGCACCCACGACATGCCCGTCGTGCAGGACCTCTGCGAGCGCACCGTCGTCATCGCCCACGGACGTGTGCTGGTCGATGACCGCGTCGACCACCTGATGCGCCTGTTCGCGTCGCGCGCCTACCAGGTCGAGCTCGGCGCGCCGTTGAGCGCGGCCCAGGTCGAGGCGCTGCGCCGCCGGCTCATGCACGTGCACGTCGTCGACGACGGTCTGCGCGTGCAGGTCGAGCTCGCCAAGGGCGACGACCTGTACGCCCTCATCGACGTGCTGCGCGAGGGCGCCACGCCGATCGAGAGCCTGGATCGACGCGTCATCGACTTCGAGACCGTGTTCCGCAGGCTCGTCAAGGACGGGGCCCCCAACGGCGACACCCACCGCGCGGACGCGATCGACGCCGACGCCCAACTCGAACGCGCCCGCTCGCGGCTGCGGGCCTGAACCGGAGGCCTGACGATGCTCACCGTCTTCGAAGCCAACGTACGCAAAGTCGTCATCGAGCGACGCCGCTACCTCCCCAACACCATCAGCCTGGTCGTCACCTTCTACGTCATCTTCCTTGCGATGTTCCTCGGCATCAGCGTGATCGGCGACCCGGCCACGGCCGAAGCGAACCTCCGCTTCGCGATCGTCGGCAACGCCTTCTGGTTCCTCCTGTTGATGGGCGTCTCCAGCATGGGTTGGGAGCTGACCACCGAGGCGACCCGCGGCACCCTCGAGCAACTCGCCATGTCGCCGGTCGGGCTGCGCGCCATCCTCGCGGCGCGCATGGTCGGCACGCTGCTCGTCAACCTGGTCATCACGTCCGCGATGCTGGTGCTCACGATGCTGACCGCCGGCCAGTGGCTGAGCTTCGACCTGCCGCTGCTGGCAGCGGTCCTGGCACCAACCTTCGTGGCCGTCGTCGGTCTCGGCTACGCCGTCGCCGGGTTGGCGCTCGTGTTCAAGCAGATCGACGCCCTGCTGCAGGTGCTCCAGTTCGTGTTCCTCGGCTTCGCCTTCGTCCCGCTCTCGGTGGCGCCGTGGCTCGAGCTCGCACCTGTGGTGAAGGGCATCGACATGATCCGCGCCGCCCTCATCGAGGGTGTCACGCTGAGCGCGTTCGGCCCGCGCGATTGGGCCTCGTTGGTGCTCAACGCGGCGGTCTACCTGGCGCTCGGCCTGCTCGCGTTCGCCCTCGCGGAGCGGCGCGCGCGCTCGCGCGGCCTGATGGGGCAGTACTGAACCGCGGCTCCGTGGTCGGACGTGCGCTCGGGCACGACGCGCTACGGAGCCGACCGGTCAGCTCGGGCACGCAGAGGGGCGCAGCGCTAGCGACGTGCGTTCAGTCGCGCGGGTCGCGCGGGTTCATCATGTCGTACAGGTGCGCACCGCGGTTCGGGAAGGCCCGGAAGGGGTTGACGACGCGCGGGTGCACGCGACGCTGCCTGGCCCCGTTGTCGCTCGGCACGAACGGCACCACCCGCAGGTCGATCGGATCGACGACGCGTGCTCGTGCGGGTGCAGCGGGCTGTGGTGTCGCCGTGCCGGTCCGTACGTCGCTCGGCGGCACGGAGGGGAGCGCCGTGGCGGGCGTCGGGCGACGTTCGGTGACGACCGGGGCGCGGCGCAGGCCGGCCATGCCGGTCGGGAGGGCGGCGCCCAGGGTCGCGAACCAGGTGCTGAACATGGCCACAGGCTAGCCGCAGGCCGCTTACGGCTCCCTGACCGGGTTGGCACGGCATCCTGACACGCGCTGTCGCCCGCATGCCCCGTACCGTGGGCCCATGACACGGCGACCCCTCCTCCACGCGACCGTCCTCGCGCTCGCGGGCCTGGCACTCGCCGCGTGCGGCGCCGCTGGCCTGACCCTGGCGGTCCCAGACCTGACGATCCCGGCCGACAGCACGGCCGGCAGCGTGTGCTACGCGCGCGGCGGCTCCTACTGGTTGGGCGTCTCGCTCGACGCCGGCTTCTCGCTCGGGGGCGAACGCTCGATCACGTTCGAAGAGGGCCGCGTGCGCGTGCGCTTCTGACACGAGCGCGGGGCCGCCGATCGGCGGCCCCGCGCGCTGCAACCGGCTTGGCGCGTCCAGCGTCAGTCGTGCACGAAGGTCAGCCAGTCGTGGTACGCCGCGACCTTGCCGCTCACCACCTCGAGGTAGCGCTCGCGCATCGCGAGCCCGAACGGGCCCGCCACGCCCGGGCCGATCGGCCGCCGGTCGATCGACGCGATGGGCGTCACCTCGGCCGCCGTGCCGACCATGAAGACCTCGTCGGCGGTGTAGAGCTCGTCGCGCGTCGCCATCGTGGCCTCCACCCGCGTGCCCATGTCGCGCGCGAGCTGGATGACGGTGTCGCGCGTGATGCCGCGCAGGTTCACCGAGTGCGCGAGGGCATAGAGCGTGTCGCCCTTCAGGAAGAAGATGTTCTCGCCCGAACCCTCTGCGACGTAGCCCTCCTTGTCGAGGAGCAGCGCCTCGTCGAAGCCGTTGTCGCGCGCCTCGGCGTTGGCCAGCACCGAGTTCACGTAGTTGCCGCCGGCCTTGGCCTTCGTGGGCATGATGTCTCCCGACGAGCGGCGCCAGGACGACGTCATGAGGGCGGCGCCCTTGCGCACAGCGTCGTCGCCGAGGTAGATGCCCCACGGCAGCGTCGCCACCATCAGGTGCAGCGTGTTGCGACCCGGGTTCACGCCGAGCGACTCGGCCCCGTACCAGATGAGCGGGCGGATGTAGCAGCTCACGCGCTCGTTGGCCTTGATGGTGTCGACGATCGCCTGGTCGATCTGCTCCGCCGTCCACGTGGTCTTCATGCCGAGGATCTTGGCCGACTCGAGCAGCCGCACGCTGTGCTCGTGGAGCCGGAAGACCGCCGCGCCGCGGTCGCTCTCGTACGCGCGGATGCCCTCGAACACGCTCGTGCCGTAGTGCATGGCGTGGGTGAGCACCGAGACCGTCGCCTCGGCCTCGGGAACGATGCGGCCGTCGAACCAGATCAGACCGGCGTTCGTAGAACTCGTGGTGGCGGGTGCGGTGCTGGTGCTCTCGCTGGTGCTCGCGCTCATGACAGGGCTCCTCCCGTGTCCCTCCAGTATGCCTCAGCAGCACCGCTGCGCGTCCTGGGCGGCCGCACGGCAGCGCAGCGTGGCCCACGCGACGCCCCCCCTGCGCCGCCCGATGCGACGCGGTAGCATCGCCACATGCGACTCCTCGTCACTGGTGGCGCCGGGTACGTCGGCTCCGTCACCGTCGAAGCGCTCGTCGACGCCGGTCACGACGTGCTGGTCGTCGACGACCTCCGAACCGGTCATCGCGCGGCCGTGCATCCGGCCGCCCGCTTCGTCCATGCCGACGTCGCCGACGAGCACGCGCTGCGCTCGGCGCTCCAGGCCCAGCCATGCGACGCGCTCCTGCACTTCGCGGCCGCGTCGCTCGTGGGCGACTCGATGCGCGACCCGCACCGCTACTTCCGCGACAACGTCGCCGCCACCTTGGCCCTGCTGCGAGCCGTCGCAGCGCAGGGCGTGGAACGCGTCGTCTTCTCGTCGACGGCGGCGCTGTACGGCACCCCGGAGCGCACCCCCATCCCCGAGACGGCCGCCCTCGCACCGGAGAGCGTGTACGGCGAGACGAAGCTGCAGATCGAACGCGCGCTGCTGTGGCTCGCCCGGACGACGGGCATGGCCTCGGTGGCGCTGCGCTACTTCAACGCCGCCGGAGCGAGCCGTGAGCGCGGCGAGGACCACCGCCCCGAGTCGCACCTGATCCCCCTCGTCCTCGACGTCGCGATGGGTGAGCGTGACGCCATCGACGTGTTCGGCGACGACTACCCGACGCCGGACGGCACGGCGGTGCGCGATTACGTGCACGTGCTCGACCTCGCCGACGCGCACGTGCGGGCGCTGGCGGCGCTCGAGGCGGGCCTCGCCAAGGCGTACAACCTCGGCAACGGTGCCGGCGCATCCGTCGCGCAGGTGGTCGACACGGTGCGGGCGGTCACGGGGCGTGACGTGCCGACCCGTGTCGCGCCGCGGCGCGTGGGTGACCCACCAGTGCTCGTCGCAGACGCGTCGTTGGCGCGGCGCGAGCTGGGCTGGTCGCCGCAGCGCCCGGAGCTCGCCGACATCGTGGCCGATGCCTGGCGCTGGCGGCTGGCGAACCCGACGGGGTACGCGGCCTGAACGCCGCCGCAGGGTGCCCGGTCTTCATCCGGACGGCACCAGCTCTCATCAGGCGGCGTGATATACCGGCAGGGATGATGAGGCCGACCAGTGGACGCATGTGCGTCCGTCGCCCCCTGCCGCCCGAGCCCAGCGTGGGCCGCTGCGGCCACGCACGCCTCGATGCCCTCGCACCACGCCGGACGCCGCTTGCCGCAGCGACCGTGCCGCGGTGACCACGATGTTGGAGACACCCATGCGACGACTCTTCCTGCTGCTCCTCGCCCTCGCGGCGCTCGGTGGGTTCGCCTTTGCCCAGCAGCACGTGCGCGTCAGCGGCACACAGATCGACGAGCTGGTCGAGCTCCCGACCGAGATGCGCCTCGGCCTGTTCGTCGACCTCGGTGACGGTGCGCGCGAGATCGGTTCCGTGCGGATGGTGGGCGGGACGTTCAGCCTCTCGACCGAAGGGATGCTGCCCGACGAACGCGACCTGCGCGCGCTGAACAGTGGCGCCTTCCCGCTCGCCTTCATGATCGGCAACGAGTTCGTGGTCGAGGGTGGCAACGGCGTGCGCTACGCGACCGCGTGGCTGCAGCCGTACCACGACGTCAACGCCAACGGCACCTACGACAACCTGTTCGACGAGTGGTTCTTCCGCGCGCCGCCGGAGTTGACCGACCCGTTCGGGTACTTCAACCTGGTCTACGTCACGGACGACGTGAGCCTGCGCACGACGCCCGCCACCTTCGAGTTGCGCCGCGGCTGGAACCTGGTGGTCGCGCGCCTGCAGGAGGGCGGCCTCGCCTACAGCGTGCAGACCTCGGTGGAGAACGTCGTGATGTACTCCTACGGCACGAACATGACCTTCGAGAACCTCGATCCGCCGACGCGCGAGGGCGCCGACTGAGACCACGGCCGACCGCACGTCGCCTGCGCGGCGTGCCATCATGCCGTCATGGAGCACATCGAAGGGCGCCTTGACGGTGCCGGACTGCGCGTGGCGCTGGTGGTCGCCCGCTTCAACGATCTCATCACCCGCCGCCTCCTCGAAGGCGCCCTGGACGGCCTGCGTCGGCACGGCGTCGACGCTGACGACATCACGGTCGCCTGGGTCTCCGGTGCGGTCGAGATCCCGCTCGTCTCGCGCGCCTTCGCGGAGCGTGGCGACGTCGACGCCGTGATCGCGCTCGGCTGCGTCATCCGCGGCGCCACCAGCCACTACGATCACGTCTGCTCGATCGTCGCGTCTGGCGTCGCGCGCGTCGCCGACGACACCGGCACGCCGGTCGTGTTCGGGGTCCTGACGACCGACACGATCGAGCAAGCCCTCGAGCGCGCCGGCACCAAGGCGGGCAACAACGGCTTCGACGCCGCCATGACGGCGATCGAGACCGCGCGCGTCCTCGCCGCCGTGCGCCAGGAGACGTGAGCGCGACGGCGACCCGCTCCGCCGCCGGGGCCGGTTCGGCGGCCGTCCCGGGCCGGATCGCGGTGCTGGTGATGACGTTCGTCACCATCGCCATGAACACGATCGCGAACGTGCTACCGCTGGCGGGGCGAACCACGGGCGAGATCTCCGACTCGTTCCCGGCTCTGGTGACACCCGCCGGCTACGTCTTCGCGATCTGGGGCGTGATCTACCTCGGCCTGCTCGCGTACGCCGTGTGGCAGGCGCTGCCTGGACAGGCCGGCAACCGCCGTGTCGCCGCGGTCGCCTGGCCGATCGTGCTCTCGCACGTGGCCAACTCGCTGTGGATCGTGGCGTGGCACAACCTCGCCTTCGGCGCCACCCAAGTCCTGATGCTGGTGCTGCTCGGCAGCCTGATCGTCGTCTACCTGCGGCTGCGCGCGCGATCACAGCAGCGTGGCGACACGCCCCCCGGCCGCGTCGAGCGCCTCGTCGCGCGCGGCACGTTCTCGGTGTACCTCGGCTGGATCACCGTCGCCACGGTCGCGAACACCACGATCTGGTTGATGGATCTGGGCTGGGACGGGGGCTTCGTGCCCGCCGCCGTGTGGGCGGCGCTCACGCTGGTGGTGGCCACGGCGCTCGGTGTGCGCATGCTGCGCGTGTACCGCGACGCCGCCTACGCCGCCGTGCTCGTGTGGGCGTTCGTCGGCATCGTGGTCATGCAGATCGGCACGGTGCTGGTGGCCGCCACCGCGGTCCTCGGGGTCGTGACGCTCGCGTACGTCGCCGCGCTCACCTTCCGTGGTCCCGGAGGAGGCGACCCAGCCGGGGCCGGCACCCGGCGGTCGGCCGGTGCGTCGTGAGCGAGGGCGACGAGCAGCCGAAGGCGTTCAGCGCACGCGAGATCGTGGAGGAGCTGTTCCCGGCCACGCCGACGCGGCTCGTGCCGCGACCCCTCGCGTACAGCGTCAGCTTCGTCGAGGACGGTGGGCGCGAGGTCCGGCCGCGCGCTGGCGGCGATCCCCTGCGGCTTCGGCCGATCCCCAGCGCTGGGGCGGAGAAGACGCAGATGTGCTGCGACCTGTGCGCGTGGACGGGCCCGCGTCGCGACTTCGACACGCTGCGCTCCGAGGTGCCGGGCTCGCAGGGTCGACGCTTCCGGTACGTGATCGCCTGCCGCGACGCGGACGGCTGCGAGGCGCGCCGTCTCGACGACGCGGTGCTCGATCGGTTGCTCCAACCGGTCGAGTGACCGGCCCACCCGGTGGGGCGTCGGCGTCGCGCGCGGCGTCGCCGGCGAGCTGCAAGGTGACGAACAGCGGGTCGTGGTCGGATGAGCGGAACGGGTCCGGTGCGAACCCCGCGGGCGCCGCCGCGCCGCGTCCCGGCCCGGCGATCGGTGGCTCGTCGGCGTTGATCGCCCAGTAGGCCAGGTCCGCCACGCGCGGCGCGAGCCTGGCGCTGGCGAGCGCGTGGTCGAGCGCCGCCGAGCGCCCGAAGAACACGTAGCTCACGGCCGCTTCGGGGGGCACCCGGTCGGTCAGCACCTCCCACCCGGCGTCCTCGAACACGCCCAGCGGGGGTTCGTAGCGGTGCGTGTTGAGGTCGCCGATCACCAGCGCGCCGGCGTGTTCCAGATCGCGCTCGAGCCGTGCCGCGAACGCGAGCAGCGCCTGGGCTTGCCTGGTGCGCCTGAGGTTCCAGCAGCCGAACCCCGCGTCGACGTCGCCGCTCGCGGGGCAACCGGCCTTCGAGCGCAGGTGCACCGCGATCACGCTCACGACCTCGCCGCTGGCCAGGTGGCGCAGCGTCGCGACCTGGGGCGGTCGCTCGTGCACGCCGGCGACGTCGGCACCGAGCGCGACGAGTTCGACCGTCGCCGTGTCGATGAGGAAGCCCTGTCGGATTGCGTCGCCGGCCCGCGACGCGCTCACGCTCGGCTCGGGGAGGGCCAGGTAGACGCGCTGGGGCGAGCCTGCCGGACCTGAGGTGTCCCGCGCGTCCGCCTCGAGCGCCGCGTTGAGCGCAGCGGCCAGGGTTCGCAGCGCCGCGCCATCGTCGTCGCGCTCGATCTCCATCAGCGCGATCACGTCTGCGTCGAGACGCGCCAGCGCGGCGACGAGCGTGGCGGTCTGGCGCTCGAGCGCGGCCGGGTGATCGGCGCCGCGCGAACCGAGCGTCAAGAAGTAGTTCTGGGTGTTGAACGCCGCGATGCGCAGGTCGCCGGGCAGCGCCGGCGGTGCCTCGGGGCGCGGGTTGCGGACCTCGAAGCGCGGCGTCCCCTGCGGCTCGATCAGGTAGCCGCCGGCGGGGCTGGTCCACACCCGCCCAACCAGGCCGAGCACGGCGTCGCCGACGCGCACGCCGCCCACCTCGAGCCCCCACGGCAGTGGCCACGCGGCGCCGGCCGGCGGACGCTGGCGTGCCCCGAGGCGGACCACGTGCAGCGTCGGGTCGTCGACCTCGAGGCCGGTGTTGTCGCCGTAGAGGCGGTGGTCGGCGAGCAGCAGTTCGCCGTGGCGACCGAGGTCGAACGTCTCGGTGATCGTGAGGTCGTGCGTGAAGCACACGAGGACGCCGCGCAACGCGTGCCATGTGGCCGTCGAGTCGACGGGGAGCGAGACGGGCGTGGCGTCGGCCGGAGCGTGCGGCCCGCACGCCTCCACGGCGCTGGGCGTCGCGTCGAGCGGCGGACCCGTCCTGGGTGCCCACAACGCGTACACGGTGAGCAGGACCGAGATCGCCAGCAGCGAGCCGCCGAGGCGGCGCCGGGCGCTGCGCTGCGCCTGCCGGGCGGCCCGCTCGCCGGCGTCGCGCGAGGCGCGCAGGTCGTCCTGGTCGCTGGGTCGAGGCGGTCGGCCGGGCACGGGCCACGCTACCAGGGCGGCGCTCGGGCTGGCTCGGCGCCTGGGCCGTAGCCGCGGACGCCTGGGCGCCGGCCGAGTCGATCGATGGATACACCAGATACGTGTACGAAGATGTACGTTATGAGCATGCCGCGAGTCCGTACGAACCTCGAACTCGAAGACGACCACGTCCGCGTGATCATGCGGCGTTACGGCGTGCGGACCAAGACCGAGGCCGTCGACCTCGCGCTGCGCCATCTCGCCGGTCAACCGCTCAGCGCGCGCGAGGCGCTCGCCCTGCGGGGGGCTGGCTTGATCGACGAGCTGCCCGGGGACGAGACACCCATGCCATCGCGATGATCCTGGTCGACAGCTCGGCCTGGATCGAGTTCGACCGCGCCAGCGGCAGCGCGACCGACCGGCGTCTGAGCGACCTGATCGAACGGGGCGGCCCGATCGCGGTGACGGAGCCGGTGCTGATGGAGGTCACGGCGGGCGCGCGCAGCGACGACGCCGCCGCGCGGCTCCGCGACCACCTCGTCGGGTACCGCTGGCTCGGCGTCGACGCGGCTGCCGACTTCGACGCGGCGGCCCGCATCTACAGGCGCTGCCGCCGCGTCGGCGTGACGCCACGCGGGATGGTCGACTGCCTGATCGTCGCGGTGGCGTGGCGAACCGGGGCCTCCCTGCTCGCACGCGACGTCGACATCGAGCGCATCGCCGCGGTGATGGGCGTCGCCGTCGAGCGAGTCGAGCCCGAGGCCGGGGACACGTGAGAGCCGCCTGGCGAGGCGCTACACTCGCCCCATGACGGCTCCAGCGCGCTTCACCTCGCGCCGCGTGCGGGCCATGCCCGGCAGCGTGTTCGCGGCGATGGACGCCGCCAAGTCCGACGCCCGCCGCAGCGGCCTCGACGTCATCGATCTGTCGATCGGTGCCTCCGACCTGCAGCCTCCGGCCGTGGCGCTCGACACGCTCCGCGCGGCGGTGCACGACCCGGCGACGCACGCCTACTGCCTCCACAGCGGGACGGCGCCGCTGCGCGAGGCCGTCGCCGACTGGTTCGAACGCCGCTTCGCGCTGCGCGTCGACCCGGAGACCCAGGTGCTGCCCCTCATCGGCGCGCAGGAGGGCTTCGCCCACCTGTTGCTCGCCTGCGCCGACCCGGGCGACGCCGTCTTGCTGCCGGACCCCGCCTACCCCTCGTACTTCGGGGCCGTCGCGGCGGCCGGTCTCGAGACGGTCGCGCTGCCGCTGCGCGCCGAGCGCGGCTTCCTCCCGGACCTCGGGCTGGTCGACGTCGCCGACGCCGCCCGTGCCCGGGCGCTGGTGCTCTCGTACCCCAACAACCCCACGGCAGGCGTCGCCACGCCCGCCTTCTTCGACGAGGCGCTGCGCTTCGCCGAGCGGCACGACCTGCTGCTCATCCACGACTTCCCCTACGTCGACCTGGTCGACGACGTCGCCGACGCGCCCTCGGTGTTGACGCGGCCGGGCGCGCTGGAGCGAGCCGTGGAGATCTACTCCGCCTCGAAGAGCTTCCACATGGGCGGGTTCCGGCTCGGCTGGGCCATCGGCCAGGCCGACGCGTTGGCCGCGCTGGCGCGCCTGAAGGGCGCCGTCGACTTCAACCAGTACCTCGGCATCCAGCGCGCGGTGGCAGCCGCGCTGCGCGAGCCCGACGAGGCGCGGCGAGCCGATGCGGCGACGTTCACGGAGCGGCGCGAGGTGCTGGTCGAATCGATGGCGGCGATCTCGTGGCACGCCCCGATGCCGCGCGCCAGCATGTACGTGTGGGCAGCGTTGCCCGCGGGTCGACGCGACTCCGTGGCGTTCGCCGAGGGCCTGGCCCGCACGACCGGCGTGGCGCTCGCGCCCGGCGTGGCGTTCGGCCCGTCCGGCGAGGGCTACGTACGCTTCGCGCTGGTCAGGGGGCCGGAGGCGTTGCGCCAGGCGGTCGCTCGGATCCGGGCGTACCTGGATTGACGCCGTCGCCTGGGCGCAGGCCGCCGCCGCCCGCGACACCGGGGCGCCGCGCGTCGCGCGGACCGCGACCGCGACCGCGACCGCCCAGGCTGAACCCGTGCAGGTTCACGGCCACGTGCGCGATCAGCGCCGGCCACAGGCTGCCCGTCGCGACGGTCACGGCCCCGAAC
>REEJ01000020.1 GCA_007695125.1 Trueperaceae bacterium | reverse complement strand
CGCCGCCCGTGAACCAACTCGTCGGTCGCCCCTCGAGGTCGAACGCGATCACCGTACGGCGGTCGGGGCTGAGCGTGGTGGCCGCGTCCTGGACGGAGACGAGCCACGGTTCCTGGGCGGCGGCCGGCATGCGTGCACGATACCGGGGCCACGCACGAGGGCGCGTCAGCGCAGGAAGGGGTTGCCGCTGCGCTCGGCGCCGATGGTCGTCGCCGGGCCGTGCCCGGGGTAGACGACCGTCTCGTCGGGCAGCGTGAGCAGCTGCTCGCGGATGCTGCGCAGCAGCGTGTCGTGATCGCCGAAGGCGATGTCGGTGCGGCCGATCGATCCCTTGAACAGCGCGTCGCCGGCGAGCACCACGCCGGCGTCCTCGAACCAGAACGCGACGTGGCCCGGGGCGTGGCCGGGGGTGTGGAGGCAGCGCGCCGTGTGCGCCCCGACGCTCAGCGTCTGGCCGTGCGCCAACGGTGACGTCGGCGCCTCTGGCGAGCGCACCATCAAGCCGTAGGCGGCGGCTTGTACGGTGGCATGCTCGTAGAGCTGCCGGTCGTCGGGGTGGAGCAGCACCGGGAGGGGTTCGACCTCCAGCAGGTCGGCGATGGCGCCGACGTGGTCGAAGTGCGCGTGCGTGAGCCAGATGGCGCTCGCACGGGCGCCCTCCGCGGCGAGGGCGTCCTGGATGCGCCCCGCGTCGGCGCCGGGATCGACGATCACCGCCTCGTCCGAGGCGTCGTCCACGACGAGGTAGCAGTTCGTCTCCAGCGGACCGAGCGGGAGGGCGATCAGGCGCAGCGGCACGGCGGCACCGTAGCACGGCGGACGGCGCTGGTCACGGCGCCGCCGGCACGAACGCGAGCGGGATCGGGGCGCTCACGCGCACGGCGCGCGAGGCGCCGGCGAGCCCGCCGAAGGCGGGATCGAGTTCGATCACGGTGCTCGTTCGGCCCACCACCAGGTCGGCCTCGCAACGCTCGGCCTCTTCGGGGCGGGGGAAGGTGATGGACGTGCTCTCGGCGTCACCGTCGCGCAGCGGCAAAGGCCGCGCGCGGACCACGCGAGCGTCCTCGAACGCCTCGGCGTCGAGCGCCTCGCAGCTCTGCAGGTCGTAGCGCAGCTCGACCTGGCCGCTCGCGAGCGACTGCCAGCGCACGGTGAACGACTCCCCGAACGACAACGTGGTGCCCGCCGCCGGCTCGCTCACGACGATCTCGTCGGGGATGCGCACCGTGGTGCGCGGCGCCGCGTCGTCGCCTGGCCGCTCGAGCGCGATCACCAGCTCGGTGCCGGGTGCCAGCGGCGGCAGCGTCGCCGTGTACGCATCCGGCTCGGTGACCACCGAGGCGTCGACCCCGGGTCGCAACGCCACGGTGTCGCCGCCGGTCGGCGTCGCCGTCAGCCGTTCGCCGAGGGCGAGTTCGTACGTCCCCGCGAAGGCCCCGGTTCGGAACAGCACGACCGTCACCTCGGTGGCGCCGCCGGCGACCGACACGACTCGGACCTTCGGTTGGATGTCGGCCGTCGCCACGCTGGGCGTCTCGGTGAAGACCATGGGGATCGGCGCGGTCACACGCACGGCGCGCGAGGTGTCGCGGAGCTCGCCGAAGGCCGGGTCGAGCGCGATCTGGTCGCCCACGCGGCCGACGATCAGATCGGCCTCGCAGCGCGTCGCCGCCGAGGGCGCGTCGAAGCTGGTCGTGGTGAGGCCGGTGGCGCCGTCGATCGGCAGGAACGAGACGAAGCCGCGCTGCGTGCGTAGGTCGTCGAGCTCCTCGGGGTCGAGGCCGGCGCACGCGGCCACGCGGTAGCTGAGTTCCACGTCGTCGCTGGCGAGCGCGTCCCACGCGACGGTGAAGCTCTCGTTCAGGGTGCGCCGGTCGCCGGCTTGGGGTCGGTTGACGCGGATCTCAGCGGGGACCCGCACCACCGTCTCGAGGGCCGACGCCTCACCCGAGCGCTCGAACGCGATCGTCACGTCCTCGCGTGGCGGCACCTCCGGGAGCGTTCCCACGTACGCGTTGCGGCGCAAGAAGGCCGACGTGTCGACGCCGCGCTCCAACACCACCGCAGTGCCGTCAGGGCCCGTGGCGGTGAGGCGCTCACCGGCCAGCAGGCGGTAGGTGGCGAAGAGCGAGTCGCCGCGGTAGAGCACGACCGTCACCGCGGTGCCCTCGCCGGCGGTCGACACCACGCGGACCTTCGGTTCGATGTCGCTCGTGGCGACGGGATCGGGCGCACTGCTGCATGCGCTCAACACGAGCGTCAGCAGGGTTGCAACGACGACTGTGGTCCTCAACGACGGCCTCCAAGCGGCAGCACACCAGATACGAACGAACGGCACCGTGCCGGGGCACGCGTTCCCCCTCCGGCGTGGACACAACCACGTCGGACCGTCAGTCGTGACAGGCGCGCGCCCAGTCGATGCACGGCGTGCACGCCGCCACCAGCGCCTCGACCCCGGCCTGGTCGGCGGCGTCGAAGCGCGCCGGCCGGTCGCTGTCGAGATCGAGCACGCCCACCACGACGCCGTCCACCGTGATCGGTACCACCAGCTCGGAGCGCGAGCGCGGGTCGCAGGCGATGTGTCCCGGGAAGGCGTGCACGTCGGCCACGCGTTGGCTTGCGCGCGCGGCGACGGCGGTGCCACACACGCCCTTCCCGACCGCGATGCGCACGCAGGCCGGGCGGCCCTGGAAAGGGCCGAGGACGAGCTCGTCGCCGCGCATCAGGTAGAAGCCGGCCCAGTTCAGGCCATCCAAGCGCTCGTACACCAGTGCGGCGAGGTTGGCGAGGTTGGCGAGCCAATCGCTCTCGCCGTCCACGAGCGCGATGGCGTCGCGGCGCAGGTCGGCGTAGCTGTCATCCGTGACGGGGCCGTGGGAGATCTGCATGGCCTTCAAGGCTACCGCAGGGCCGGCCTGTCTGACGCTAGGGTGCGAACACCAGGCCGATGGGCTCCGCCTCGCGCACGACGCGGGACTCGCCTCGCAACCCTGCGAACGCCGGGTCGAGATCCACGAAGGTGGTGACACGGCCGACGAGGAGGTCGGCGCTGCACTCGACCTCTTCGGCGGCGAGGAGCCGCTTCTGCACCGAGCCTACCGAGCCTGCCGTCAGGCTGCCGGGCAACGCGACGATCGCTTCGAGGAACGCGAACTCGTCGGGCTCGAGGTCGGCGCACGCGGTCAGCGCGAACCTGACTTCGATCGAGTCGTCCGCGAACGGCTCCCACGCGACCTCGAAGTCGACGCCGGCGGTCAACGGCGCGCCGGGCGTCGGGGCGGTCACGGCGGGCGCGGCGGGGATCTCGACGCGCGTCTCGGGTGCGCTCTCCTCACCGAAGCGGGTGAGCGCGA
>REEJ01000123.1 GCA_007695125.1 Trueperaceae bacterium | reverse complement strand
CGCGCTCCGGCGGCCCGGCCCAACCGCGCGGCCTCCAGCACGGTGGCCAGCGGCACCTCGAGCTGCAACAGGACGACGCGCGCGCCCTCGAAGGCGCTCGGCGCGAGGTCGTCCGGTTCGAGGTGCGCGTTGGCACCCGGCGACACGATGATGCGGTTCTGCGCGTCGGGACCGACGCTGATGAAGGCCACGCCGGTGGGGACGCCCGCCAGGGCGCGCACGTCGTCGTGCGCCACGCCATCGGTCCGGAGTCCCTGCACCAGCCACGCGCCGAAGTCGTCGTCCCCGACGCGGCCCACCATGCGGGTGGGCGCACCGGCACGCGCTGCTGCGACCGCCTGGTTGGCACCCTTCCCACCGGGGTGCCGAGCGTAATCGCCCCCGAGGAGCGTTTCGCCCGCGGCGGGGAAGCGCGGCACCGGGACCACGAGGTCGACGTTCAGGCTGCCCACCACGACGATCACGGCCGGACTCCTGTCGGGGGCGGGGTGACGGGCATGGCCGAGCGCCGTTCGACCAGCGTCACCGGGAGCGTCTCGTGGTGCAGCGGGCGCCCGGGGTCGGCGATGCGCGCGTGGAGCGTGCTGACGGCGTTGCGGCCCAGCGCCGCGAGCGGTTGGCGCACCGTCGTGAGTCCGGGCTCGACGAAGTCGGCCCATGGCACGTCGTCGAACCCGATGACGGACAGGTCGTCCGGTACGCGCAGTCCTGCGTCGCGCGCGGCTCGCAACACGCCGACGGCGACCGCGTCGTTGGCGCACACCACGAGGCTGCAGTCGGGCTCGGCCAGGCGCGCGACGACCTCTCGGGGCAGGTCGCTCGAGAACGGCACGGGCAGCTCCCACGCGATCTCGGCGTGGCCCGCCACCGCGTCGAGGAACGCGGAGCGGCGGTCTGCGGCGCTGGGCAGCGCCCGCGGACCCGACAGGAGGCCGATGCGTCGGTGCCCGAGCGCCAGCGCGTGGCGACCGATCAGGGCGCCGCCCTGGCCGTGGTCGGCGACGACGGTGTCGCACCCCGGCACGGTCCGGTCCACGGTCACGATCGGGTAGGGCCAGTCGAGCGAGCGTTCGTGCTCGACGGGGACCCATACGACGCCCGCGACGCGGTACGAGGCGAGCAGCGCCAGCGCTTCGGTCTCGCGCTCTGCGTCGTTCCCGGCGTCCATGACGATGAGGACGAAGCCGAGGTCGCGGGCCGTGGTCTCGATGGCCTGTACGAGCGCCGGGAAGTAGGGGTTGGTGAGGTCGGGTACGACCAGGCCGAGGGACCGGCTCGCGCCGGTGCGGAGCGTGCGCGCGTGCAGGTCGGGGAGGTAACCGAGCCGCTCGATGGCGCTCAGCACGCGGCGCTGGACCGCCGGCGTCGCCGGTTTGGTGCCGTTCACGACGTTCGAGACGGTCGCGATCGACACGCCTGCCGCCATCGCAATGTCCTTCAGTCTCGCCACCGTTGCTCCACTCAAGCCGAGTCGGGGGGCGGGCGCCACCCTCGCTCGAAGCAAGGACGGTTAAACGTTTAACCTGTCGTTGCCTCGAGTCTAGGGGTCGGACCGATCGCGTGTCAACGCCTGGCCGTGTTCAGCCTTCCGGGTCCCACCCGGCGACCTCGCCGCCCTCGAGCCGCCAGAACGACACCGTGTGCGATTCGCCGTCGTAGACGGCCCACGAGGCGCTGACCTCGGCGTCGACCACGGGGTCGTAGCCCATCAGCGCGCCGGGGTTCACGAACCAGGCATCGCCGCGGCGGCTACGCCGGGCGCGATGGTCGTGCCCGAAGGCGATCAAGTCGGCTGCCGCGGGATCGATCACGTCGGCGATGCCGGGGTAGTGCTGGGCGATCACGGAGCGGTTGCCGAGGACGTTGCGGAACAGCTCGCCGTGGACCTTCACGTGGGGGAAACCGGCCGCGGTCGCGCACAGCCGGTAGAGGTCGCCGTCGTTGTTGCCGAACACGACGTGGATGCGCTTCGTGTAGTGCGTGGCGAGCTGCTTCATCACGAACGGCGCGACCAGGTCGCCGAGCACGAGCAGGACGTCCGTGTGCTGCTGCAGCCACGGCAGGGCGCGCTTCAGGGCCGGAACGTGGTCGTGGATGTCGGACAAGAGGCCGATGCGGAGCGGGGCGTCGTCGTCACGTGCTGCTGAGATGCCCATGCCACCATCGTACGGGCGTACGTTCCTCGACGGGTCGCGCGGCCGCCCGTAGCGCTGCGGCCCGGGCTGGTGATCAGGCCGCGGGGTGCCGTGCCCGTGCCGCCAGGGCGGCGCCGAGCGCGGTCGCGGCTGCGCCGGCCGGGGGGACGTGGAGGGTGCCCGTGAGGCCGTAGACACGGAACACCGCCTCGAGCATGGAACGCACCGGCGGCAGCGAGGCGACGCGTCCGACCATGACCACGGCCGCGAGCCCTTCGGCACGGACCGCGTTCACGGCGACGAGGGCGATGGTCTGCGACACCATGGTGACGAGCGCCGCGGCCAGGTCGGCGCGGTCGACCCCGCCGCGCTGGGCCGCCGCCAGGTCGAGCGTGTCGTCTGGCTCGCGATCTGCGCCGAGTTCGGCGTCGTCATCGGCGAGGCGGCCGAGGCTCACGGCGGTCGCCGAGGGCGGGAGTGAGCCGAGCCCGGCGCCCAGGACGTCCGCGAGCGTGGTGTCGACGCGGCTGGCGTCGCCCGTTGCGGCCAGCGCCGCGATCGCCTCGGCATCGCGCGTGCCCAGGAGCAGACCGCCGAGCGCGCGCAGCGTGCCGCCGCCCACCGGAGTGCCGGTGACGTGGGCGTATGCCGCGTCGCTTCCGGCCGACGCCGCGCGGGCCGAGATCATCGCCGTACCGGTGCCGCACGAGACGACGAGCGCCGACTCGAGCCCGGCCAGCTCGAGGCCGCCGCGACCGATCGCCTCCGGTTCGGACACGGTGACGATGCGCCGCGCCGACGCCCCGCCGTCGTCGAGCGACGCCGAGCGGCCACCGGACACGCCGACGAGGGCTGGACCGCTGGCTGCAGCGCCCAGCGCGGCGAGGGCGTCGTGCAGTGCTGTGCGGGCCTCTCGCCCGCGCGTCGCGAAGCCGTTGTGCGCCGTGACCCCGCCGTTCGAGCCGACGATGACGGCGTCGGTCACGCTCTGGCCCAGATCGACACCGACCAGCGTGGCCGTGGTCGGCGCCTCCGCGCTCCCGGCGTCCGCGACGGTGGTCACACGCTCAGCCCGGTTGGCGAGCGCCGCGGAGGCGATGGGCGAAGCGCTGGCGCAGCTTGGCGACCTTCGGATCGATCACCACGCGGCAGTAGCCCGAGCCGGGGTTGTTGACGTAGAAGCGCTGGTGGTACGCCTCGGCCGGGTAGAACACGACGGCGTCGACCACCTCGGTGACGATCGG
>REEJ01000021.1 GCA_007695125.1 Trueperaceae bacterium | reverse complement strand
CGTGAGGGACGGCACGAACATGACCTATCTGTGCCTATAAGGTGTCGAACTCGAGGTGGACGTTCCCGGACAGAGGGTAATCCCCGTCCAGATGGCCAGGAAGGAGCGCAGGGTCAAATGGGTCGCTGTCGGAGACCTCGACTTATGTGAGGGACGCCCTCAACTCGTCTCGTTCGTCCGGTTCCAGGCTGTTGAACAGATCACCCCAAGTCGTTGCGTGACGGATCGCATTCCAGGCACGCGCACACGACCACGCCGCCTCCTCGAGAAGGAAGGTGAGTTCACATTCGCTGTCGTGTGGGACGTTGCCGTACACGACGGTCTTGATGGCGGGCACAGCACCATTACAGCATGGGCACGCCCATACGCAGCACGGGATGGTTCGGCCTGGTGAACGCGCCCCATTGGTCTCGTGCGGCATGGTCGTACGCCACCGCTGCTTCCTCGGCAGTGTCGAAGATCCCGAGGTGTCGTACACGTCAGTCAATCGAGATCTGGGCGAGCCACCGTCCCGTGGGTTTGTGAGGGTAGACGCCCCGCAACCCGCTCCGCCGAGGCGGCTGCCGCTGCCGACGGTCGGCCCGCGGGACGTGCTCGTGCGGGTGCACGCCGCGGCGCTGCACCGCGGGGACGCGTTCACCATGGCCGGTCGTCCGCTGATGCTGCGGTTCGCTCTCGGGCTCCGTCGGCCCGGTCTCGGTGTGCCGGGGCGCGACCTCGCGGGGAGCGTCGTGGCTGTCGGATCGCGCGTCGAAGACCTCGCGCCGGGCGACGACGTCTTCGGCTGGACCGCCAAGGGATCCTTGGCGGAGTACGTCGCCGCCCCCGCCGATCACTTCGTGCGCCGGCCCGCGGGCGCCTCGATGGCGGAGGCGGCGGGGCTCGCGACCTCGGGGCTCACGGCCCTCCAAGCGTGTCGCGACGTCGCCCGGATCCGCCCCGGCCAACGCGTGCTCGTCGTGGGCGCCTCCGGCGGCTTCGGGCACCTCGCGATCCAGATCGCCAAGGCCCTCCGCGCCCACGTCACCGCGGTGTGCAGCGCCGCCAACCTCGACTTCGTGCGTTCTCTCGGCGCCGATCGCGCGATCGACTACGCCGCCGAGGACGTGACCGATGGCGACCACGTGTACGACGTGATCCTCGCGAACGTCGAGACGAGTTCGTTGGCCGCGATGCGCCGCATCCTCGGCCCAGACGGCACCCTGGTGCCGAACGACGGCACGGGCGGCGGTCCGCTGCTGGGTCCGCTGCCGCGCATCGTCGCGACGCGGCTGCGCGACCTGTTCACCCGTCAGCGCCTGCGCCCGTTCCTGTCGCTGGAGAAGCACGCCGACCTGGTCGCGTTGGCGGAACTCGTCGAAACCGGACGCCTGATGCCCGTGGTCGGCCGCACGTTCGCGCTGGACGACGCGGCGGCCGCGTTGCGGCAGGTCGCGACCGGCCACACGCGCGCGAAGGTGGTCGTCGCCGTCGCGGAAGCCTAGCCGGGCGAGGGTGGACTCGTGCCGGTCCGCGCCGAAGGACGCCAAGGCGTGGTCGAACCAGGCCTGGCGCGCGCGACGGCGTGGCCATGGCCCGAGCCACCACAGCTGCCCGTACCGTGCGCGTCGCTCACTCCATGGAGGAGCGGACCGGGCTCAGGGGGAGCCGAAGCCGAAGAGCCAGATGTCCACGGTGCCCGAGCCCGACGCGCCCGGCAGGTCGTCGCACGCGCCCCACAGCGACGAGAAGCTCACGATGGGGCGGCCGTCGTCGGCGTCGGTTCCGAAGTAGGTGAGCTGCGCGAGGGTGTCGCCCAGGTTGGGACCGCCTTCGGAGATCGAGGTCTCGGATGGTCCGACCGTGCACGTCGCGCCGCCGGGCGCCGTGATCGTGACGGTGAGGTCGGTGGCCACGCCGAAGTCCGGGTCGTCCGGGTCCTCGTACGAGGTGTACACGCCGAGCTCGACGAACCCGCCTGGCCGCGACGCCGTGACCGACCAGCCGGCCGGGACGCTGTCGGTCCCCGTGATCGCGTCACCGGCGATGGTCGACGTCGTCCCTTCGATCTCGTCGAAGGTGTTCGGTACGACCACGACCCAGCGAACGTCGCTCGGCGGGCCGCCGTCGCCGTCGCCGTCGCCCCCGCCTCCGCCGTCCGAAGGCGTGGAGGTGCCGCAAGCGGCGAGCGCGAGGACGAGCGCGAACGAAGCGATGATGCGGAACACGACCTGCGGGCGGATCGGCGTCGTTGGCTTGCGCGAGGATACTGCACGCAAGCGCCACCGAGGCCCACGATCGCTCGCTTGGCGGCGCGAACCCGGCGTTCCACCTGGTGCCTAGCTCGAGGTCGTCCGCCAGGTCGAAGCCTTCGCGCGTCGTGATCACCGACGGGCTGCCGGTTGCGAGGTGGGCGGCGTCGACCGCGACGACACGGGCCTCGACGGATCCCTCGGGGGCTCGCCGTTGGTGACCCCGGTGTGTCGGCGGAGGCGCCGAAGCGGCCGACCCCGGCATCGTCCATCGAGCACCATGAACAGATGTCCACCGAGCCTGCGATCCCCTCCCCGTTCGTCGTCACGGCCCTCCCGGGCTTCACGCCCGCCATCGGGCACCTCGTCTGCATGATGACGTACACCCGCAACACCACGCTCCGCGCCGTGGAGGGCCTCGGCATGGACGACCTCGACGATCGTCTCGACGACGATGCGAACAGCATCGGCATGCTGCTCGAACACATCGCTTGCTTGGAGGAGGCCTACCAGCTCGACACCTTCGGGTGGGAGCACACGGACGAGGACGCCGAGCGCTGGCGCCGGGGCGTGAACCTCGGACCCACCGCCCGCGAGCACGTGCGTGGCCACGCGCTGTCCCACTACGTGGAGCGCTTGGCGCACGTCCGGGCTCGGACGCTCGAAGCGTTCGCCCGCCGGGACGATGCGTGGCTCCAGGTGTCGTGCGAGTGGTGGGACGGGCAGACCGCCAACAACCACTTCAAGTGGTTCCACGTCTTCGAGGACGAGCTGAGCCATCGCGGTCAGATTCGCCTCCTGCGCAGGCGACTGCCGCGCCGGGACGGATAGGGCGCCGAGCGCAGGATCGACGCTCGGCAATATGTCCCTGTGAAAGGGACTCCTGCGTCGGATGCTGACAGGCATGCCGGGATCGACGAACACCTCTGTTGCGGGCGCCGCTCCGCAGGCCCAAGCGTCCGGCCCGCCCGCCATGATCACGGTGGACGAGGCGCGCGCGCGGCTGCTGAGCGCGGTCGAGCCGCTGGTCGGGACCGAGGTGGTGCCGCTCCGGCACGCCCTCGGACGGGTCGTCGCGACGCCGCTGGTGGCTGCGTGCGACGTGCCCCCGGCCGACAACAGCGCGATGGACGGCTCCATACGACTCGGTCAGGGCGAGCGACGCAGCCCGTCCTCCCGACTGATGCGCGT
>REEJ01000022.1 GCA_007695125.1 Trueperaceae bacterium | reverse complement strand
ACCGCACCATTGCCGCCATGCGCGAGCGCCCCCACGGCCTGATCTTCACCAACCTGGTCGGCTTCGACGCCCTCTACGGCCACCGCCGCGACCCGATCGGCTACGCCAAGGCCCTGGCCGAGTTCGACGCCCGCCTGCCCGAGCTCCGCGCCGCCCTGGCGCCCGGCGACGTGCTCATGCTCGTCTCCGACCACGGCAACGACCCCACCTTCCCCGGCACCGACCACACCCGCGAGCACGGCCTGCTGCTCGTCACCGGCGACCGCGTCGTCCCGCGCCCCATCCCCACGCGCGACAGCTTCGCCGACCTCGGCGCGACCGTGGCCGAGCTGTTGGGCGTCACGTGGGACGGCGCGGGGGTGTCGTTCGCCAGACAACTGGTGCGCGCCCACTAGCGACCAATGACGTGCGGCGCGTGACGAGCGCAGCACGCGCTTTCCAGGTGGTCGCACCCGTGGACGACGCGCCGCTCGAGACGCCCTACGCCGCGATGCGATGTTCCAACAACTGCTATCCGCGTTGCGAGACGACGGTCCGACCACACCGGCACACGAAGCCGCGTCCTGGTGACCGCGCGCTCACCAAGGTATGTGGCGTGCGATGAGTGGAGAGCACCTAATGGTTCAGCCCTCGGCGTTCGCGTTCGCGTGCGCGCCTCGCGTCATTGCGTATCGCGGCGAGCATCAACGCCGTGAAGTACACGGCGTGGGCAGTGCCGACGATGACCCAGAAGGCGATCGCCCCCACCGCGAGCACAGCGTGCTTCAGGCGGGGGCGCGCCGCGACCGGATGCTCAGCGCGGCCCCGAACGTTGCCTGCACCACCGCCGCGTGTTCGCTCGCTCGCAGCAGGCATCGACCCCCGACGGAACTCCGCTTCTCCCGAAGCCGGGTCCGTGCTGTGAGAACCCGTCATGGCCCAAGCGTAGGGGATGGACGACCGCTTCACGGTATCGACCGCAGCGCGAATCAGGTCCACGATGGGTCGGCTACGCCAAGGCCCTGGTCGGGTTCGGCGTCCGCCTGCAACCGCTTCACACGGTCCTCGCGCTCGGTGACATGCTCATGCTCCTGTCGCACCACGAACGACCCCACTCAGCACCGACCACGCCCGCGACGACGGCCTGCTGCTGCTCGTCACTGGCGACCGCGTCGTGGCCAGATCGCGAGCAAGCGACCAGGTAGCGGTCGACGTGAGGCACGTGCGGCACCTCCGTCCAGTGACACTTGACACCTTACAGACCGGTACGTACGCTCGGCCATGCGGATCCGGAGCATCGCGCGCCAGGGTCTGCGTAGCCTGATCGAGGATGGCGGTTCCCGAGGCGCTCCGAGTGTCGCTGCCAGCACGCTCGTTCTGATGGTTTCGTTCCTGCAAGATATGGGGGCACAGATGAGCTCGAAGCGTTGCCGCACTGGAACGCACATCGTTTGAAGGGCCGGCGGGGTGAAGCGTGGAGCCTCACCGTCACCAGGAACCGGCGGCTGGCGTTCAGGGCCGACGACGAGACACTCGAGATCACCGATCTCGACGACGCGGACGACCACTGAGGTCATGTTCATGGACACGAACACAGGCATCCGAGTGAAGCATCCAGCGCATCCCGGCGCGTTCGTCAAGCACGAGGTGCTCGAACCTCTTGGGCTGTCCGTCACCGACGCCGCCCGGCTCCTGGGCGTCACCCGCGCGGCGTTGTCGGCCCTGCTCAACGAACGCTCCTCACTCTCCCCCGAGATGGCGATGCGGATCGAGAAGGCGTTCGGCGTATCGATGGACACGCTGTTGCGCATGCAGTTGAGCGTCGACATCGCCCAGACGAGACACCGGTTCGGAGACCTCGACGTCGCCCGATTCGTGGCAGGCGGTCATTCGTCATGAGTGCGCGCGACGAGACATCCGTCAGGGAGACGAGCGCCGAAACGTCGACGAGTCAGCGGACGACGACCCGTCGTGAGATGAGCGGAGGCCACATGACCACGACGTGGGTACAGATGCGACAGGCCGCCATCGAGTCAGGTCATCTCGATCCGGAGCGCCTGGAGGTGCTCGCACGGTAGCAGCTCGACCGAGTTCGCGCACACCTACTCGGCGCGGTACGTACGGCGCTCGGCATGACTCAGGTCGACGTGGCCGAGTCGATGCACATGTCACGAGCACACGTGTCCAAGATCGAACGTGGCGAGCTCGCGACCGAACGAGTTGGCACCTTACAGGCGTACGTTCGCGCCCTCGGCGGCGAACTCGAGGTCGTTGCCCGTTTCGGCGACGAGCGGATCGTCATTGCCGATTGACCATCGGCCGAGAACCGTCGACTCGCACGAAGGAGGATCACCGTGGACGCGACGCCACGAGTGTCCTCGACGAGATTCGGCAGCGGCTATAGCCGAGGACGTCCAGTTCCGCCTCCGCGCGGAGCAGGACGTCGAGAGCGCGGCACAGTGCTACGAACGACCACGCCCCCGACCGCAACACCGACCGGGGGCGCACCCGTACCAGCGACGATCGGGGCCCTCAGGCCTCGTCGTTCACCAGTTCGATGAAGGCCTCTTGCACCGCGTCGCCGCGACGCGTGTCGATGCGACCGATGCAGTCGCCCGAATGGGTGCAGTATGATACTCTGTCATACCACTCGGGAGGGTGCTCATGGCAAAGGCGAAGGTTGCGGTCACGATCGACTCGGACGTCCTCGGGGAGCTCGACGCGCTCGTCGCACAACGTCGGTTCACCAACCGGAGCCAGGCCATCGAGGCGGCCATAGTCGACACGCTCGAACGGTTGGGCGGCACCCGACTGGAGCGGGAGCTTGCGAAGCTCGATCCCGACGAGGAGCGTGCATTCGCCGAGGAAGGCATGGACTCGGAGCTCGCATCGTGGCCCGGATACTGAGGGGCGAGGTCCGCTGGGCCGATCTCAACCCCACTCGCGGTCAGGAGCAGTCCGGCCATCGTCCGGTCCTCATCCTGAGCCAGGACGTGTTCAACGAACGATCTGGAACGGTGATCGCGGTCGCGCTCACGAGCCGGCAGCCGCGGGCGGGCTTTCCCCTCGTCCTGGAGTCCAAGGCGGAGGGGCTACCGACGCCATCCTGGATCAAGATCAGCCAGATCCGGACGCTGGCGGCCGAACGTGTTGGACGCCGCATTGCCCGGGCGTCCGACCAAGAACTCGCTCACGTGATCGATGGGTTGAACGAGATCCTCGGGCGGTGACCGCCTCGCGGCCTCTGCCGTATGCTTGTGTCGCACGGACCAACGACCGCGCTCCCGACCGCATCAGCGACCGGGCGCCACCCGTACCAGCGACGATCGGGTCCGTCAGGCCTCGTCGTTCACCAACGGCCGCCCATGATGCTGCCGCCACACCGACGGAATCACCTGCCGATCATCACGTTTCATGGGTAGGGCCTACGGTCGCTCCGAAACGAC
>REEJ01000130.1 GCA_007695125.1 Trueperaceae bacterium | reverse complement strand
CGGAGCACTTCTACGACGTCCATCGCCTCACGATCGAATCGGCCATGGAGGTCGACACCGAGATGTCGCCGCACGTCCTCAACCTGGTCGCCGGCGAGCACGTTCGCGTCGAGGTCGTCGAGCGACCGCCGCTCGACCTCCGCTTCGCCGAGACCTGCGTCGTCCCTGCCGCGGCGACGCGCTACCGCCTCGTCAACCAGGGACGCGCACCCGCCGTGGTCGTGTGCGCCTTCCTCAAGCCGGCTGAGGTGTCGTGACGGATCCGAGTCGCGACGACGTGGTGCTCGGCATCGACGGCGGTGGTACGCGGACGCGAGCCGTGCTCGTCGACGCCGGCGGTCGGGTGCTGGGCGTCGGGGTCGCAGGCGGGTCGAACGTGCACGACGTCGGTGCGACGGCGGCCGGGCGCCAGTTGCGTGCCGCGGTCGAGCGCGCCTGGGCCGTCCTCGGAGGCGCGCCCGGGCGCATCGCGTCCGCCGGCTGTTGCTTGGCAGGTCTCGTCACCGACGCCGATCGCACCGTGGCCATGGCCGCCTTGGCCGAGGCCGGCCTCCCGACCGACGGAAGCCAGCTCGTCCTCGATCACGACGGCGCTGCGGCGGTCGCAGGGGCCCACCTCGGCCACCCCGGGTTGGTGCTGATCGCCGGCACGGGATCGGCCTGCTACGGCCGCGCCGTCGACGGCACGGTGCTGCGCGTCGGCGGGTGGGGGTGGTGGTTCGGCGACGAGGGGAGCGGCGCGTGCCTCGGTCGCGAGGCGCTCGTCGCGGTCGCCGAGGCCGCCGACGGGCGCGGACGTGCCACGGCCCTGAGCGCTTCGGTTCTGCAGCACCTCGAGTGCGGTGACGCCGACGACCTGCTGTTCCGCGTCTACGTCCGTGGCCTCGATCGCGCCGGCACGGCCGCGCTGGCGCCGCTCGTGTTGGCGGCCGCCGCGGCGCACGACCCGGTCGCCAGCGCGATCGTGGAGCGCGCCGCCGACCACCTCGCCCGCGCGGTCGAGACCGCCGTACGCGCGATCGCCACCGAACGTCCGCCGCTCGCGCTCGTCGGTGGCGTCGCGACCGCAGCCGGCATGCGCGCACGCCTCGACCGGGCACTCGAGCGCCGCAGCGTCGACATCGACATCGTCGCTGCGGCGCTCGCACCGCCCTTCGGCGCGGCGCTGCTCGCACTCGAACGCCTCGGCCCCATCACGTCCGACACCTTGGATGCCTTGTGCCGCACCAGCCGACGCTGGGACGACGCCCTGTGAGGAGCGCAGAGATGAGCCTGCCGACGATCGACCACCGCTACGCCCCGCCCCGGCGCTGGACCTGCATCGGCAGACCGGACGACCCACACAAGACGCTGGTCACCGAGCACGGCGCACTGCTGTACGGCTTCGAGCGCGACCCCGGCCGGATCGAGACGTACCGCTTCGCACAGGTGATCGCCTTCAGGCCACTCGGCGACCGCAGGCTCGTCAGTGTGGAGCAGCGAACCGAGAGCGCGCGCGTCCCCATCACCGTCACGACGCTCGACTACGGCAGCGTGCGCCTCGAGCTGCGTACCGCCGGCCACGTCGACGAGGCGCTGGGTCGCTGCGACCTGGTGCGCTGGCGCATCGAGGCGGACGCGGGTCTCGACGAGCCGGCCCTGACGGGCATCTGGCTCCAGATCCAGGCGCTGGACCAACGCTTCGTCCCCGCCTCGCGCGGTCCGGGCCACAGGATCTACCGGATGGTACCGGAGCGTGTTCCAGCTGCCGAAGGTCTGCCTGCCATGTTCGAGGAGCGGCCTGCCGTGGACGACGCACCGGAAGGTGTGACGCTCGCGCTCGTCAGCGACCGACCGCTCGAGGTTGCCTCCGCGTTCGACTACGGACCCGCCTCGGCCTTGGCGACGACCCCCGAACTCGTCGCTCCGGGCGACGCGATCGAAGGTGCGTTCCTCGTCCCGCTCGAGGTCCCTGCGGGGGCGCTGGTGTGGTCGCTGGCCGAGTGCGACCGGAGACTCGAGGCGGAGCGGCGTTACTGGGAGACGCTCCCGGCGCTCGACGTGCCCATCGACGTGCCCGACGACGCCGTGCAGGCGATGCTCGTCGCGAGCGCGCGCAACATCCTGCAGGCGCGTGAGGTCGAGGACGGCCTCCCCGTCTTCCAGGTCGGACCGACCATATACCGCGGCCTCTGGATCGTCGACGGCTACTTCTTCCTCGAGGCCGCTCGCTACCTCGGTCTCGGTGACGACGCCGACCATGGTCTCGACGTGCTGCTTCGTCGGGCGCAGCCCAGCGGGGCGATCGAGGAGATGCCGTTTCACCACAAGGAGACCGGGATCGCGATCGCGACGCTGGTGCGCCAGACCGAGCTGGTGGGTGACCGCGCACGCCTCGAGCGGTTGTGGCCGACGATCAGGCGTGCGGGCGAGTACGTCGTGCAGCTCATGGACGCGGCCGATGCCCTTCCGCAGTCGGCGCCGGAGCGCGGCATCATGCCCCGCTCGTTCCCAGACGGTGGGATCGGTGGGATGCGACCCGAGTACACCACGGCGCTGTGGTCGCTCATCGGCTTCGCGGCTGCTGCTCGCGGCGCTCGCTGGCTCGGTCTGGACGACGACGCGGCCCGGTTCGAGGCGCAGTACGACCGCCTGCTCGCCGCCACCGAGCGCGGCCGCGCGCGCGACGAGCGGAGCACGGCGGGTGGCCTGCGGTACTGGCCGATGACCATGCCCGGTGCGGGCGATCACGTGTGGGTTCCCGGCTTCGCTGGTGAGCCACCCGTGCACCGCCGCGTCAATCCCGGCTCCGCGAACTGGGCCTTGGCACAGGCGATCTGGCCGGGAGAAGTCTACCGCTCCGACCATCCCGTGGTGCACGACCTGCTGGCCTTGTGCGACGCGACCGACGAGCGCGAGGGCGTGCCCGAAGGGACGGGCTGGCTCCCGTTCCGCGCGTCCTGGAACTACGCCACGGCTTTCTACGCGCAGGTGTGGCTCTATGCGGGGCGGCCCGACAAGGCGGTCGACTACCTGTACGCGATGGCGAACCACGCCGGCCCAACACGCACCTGGCGCGAGGAGCAGAGCTTCTCCGACTCCGGTGACGCGCTCGTCTTCGGCGACATGCCACACAACTGGGCCTCGGTCGAGTTCGTGCGTCTGGTTCGGTCGCTGCTGGTGTTCGAGCGGCTCGACGGTCTCGATCTCCTGGCCGGGGTGCCAGACTCGTGGTGGAGGCAACGACGCGCCTTCGGCGTGGAGCGACTGCCGTCGCGGTTCGGCGACGTCACGGTGCGGGTCGCTCCGTCGGGGGAAGCCTTCAACGTGAGCGTCGAAATCGCCCGCCGGGCCGACCAGCCGGTCGCACCCAACGTGCGATTGCGCGTCCCGGAAGACGTCGGGTCGGTGAGGCACGATGGGCGGACACTGGCGCCGGGTTGGCGACGGCTCGATCCGGGGGGTGGCACGCGGTCGTCGGCGTCGTAGCAAGCTCTCTGCTCGCCGTGCCCGACGAGCGATCCTACGCGGCGCCGACGTGGGACGTCCGACCCTTGCGCCGGCGCGTACGAGCGGCTAACAGGAGGAGATCGGCGGGTGTGTCGGCGAGAGACGAGGGCCCATGCTGTTCGTCGTGATCTTTCACCAGAACGTGCCCAACAAGGAGTTGATCGAGCGCCGGCTGGGATGGGACTACCCAGAGGGCATGCGGGTGGTCGGGGAGTACTGGCTCGAGGGGTCGGTCGCCTCGGCGATCGCCATCGTCGAGGCCGACACGTACGCTCAGCTCCTGCAGCTGACGAGCGCCTGGGACGACATCGTCGACGTCCAGATCGCACCCGCGATCAGCGCGGCAGACGGTATGGCACTCGCGCGGTCGATGCACGCGGCCTGACGCGTCCGTCGGCCTCGTCGCTGGCGCAAGGGCAGGACGGTGGGGGGCCCTAGCGCGTCGTCCCCCGCGCCGCCACGGGCCATACCCCGTGCAGCGAGCCCCCGCGATGCACCGTCACGACGTCGACCAGGTTGCTGACGGGGCAGACGTGGTTGGGAACGATGCGCACGCGGTCGCCGACGCGCGGCGGGCGCTCGCAGGCCGAGACGTCGAGGACGCCGTGCTCCTCGGAGAGCGCGGTGATCACGGCCTCGGGGTGCTCGAGCACCAGGCCGTAGCCCGCGCCGACGCTCGCAGCGACGGTGTCGCTGGTCAGCGTCTTCGAGCCCGCGTCGATCACGGCGCGACCACGCTCGGGGGTGCTGACGACGGTCACGTGCACGTGCAAGGCGCAGTCATCGAGTCGGCCGGCGCCGGCGGCCACCGTCGCGCGGTCGTGATAGGCGTACGTCCCCGGCCGTAGTTCGGTGAGCCCGGGCATCTCGTGGGCGTGCCACATCCCCGGCGTGCCGCCGCCGGAGAACACCGGCGCCTCGAGCCCGTGGCGTGCGAGCACGCTGCGCGCTTCACGGACCCAGTCGCCTGCGCCTGCTCCCAACGGGTAGGTCATGAAGCCGCGCAGACGCAGGTGGGTGTGCGCGTCGATCGCCTGAGCCAGCGGCAGCGCCTCGTCAGGTGCGACCACGCCCGTCCGAAGGCGACCCGATTCGAACTCGATCAACACGTCGATGGTGCGCTCGGCCTCGGACGCGGCGCGGCCGACCAGGTCGAGCGACACGTCGTTGTCGAGCGCGACCGCGAGGCGCGGCGTCGCGCGTGCCAAGCGGGCCAGCGGCTCGAGCTTCGTCTCGCCGACCAACGGGTACGAGAGCAGCACGTCCTCGATCCCCGCCGCAACCATCACGGCAGCCTCGCCGATCTTCTGGGCGGTGATGCCCACGGCTCCGAGCGCGACCTGCCGGTGCGCGATCCACGGCAGCTTGTGGGTCTTCACGTGTGGCCTGAGCGCGAGGCCGTGCTCGTCGGCGTAGCGCTGCGCGGCGGCCAGGTTGGCGTCGACGCGGTCGAGGTCGATCACCACCGCGGGCGTGTCGAGCGATTCGATGTCCATGACGTCCCCCTCTGAACGCAGCATGCCATTCGACGGTGCAGGAAGGCGGCGGGTGCGTTCGCCGCGCGGCGCACGGCGACGCGCCCGGCGTGAGCGCGGTTGTGCGTGGCGATCAGCGCCGCTTCGGCGTGACGCGCGACGTCCATGCGTTGCAGGTCGATCGGGACGGGCAGATGGCCAAGCGCATGCTCGCGGTCGCCGTGACGGCGGGCACCCTCACGGTCGGCGTGAGCGCCGTGCCGTCGCCACGTCCGTCCCGAGCGGTGAGGGGCCACACGAGAACCGGCGCCCAGTGGGCGCCGCTGTCGTTCGTGCTTGATGGTCCTCAACATACCCGGGTATGCGTCATTCGTCAAGGCCTTGCGTTCGGGTCGCCCGAACCGCGCCGCGAACGGGTGTTTCGGGGCCTCGAACGGCGTTCGGTGGCCTCGACCTGCCTCGCAGGAGCTGGCCACGTCGGGCCCGGTCGGCCTCTGCTCGCCTCTGCGACCATCACTCGAGCGTCCACGTGCGCCGCACGAGGACGGCGTCGCCGAGGCGCGACGGTGCGGTCATCAGGTGCGCAGGACGCGGCGGTAGTCCGAGGTCGGAGTATGTCAGGAGGTCGAAGGACACGGCCACCAGCACCACCTCCAGTGGCTCGTCACCCCTGGTGATCAGTTCGATCGTCATGCCCTCGGCCATCGGGCCGTGCAGCCGGAGTGTGTGCCAGCCGTCGGCGAGCAGCGTCCCACGGATCGGTCGGTTCGCGACGACCACGTCGAGCGGCGCGATCGTGCGCACGTGGACGGAGAGCTGGATGGCGTCACGCCCAGCGCCGACGCGGAGCGTGCGGCGCCGTTCGTCGCCGCTGTGCGTGTCGGCCAGCACGTCGACGACGGGCGCCGGGAGGTCGAGGACGGGCGCCATGCCGGCGCGAGCGATCGGGGTGCCCGGGAGCAGCGCACGCGCGGCTTCGAGCGTGGCGGGTGCTTCATCCATGAACGCCCTCGACCACTCGTCGCCACCTGGATGCGGGCCGACGAAGTACGCGACGCCCGCGCCTGGGTCGGTGGCGTAGGCCGCGTGGCTCGGGGCCGGTTGGCGATCCGAGAACGCCGCGCGCTGCGCGCCGGCGACGAGCATGCCGGTGCTCGCACCGACCAGGAGGACGGGGAGCAGCCAGGGGCGGGGACCGCGGAGCGCGTCGAGCAGCGGAGTCAGCAACCAAGCGGCCAGTGCGGTGAGCACGAGCGCGGGCGCCGCCAGGTGGACGCCGAGCGCGATGAAGCCCTCGGAGATGAACGGCGGCACCAGCAGGAGTGTCGGCAGCGCGCCTGCGGTCAGGACCCAGGCGTGCCACGACGCAGCGCCCGGTCGGGCGCGCGACATGACGATGGCGCCCGCGGCGGCGAGGGCTCCGAGCACCGGCAGCGTCGGGAGGTAACTGGCGCCTGGAAGGAACTGCGCCGAGGCGACGGCGAGGACCGTCCACACCAGCGCGCCGCCCAGTCCGAGTGCGAGCGGCGTCGCCACCAGACGTGCGGCGCGTGCGACGAACCAGGTGCAGGCCAGCGCCGCGAGCGCCAGGCCTGCCATGGTCGTCTCCACGCGGTAGGGGGCGGCGATCCAGCGCTCGGCGATGGCCGGCTGGGCCGCTTCGAGCACGGCGACGAGGCCGATGCCGAGCGCGACGACCAGGACCCCGGAGAGGAGGGCAGCCCCCGCGCCGAACGCCACGTCACGCCACCGCACGAACCCTCGCCGGCGCGCAACGAGCGCAACCGCGAGCCAGAGCGCTGCGGTCGCCAGAGCCAAGGGGACGGCGAAGCTCTGCGGGTAGCGCACGATCCAGCGCCGCAGCACGTCGACGAACACCGCCTCGCCGGGCGTCTCGGCGGGTGCGCCGAGATCGGCGTCACCGAAGTGGCGCGTGAGTGCGAGTACGTGCTCCGCGTGGTGCTGGAGGCTTCGCAGGCTGAGGGTGTCCAGCGCGTCGCGCGGGGTGTGGTAGTGCGCGGCGTCGTGGATGAACGCGAAGTTGAACCCGGGCAGGCCGCGCTCGGCGAAGACGGTGAAGTCGGTGTCGTTCGGGAGGAGCTCGTACACCGCCGTCGCCAGCGAACTCGCGTTCGGGTAGGGGACGACGTCGGCGAACGCGCGCATCAGCGCGTGGCTCGGCCCGCTCGTTTCGACCAGCACCGACGGGCCGCTGCTGCCGCGCGCCTCGAGGTTGATCACGAGGCCCACGTCGGCGATCCAGGGGTGCTCGGCCGCGAACGCCTCGGCGCCCAGCAGACCGATCTCCTCGGCGTCGCTGAAGAGGACGATCACGTCGTTCGCCAACGGCGGACCGCTGGTGATCGCGCGCAGGGCCTCGAGGATGGCCGCGACGGCCGCCATGTTGTCCGCCGCTCCGGGCCCCGTCGGGACTGAGTCGTAGTGCGCTACGAGCAGCACCGCGGCGTCGCCCTGGTGCCCCGGCACACGGCCGAGCACGTTCTCGACCAACGCCGCGGTGGCACCGCCGAAGCGCTCGCTCACCGCGACCGTCCGTTGGACCTCGGTCTCGAGGTCGAGATCCGAGAGGGCGGCGAGGAGGCCGTCACGCACCGCGTGGTTCGCCGCCGACCCGGTCGGATGTGGCTCGGCTGCGAGGGTTGCGACGATGTGCGAAGCCCGCTCGGCCGAGACCGCCTCGAGCGGGGCGGCCGAGGGGACGACGGCCGGTGGTCGCTGCGCTGCGAGCGCAGCGATGACCACGAGCGAGATGAGGCCGAGGCGGACGAGATCGCCCCGACGGCGGTCGGCGTTCGGCGTGGTCACCGAGTGCTCCTGTGGACGCTGCGACGCGTCGTCCGTGCGCCTAGGGCAAGAACCGCTCCGCGAGCCAGTCGCTGATCACGTCCAGGAACCCGGGCGCGAACGCCATGTCGAGAGCCATGTACTCGTCGACGTTGCCCGTGACCGCCTCCTGGAGCAGGTGGTTCGCCTGCGGCACGACGACGACGGTGACGTCGTCGTTGCCGGCCTCGGCCAGTGCCGCCTCGAAGTGGGCACGGTTCTGCTCCAGGTCGACCTGGACGTCGAGCTCGCCGAACAGCACGAGCGTCGGCGCCGTGATCCTGCGCAGGTCGTCACGCGGGTCGTAGGTCATGAAGTAGCTGAACCACGGACTCTGGAACGCGGCCACCGTCGCCTCCACCTGCTGCGCGACGACGGCGTCGACGTCGCCGAGCTGGGCGCGCTGCGCCTCTGGTAGCTCCGCGATCTGATCGGTGAAGTGTTCGGCCGCGAGCGCCTCGAGCGCCTCCCAGTCCTCGGCGATCGCGTGCGCGATGAACGCTTGCTGGAGCGCGACGGCCTCGTCGATATCGGCCTGGCTCGCACCGGACGCGGTAGCGATGCGCTCGACCTGCTTGATGACGATCTCCGAGTACGGCAGCGCCGGGCCGGCCATGGCGATCATGAACGCCACCTCGTCGGGCAACGCGGCCGCCACGCGACCGACGATCACGGAACCTTCGCTGTGCCCGAGCAGCCCGACACGTGCGGCGTCGACGCGTTCCACCCCGGCGAGGTGCCGCAGCGCCGCCGTGACGTCGTCGGCGAGGTCGGCCGAGGTGGCGCTCTCGTGGTCGCCGCCCGAGCCGCCGATGCCGCGCTCGTCGAAGCGCAGCACGGCGACGCCTGCGGGGGTGAGGTGGTGGGCGAGCCAGCGCAACGGCGCGTAGCCGGGCATGCCCGGGTTGACGCCGTCGCGGTCCTGGGCACCGCTGCCCGAGACGATCACGATCGCGGGCACCAGGCCGTCGCCCGGGGGGAGTGTCAGGATGCCGGCCAGCGTGTGCTCGCCGGCGTCGATCGTGACCTCGGATACGTCGAACGGCAGGTCTTCCGGTGCCGCGGCGTCGGGTTCGGGCAGCAGCACTTCGAGACCCAGGAGCACACTGTTGGTGGCCGCGTTGGCGGTCGACATGAAGGCAGGCTGGGTGGCCTGTGCGAGCACCAGCACCGTGTGGTCGCCACGCTCCAGGCTGATCGCGGCGACGATGTCGTCGCCGACCTGGTAGATGCGCTGCGTCCAGGTGCCGCTCGGCAGCGGCACCGGGGTGGCCTGCAGCGGCGCCGCCGCGAAGGCGGCGTCGAGGCTCGGGTCGACCAGGATCGCGAGCGCCGCGGCGACGACGTCGGCCTCGGCACCGACCGGCGCGAGCACGTGCAACACGGCGGTGGGCTCGGCGTGCTCGAGCGTGAGGACGTCGGGCGTCGCGGTCACGGTCCAGTCGGTCGGGATGGGCACGGAGAAGCGGCCCTGCGGGTCGTCGTAGCGATCCTGTGCGACGACGGTGCCGGCGAGGGCCAGGGCGACGACCAGAACGATGGAGGCGAGCGTGTGGGCCGGGTGGTTGCGTGGCATGGTCGGGGCTCCTTCGTTGCGCGCGCGGCGCATGAGGTTCAGATGTCGTCGTTCAGAACTCCTCGCGACCGAAGCGCCACAGCGCGACGGCGAGGAAGACGAGGGTGGCGAGGGCGGTGGAGACGAGCGGCCAGGGCGAGAGCAGCGGGCCGCCATCGGCGACGACCAACGCCAGGCGCCCGAGCATCCACGGACCGAGCTCGGCGAGGCCGCTCCACGCGCCGATCAGCAAGTCGCCGGCGACGATCGACACCAACGGCACGGCCAGCACCACGCCGCGCTGTTGCACGAGCGTGCCGAGCATCAGGGCGAGGCCGAGATACCACAGCAGGCCGAGGGCGACGATGCCGACGGCGGCCGCGAAGCGCACCGCGTCGAGCGGCGCGCCGGCCTCGAGGGAGAGCGCTCCGTACGCGATCAGCGACGGGATCGCCACGGCACTCACGAGCATCCCGAGCGCCAGGGCGACGAACTTGGCGAGCACGAACGCGCTGCGTGAGACGGGTTTGGAGAGCACCCAGGCGGCGGTGCCGAGCTGGCGCTCGCCGATGATCGCGCCTTGGGCCAGGATGACCACGCCGGCGTAGGGGATCATGGCCGAGAGGTTGAAGAACATATCGAGCGCGGCATCGAAGGTGCCGCCGAGGTCGGTCGTGAACAGGTCGCGCATGAACACCAGCGGCAGCGCGAGCAGCCCGTTCAGGAGTGCGATCCACACCACCACCTGCACCCAGCCGGTGCGCGTGCGCGTCCAGGCCGCGAGCTCCTTGCGGAGCAGGTTGGCGAAGCCGCGGCGCCAGCCGTGCTCGGTGACGCGCTCGAGCGGTGCAGCGGCGGCGCTCGTGGAGGTGGCAGCCGGGACGTCCGCGCGGCTCATGCTGCACCTCGATGACCGTCGACGAGTTGGAGGAAGACCTCCTCGAGCTCGAAGCTGCGCCGACGGTAGCTGGTGACCACGGCGCCCGGCACGTCGAGCGCCACGCGCAAGAGCTGCGCCTCGGCGGCCTCGACGTCGTGTACGCGCACGTGCAGGACGGGACTGTCGCCGTTCGCGTGGGCCTCCACCGCGTCGACCCACGGCAGCCGTGCGACGGCGTCGGTGACTCCGTCGATCGCGCCTCGCACACCGAGCTCGAACGTCGTGGCCCCGTCGCCGGCGAGCAACTCGCGGGTCGGGGCGTGGGCGACGAGGCGGCCGTGGTCGAGGATCGCGACGCGGTCCGCCACGCGTTGGACGTCGTCGAGGATGTGGGTCGAGAAGAAGATGGTGGTGCGCTCGCGCAGGCGTTCGAGGACGGCCAGCACGGCCTTGCGGCCGGCCGGGTCGAGCGCCGCGGCCGGTTCGTCCATCAGCAGCAGGTCGGGCTCGTTGACGTTCGCCTGGGCGATGCCGAGTCGCTGCCGCTCGCCGCCCGAGAAGCCACGTATCGCCCTGTCGCCCTTGTCGAGCAGGCCGACGAGGTCGAGCAGCTCGTCGATGCGTCGCTCGATCGCGGCCGCGGGTCCGGTGTAGAAGAAGCGCGCGACGAACCGGAGCGTCTCGCGCGCCGTGAAGTGATCATAGAAGCGCGGGTCCTGGGCGAGGTAGCCGACGCGCGAGCGCACCTCGGGCCCGCGCTCGCGCACGTCGAGGCCGAACACCCGCGCGCTCCCCGCGCTCGGCCGCGCGAGTCCGACGAGCAGCTTCATCGCCGTCGTCTTGCCGGCGCCGTTGGGGCCGAGGAACCCCACGATCGAGCGCGCCGGCACGCTGAGGTCGAGGGCGTCGAGGGCGGTGAGGTCGCCGTAGCGCTTCGTCAGGCCGCGGGCCTCGACGACCGCCGCGGCTGCCGCGGACGTGCTGACGGAGGCTGACACATCCGTCAGCGTAGAGGACGAGGCCGCGGCCTGGTCAGGGCCCAACGTCCTCGTCGAGGCCGAGGGTAGGATCGGCCTGGGCGAGGCGTCATCGCCCGACGGGGTGATCGGAAGGCTGCGCCGGGGTGAGTTGGATCAGTGAAGCAGGCCGAGCTCGTGCGTCACGGCGGCCAATCGACCGCGGTTGCGGACCCCGAGCTTCGCATACACGCTTCGAACGTGGGTCTTGACGGTGTTCACGCTCACATCGAGTTGGCGGGCGATCTCCTTGTTCGTGGCACCAGCGACGAGCAGGCGCAAGACGGTGCGCTCGCGTTCACTGAGGGGCTCGGCGGACGCAATGCCCGGAGCTATCGGCGCAGCGGCCACCGGAACGGCACGGATCGCGGGTGGTTCAGCGGCTCGCTCGCCGGTGCGCCCTGCGATGCGCTCCGCGACGCGCCGTGCGAACGCCGTCGGACGCTCGGCGAGGAGGGTCGACAGGAGCGGACCGATGACGGCGGCCTCCGTGACGAACGGCCGCAGGTGACCCTCGGTCTCGGCGAGCTCGAGCGCGCGGCCGAGCAACGCGAGTGCCCTCGCACCGTGGCCCGCAACGGCCGCGGTCACGGCCAGCAACACGGTGATCTCGATCAGGTTGGTGTGGCGTTCGTGCCGCTCGGCGAGCGCTCGCACCCGCTCGAGCCAGGCCGCCGCCTCGTCGAGGCGCCCGACGGCGACGAGCGCCCGCGCCCGGGTGACGTGCTCGATGTGGATGCCGGGTCCCATCACGAGCGGTTCGTCGGAGCTCGTGGCCCTCAGCCATGCGTGCACGGAGGAGAGGTCGCCGCGCGCCAGCGCGATGCCGGCGCGCAGCGCCGCGACGGGCCGCGCGACAGGTGTCACGACGTCGCCGGCGCCTGCGGCCGCCGTCTCGGTAAGGGCAGCCTCGGCTGCGTCGGGATCGCCCTGCTCGAGCCTGACCTGCGCCAGCGTCAGCGAACCCTCCGTCCTGATCTGGGGATCGCTCGCGTCCCCCAACGCGAGGCCTTCGCTGAGTCCAGCGGCCGCCTCCGCGACATCGGCGCGCTCGAACGCCAACCGCGCGAGCCCGAAGAGCGCGAGCGCTGCCGATCCGATGCGTCGCCCGTCGGGCCGCGTGCCGAGATCCAGCATCGCGCGGTACCCCGACTCGGCCTCCGCGAGGCGGCCACGCCAACGGGCCGCGTCGGCGAGGGCGTAGCGGGTGATCATGATGCCGTACCGGCTGTCGGCGGCGGTGAACGCGCGTTCAGCAGCGTGCAGGGCGCGCAGCGCGTTCGGCCAGGCGCCTCCGTGGATGGCCACGACGCCGAGTCGCATGAGCAGGGTGCCGCGCTGCCACCCCTGGTCCGGGCCGAGGCGTGTGACGGCCGCGTCCGCGAGCGCCTCGAGCGCTTCGACGTCGTCGATCGGCAGGCGAAGTGTCGCGTGGAGGAAGGCGAAGGAGGCTCGGAGCGCCTCGACTGCGGCGGCGTCGTGCGCCTCGGAGCGCTGCGCCAACGTGGTCAGCGCCTCGGCCTCGGCGACGTGCCCCGCAGCCAGCCGCGCCCAGGCGCCGGCGATCGCCAGGCGCGGATCGCGCTCGAGGACCGCGGTCGGGAACGCCTCGAGCCAGCCGGAGAGTGGCGCCGGGCCCTCGCGCTCGAGGGAGCGCAACGCCACACCCTCGACGAGCGCCGCGGCGTCGTCGAACGCTTCCGCGGCGACGAAGTGGCGCACCGCGCTGCCGACCTGCCCCTGCTCGGCGTGCCAGCGTCCGGCGCGTGCGTGGAGCGTGCGCACGTGTTCGGGGGGCAGCGTGGACAGCCGGCGCACGAGCGCGTCGGCGAAGAGGGCGTGGTACCGGAACCAGGTGCGCTGGTCGTCGAGCGCGCTGGTGAAGACGTTGTGGCGCTCGAGGCGCTCGAGGCGGTCCTGGCCCCCGGCGCGCCCCGTCACGGCGTCGCACGCGGGGCCGCTCAGGCGCTCCAGCACGCACGTCTCGAGGAGGAACCGCTGTAGGTCGTCGTCGAGGCCGCGCAGGACTTCTTCGGCGAGGTAGTCGAGGACGAAGCGGTGGTCGCCCCGGAAGGCGTCGATCACGCGCGCCGTATCGGACTCGCCGCGCAGCGAGAGTGCGGCGAACTGCAGCCCAGCCAGCCAGCCCTCGGTGCGTCGTTCGAGCGCCGTGACCGCGTCGGCATCGAGGTCGAGGCGCATGACCTCGCGCAGGAAGGCGTCCGTCTCCTCGGTGGTGGCACGAAGATCCGCCTGGCCGAGCTCGTTCAAGAGGCCACTGGCCCGCAGGCGCGAGCGGGGCAGCGGCGGTTCGCTGCGGCTGACGATCACGACGTGCAGGCCGTCCGGTGCGTGGTCGAGCACGAAGGCGAGGCCGGCGTGCACGTCGGGGTGCGTGATCACGTGGTAGTCGTCGAGCACGAGCACGACGGGCTCTGAGCGGTGCAGGTCGTTGAGGAGGTCGGTGAGGACGCTCGTGAGCGGCACCTCATGCGGCGATGCCAGCCGGTCGGCGGCCTCTCGGCCGACGCCCGGGAGGTGGGCGTCGATTCCGCCGAGCACGTACGCGAAGAACCGCCGGGGGTCGTCGTCCTCCGCGTCGCACGTCAGCCACACGGTGGGCGCCGGGTCGCGCTCGACCCATTGCGCCACCACGGTCGTCTTGCCGAAGCCCGGTGGCGCCGTGACCACCGTGAGGATGCCGTCTCTACCGGCGTCGAGCGTGCGCTCGAGACGAGGCCGTGGCACGGCGTCCGAGCGCACACGTGGAGCGCGCAGCTTGGTCGCCAGGAGGGGAAGGGTCTCGAACCGCCCGTGCCCCCCGGCTGCGCTCGTCTCGTGATCTGCCATGCCTGCCCCAACGCCCTTCGGGTATCGACTCGGTCAACGGGCATGGTACCCGACGGGCACGGTCTCGGTTCGAGGCGCGAGGCGCGGGGCGGTGCCGGGCGGGGCCGATCAACCGGGCCGCTGGCGCGACGCCAGGACCGCGAGCGCGTAGCCGTACGTGAGCACCACGGCGGCCGCGACGGCGCTCACGCGAGCGTCCGGGAACACCCACCACGCCGCCGTGACGAGGACGGTGCGGAGGGCGGCGTGCACCAGGCCGACCGGATGCCCGATCACCCAGCCGAACACCACCCAGTGCAGTCCCAGACCGATACCGAGCGTGAGCGGCAGGTACGCCCAGTCCTGCACGGCGAGCGTGAGGTGCACGGCCCAGAGCAGGTTGACCATCACCACGCTGCGCCCCATCAGCCCGGCGAGCGGGCTCGGGTTGTCGATCAGGCGCTCACCGAGCGGCCGCGCGAGCGCCAACGCCACGGGAAAGGCGAGGCCCGTGCCGAAGAGCAGCACGAAGGTGGCGAGGCGCGGTTCGAGGACGGCGCCGGCGATCGCGACCACCGTCCAGACGATCGCGCCGGCGATGGGGAGGGCGATGGAGCGACCGGCGTGCCGGTCGTACTCCTGGCGGAGGGCGGCCAGTGGGTCGTTCATCCGTGTGTCTCCTCGTGGGTGGAGTATTCCCGTCTCACTGGTCGCGGACGACGGGTAGCCCGGCGTTCATCCAGGCGCGGAGGCCGCCTACGTGGATGCTCACGTCACGATAGCCGTGCTCGACGAGCAACCGGCACGCCCACGACGCCGTGAGGTCGCCCGGGCTCCGGCAGCTGACGACGATCGTGCGGTCGCGCGGCACGTCGCGTGCGAACGCGGTCGGATCGCCGAGGAGGCGCGAGCCCGGGATGCGTACGCGGCGGTGCTCGGTCGGCGAGGTGACGGCGACCACGAGGGGAGGCGCTGCCGCGGCCATGCGACGGGCCAGAGCGTAGGAGTCGATGGTCGCGCACGTGCCCATCGCGCTCAGCGGTCGAACGGATGGGTGCGGTGGTTGTCGATCGTCGTCACGACCCAGGCTCCCAGCTGCGGAGGCCGCTCAGGTGCACCCAGCTGGGTCGTCGGGGGCGGCGCCGGTCCTCGTGGCGGTCGCTGCGTGCAACGCTCGAGGCACGCGCTGCGCGGGCCTCGTCGAGCGCCCGTTGGTGCATGCACTGCGCCGTGAACTGGAGGTCGTGCAGGTGCATCGGTCGTCTCCTCTCGCGTGGGGCACCGTCGGGCGGTGTCCATCCACGCCGCGATGCTAGGTGGGCGTGGGGTGAGCCCGCACCGTCCGTCGGGGTGAGTCGTCGGGTGAGCCGGTGTGGCGACCGCTGCCCCAGCTCGTGCCCGCGCTCCGGCACGCGCACGAGGAGGGGCTCCCGCCGCGAGCTCGGGCGCTCACCCTGTCGGGTGATGGCGGCTCACTCGCGGCGTGCGTAACGTTGTGACGACCGGTCGCCGCGAGGGCGGCCGAACCAGGAGGGCATCGTGAACGTGCATGACGCGGACCGATCCGACCGGCCAACGCACAGCGCCGCATTGGAGGCCTGCTTCGCTCGCCTTGCGGCCCACAGTGGCGTCCACCACGCGCTCTTCGCAGTGCGCAGCGGCGCTGGCGCGCTCGACTGGCGCGCTGCTCGGGGTGACGCCAGGCCGGGTGGGGCGGCGCTGACCACCGACACGCCCTACTTCGTCGCGAGCATCGACAAGCTCGTCACGGCCACCGCCCTGTTCGTCCTCGAGGAGCGCGGCGCGCTCGACCTCGGCGGCCGTGTGGGCGAGTACCTCGACCCGACGCTGGTGCACGGGCTGCACGTGCTTCGCGGCGTCGACCGGAGCGACGAGCTCACGCTGCGGCACCTCGTGTCGCACACCTCCGGGCTGGCGGACTACCTCGAGGACAGGCCGAAGGGCGGGCGCAGTCTGATCGACGAGACGCTCGCGCAGGGCGATCTCGGTTGGACGCTGGAGGAGGCGCTCGAGCGCGTCCGCGAGCGGCTCCGTCCCCACTTTCCGCCGCAGGACGTGCGCGACCCGCGCTCGCGGGCGCAGTACTCCGACACCAACTACCTGCTGCTGAAGGCCGTCCTCGAGGCCGTGACGGGGACCAGCGTGGCCGACGTGTACCGCTCGCTCGTGTTCGACCCGCTGGGCATGCGCGACACCTGGGTGGTGTCGCGCGACGATCCGCAGGCCGAGCGGACGGCGCTCGCGTCGACGCTCTGGGCCGGGAACACGCCGATGGAGGCGCCCGTGACGCTGCAGAGCACCTTCGGCATGTTCAGCACGTTGAGCGACCAGTTGGTGTTGGTGCGAGGCGTCGTCGAGGGGAGGGCGTTCGAGGGTGGTCGCGCCACGTTCGAGCGCATGGCGCAGCCGTTCCGGCGTTTCGGTCAGGGCTTCGACGCCGCTGCGTTACGGCGGCCGGGGTGGCCGATCGAGTACGCGCACGGGTTGATGCGCTTCGAGCTTCCGCGGGTACTCGCACCGATCGGTCGGCCGCCGGCGGTCGTGGGTCACACCGGATCGACCGGTACGTGGGCCTTCCACTGCCCGGCGCTCGACATCGACCTGGTCGGGACAGTCGATCAGGTGAACGCCGGGCCGCTACCGTTCCGTTCGGTGGGGCGCTGGCTGCGGGCGCTGGCACCGCTCGCGTAGCGCAGGAGCGTGAGGCGTTCTCGGGCCCTGTTGGTGTACCTGCGCAGTGCAAGGCGCGCGATGACGGGCTCGGTCACGACGTGCAGCGCGATCGCGAGGACGGCTCCGGTCGCCACCAGCCACGGGAACCAGGACGCCGGCACGAACCACCCGAGCAGAGCGGCCGCCGCGAGCCGGAACAGGACCGCCACCGGCCGAGGAGCGTGGTCCGTCGGGGTGAGGGCGCATGGCTCGGCGGCTGGATGCCTACACTTCGCCCGATCCTTCAGCCCCACGCGCTGTAGCCGCGCGGGGCGAGGCGCGTGATGAGCACGTCGGCGGCGCCGCTGAGCGTCATCAACACCAATGCGCCCACGGGCAGCCACAGCGCGATCAGCAGCGCCACCACATGCAAGCCCAGCGCAACCAACCATCCCGCCTGCACCCAGCGGAACAGCGCCGGCGCGAGCGGCCAGCGCCAGGCACCCACCGCCTGCGCATACCGCAC
>REEJ01000023.1 GCA_007695125.1 Trueperaceae bacterium | reverse complement strand
CCGTTCGTGTTCCGCGAGTGGGTGCGCGACAGCTTCGTGCGGCTCGCGGCCAACCCGGACTACTACCAAGGCGCGCCGGCGGTCGACGAGGTGGTCATCCGCTTCGTCGCCGACGCCGCGGTGCAGTGGCAGGGCCTGCAGACGGGCGAGTTCCACATCGCGATCGACGTCGCGTCGGTCGACTGGCCTGCGATCGAGGCCGACGCGCGCTTCGTGCTGGAGCAGGGCCCGTCGGGCCTCGCGCTCGTGTCGGCGCTCAACAACCGCCGGCCCTACCTCGACGACGCGCGCGTGCGCCGCGCGCTGAACTACGCCGTCGACGCCGAGACGATCATGGAGGTCGCCTACGGCGGCGGGTTCACGATCGGCACCTTCATGGAGGCCGGCAGCCCCTGGCTCCCGGACTTCGTCGAGCCCTACCCGTACGACCCGGAGCGTGCCCGCGAGCTCCTGCGCGCCGCCGGCGTACCGCAGGGCTGGACGCTCGACCTGGCGCTGCCGCAGCCGTTCGAGCCGCACATCGTGGCGGGGCAGATGATCCAGGACTACCTGAGCGAGGTCGGCGTCACCGCCCAGATCCGCGTGGTCGAGTGGGGCGTGTGGCTCGGCGAGGTGTTCGGCGGCCCGCGCGACTTCGACGTCACCGTGATCGGCCACACGGGCAAGCTCGACGCCAGTGGGCGCCTGAACGGCTACGGCCACCCCGAACGCACCTACAGCGGCTACGACAACGACGAGGTGGCCGCGTGGATCGACCGCGCCGGCGTGATCACCGACCCGGAGATGCGCCGCTCGCTGTACGCCCAGGCGCTCGCCCGCCTGCACGACGAGGCGCCGTTCATCTACATCGGTACGCCGTTCACCACCTTCGCCCGGAGCAGCGGCGTCGAGGGCTTCTGGATCACGCCTCTGCTCGACACCTTCGACCTGCGCGACGTCACACTGCCCTGACGCCGGCTCGCGCAGCGCGCACGTGGCGGGGGCGGCTCGGGCACGCGGGCCCGGGGCGCCCCCGGGCGTCGTAGGCTGACCCTCGTCCCATGTTCCGCTTCGCGCTCACGCAGACCGTCAGCGTCACGATCACCATGTTCGTGGTGCTGTCGCTGGTCTTCGTCGCCATGCGCGCGCTTCCGGGCGACGCCGCGGCCATCCTCGGTGGTCTGGACACGGAGCAAGCGCAGGTCGAGGCGATCCGTCGCGACTTGGGCCTCGATCGGCCGCTGCTCGCGCAGTACGGCGCCTACTGGGGGCAGCTGCTGCGGGGCGACCTGGGCTCGTCGATCCGCGAGCGGCGGCCCGTCACGAGCGTGATCATGGACCGCCTGCCCGTCACGCTCTCGCTGGCGGCGTTCGCGTTCACGCTGTCGCTCGCCGTGGGCATCGGCCTCGGCATGCTCGCGGGTCGCACGCGCGGCAGCGCCGCCGACGGCACGGCGCTCGGGTTCACCACCGTTGGCCTGGCGCTCCCCGAGTTCTGGCTCGGCTTCCTCCTGATCCTGCTCTTCGCGGTGCAGCTCGGCGCGTTCCCGGTGATCGGGTACCCGGTGGAGGGCGACATCGGCGTGCGGCTGTGGCACCTGACGCTGCCGGCCGTGACCCTCGCGATCCCACGCGCCGCCCAGATCGCGCGCCTCACGCGTGCGCGCGTGCTCGAGGCGATGGCGGCAGAGTACGTGCGCACGGCCCGCTCGAAGGGCGTCGCCCCGCGGGGCGTCACGCGGCACGTGGCCGCAAACGCCCTGCCCGGCCTGCTGCCGCTGTTGGCGCTCGAGCTCGGCGGCCTCATCACCGGCACCATCGTCGTGGAGCAGGTGTTCGGCCTGCCCGGCCTGGGCCTCACGCTGCTCGGCTCGATCGGTGCCCGCGACTACCCCGTGGTGCAGGGCGTGACGATCCTCGCGGTGACGGTGTACATCCTCGTCAACTGGCTCGCCGACCTGCTGCAGCTCGTCAGCGACCCGCGCCTGAGGTATGAATGAACCGCGCCCGCATCGGGACCCTGCTGGCGACGCTCATCGTCGCCTCGGCCCTGGTCGGCCCGCTGCTCGTGCCGCACGACCCGATCAGGCCCAACTACCTGGTGCGCTACGCCGCGCCGTCGGCGGAGCATTGGCTGGGCACCGACGGCCTGGGGCGCGACGTGCTGGCCAGGTCGCTCGCCGGCGGGCGCGTCTCGCTCGCGATCACGCTGGGCGCGACCGCGCTGGCCGTGGTGCTCGGCTTGGCGACGGGTCTGGCCGCAGCAGGCCTGCGGGGACTCACCGATGTCGTGCTCACGCGCGGCTTCGACGCGCTGCTGGCGTTCCCCGGCTTCCTGCTGGTGCTGCTGCTGGTGACGATCCTCGGCGGTGGCGTGTGGCAGACGGTGTTGGCGCTCGGCGTCGCGGGTTCGCCGCTGTTCTTCCGGCTGGTTCGGGCGTACACGCGAACCGAGCTGCGGCGCGACTACGTCCTGGCAGGCACCGCGCTGGGGGCGTCTCGTGCGCGGCTGCTGTTCCGCCACGCGCTGCCGAACTTCCTCGGCGCTCTGGCGGTGCAGGCGGCCTCGACCGCGGCGACCTTCCTGCTGGTCGAGGCCTCGCTGTCGTTCCTGGGCCTGGGCGTGCCGCTGCCGACGCCGTCGTGGGGCAACGTGCTGCAAGACGCCCGCTCGTACCTGACGCGCCAGCCGTGGGCGGCGATGGGGCCGGGCCTGGTGCTCGCCACCGCGGCGCTGTCGCTGCAGTTCCTGTCCGACGGCTTCCGCGACAGACTCGACCGTGCCTCGCGCTGACGCGACCGGGCGGCGCCGAGCGTAGGCTGGCAGGCGATGCGACCCGATCGGCTCGTCCCCGGCGACACGCCCCCCGGAGCGCCCGAACTCGCCGCGCGCGGCCCGCACCCCGTCGGCGTGCGGACGCTGACGTGGCGCATCGACGACGCGCTCGACGTGCCGGCCACGCTCGCCGCGAACGAGCCGCGCCGAGGGCCGCGCGAGCTCACGGTCGAAGCCTGGTACCCGGCCACCGTGGCCGAGGGGGTGTTCGCCGTGTACCGAGACCATCTGGGGCGCGGCCTGGAGGACCCGGAGCGCCCACCCGTCGGCTTCGAGCGTGTCGGGCGCGCCTACCGCGACGCCCCGGCCCTGCGCTCGCGCGCGCCGCTGGTGGTGGTGTCGCACGGTTACCCAGGCTCGCGCTACCTGCTCTCGTGGCTCGGCGAGCACCTGGCGAGCAAGGGCTACGCGGTGCTCGCCGCCGACCACACCGGCAGCACCCACGGCGACATGGGCCCGGCGTTGGACGCCCTATACCATCGTCCGCTCGACATCGCAGCGGTGCTCGACGCCGCCGCCGCGTGGGGCCGAGACCACCCCGACCTGGCTGGTGCCTGGGACCCCTCGAGCGCGGCGCTGGCGGGGTACTCGCTGGGCGGCTACGGCGCCTTGATGGCGCTCGGCGCCG
>REEJ01000192.1 GCA_007695125.1 Trueperaceae bacterium | reverse complement strand
CCGAGCGGCAGCCCCAGCGTGTCGGCCAGGATCGTGAGCCAGGCGTCGCTGCTCGCCCCGCCACCCGTGGCGAGCAGGCGCTCCGGGCGCGTGAGCGGCGTCATGACGTCGAGCGCATCGCGCAGCGAGCACGCCACGCCCTCCAGGACGGCGCGCACGATGTCGGCGTGGGTCGTCGCCAGCGACAGCCCGTGGAAGGCCCCGCGCAGGTCGGCGCGCAGGTGGGGCGTGCGCTCACCGGCGAGGTAGGGCTTGAAGGTCACCCCGTTCGCGCCGACGGGCGCTGCGGCCGCTTCGGACACGAGGTCGTCGAAGGGCCGCCCCGGTGTGAACGTGTCGCGGTACCAGCGCAGGCTGCCCGCGGCGGCGAGGGTGACGCCGAGCAGCAAGTACGCGCCGTCCGCGTGAGCGAACAGGTGGACGCGGCCGGCGGGGTCGGGCGTCGGCGTGTCGAGCGGCACCTGCAGCACGCCGCTGGTGCCGAGGCTGACGCTGCCGACCTCGGGGTGCGCGCGACCGAGCGCCAGGCCGGTCGCCGCCGCCGCGTTGTCGCCCGCACCGGCGATGACCGGCGTGTCGACGGGGAGGCCGGTGCGCTCGGCGACCGCGGCACGCAGGCCGCCGACGATCGCATCGGACGCCACCAGGCGTGGCCACAAACCGGGATCGAGGTCGAGCGCTGCCAACACCTCGGTGTCCCAGGCGCCGTCGGCGAGGTGGTAGGCGCCGGTGCCCGAGGCGTCGCACGGTTCGGCGACGGCTTCGCCCGTCAGGTGGAGGCCGAGGTCGTCCTTCGGCAGCATGATGTGCGCCGCGTCCGCGAAGGCCCGCGGCTCATGGCGACGGAGCCACAACACCTTGGGCAGCTGGAACCCGGTGATCGCCGGGTTGCCGGTGCGCGCGACGAGGCGCTCGCGCCCGACGCGGCGGGTGATCTCGTCGACCTCCTCGGCGGTGCGCTGGTCGTTCCACAGCAGGGCAGGGTGGAGCGCGCGCCCGCTGGCGTCGCGCGCCACCATGCCGTGCATCTGCCCGGCCAGGGCGATCGCCGCGACGCGGTCGCCGCCCACCGCAGCGGCGACCTCGGCGAGTGCGCCCTCGGCGGCCGTCCGCCAGGCGTCCGGGTCCTGCTGCGTCCAACCGGGCCGCGGGGTCTGCAGGTCGAGGGGGTGGTCGGCGCGCGCGACGACGCGTCCCGCCGCGTCTTGCGCCACCACCCCCACGCCCGAGGTGCCGAGGTCGACGCCCAGCACCAGATCGGCCATCAGCGCTCGCCCAGCAGCAGCTCGACGGTGAGCTGATCGAGCCGTTCGAGGCCGGGCCCGCGCGAGCGCAGCGACGGGAGATCGAACGAGCGCGCCTTGAGGGCCTCGGCGTGCTCGCTGGCGAAGCGCGGCGGCCACGCGAGCTCGGGGTCGTCGGCCCGGTACGCGGCCAGCGCCGCCTGGATCTCCGGGTCGGCGTCGAAGCGCGCGGCCTTCGCGGCGAGGATCTTGTAGGTGCGCATGCAGCCCGCGGCGAACGCCCACACGCCGTCCTCGTCCTCGGTGCGCAGCGCGTGCGCGTCGAAGTGGCGGGGACCGTCGTAGTGGCGCTCGAGCAGCATGACGGTGAAGAACGCCGTCTTGAGGTTCTCGGCGCCGAAGCGCAGGTCCTGGTCGAAGCGCCCCATCACCTGGTCGTTCAGGTCGACGTGGAACAGCTTGCCGGCGTCGATCGCGGCCGCGATCGCGTGCGTGAACGACAGGCCGGCCATCGTCTCGTGTGCGAACTCGGGGTTGACGCCGACCATGCCGGGCTGCTGCAGCGTGGCGATGAAGCCCAGGGCGCTGCCCACGGTGGGGAGGAAGGCGTGGCCACGCGGTTCGTTCGGTTTCGGTTCGAGCGCGAAGCGCAGCTCAAACCCCTGGCTGACGGCGTAGTCGCACAGGTAGTCGAGCGCGTCGCGGTACCACGACAGGGCGTCGATCAGCTTGCCACCGGCGTCGACCTCGGCGCCTTCGCGGCCGCCCCAGAAGACGTAGGTCTTGGCACCGAGCTCGACGCCGAGGTCCATCGACCGCATCGTCTTGGCGATGGCGTAGTGGCGGACCCTCGCGTCGGCGCTCGTGAAGGCGCCGTCCTTGAACACCGGATCGGTGAACAAGTTGGTGGTCGCCATCGGCACCACGAGCCCGTGGTCGGCGAGCGCGCGCTTGAAGGTCGCCACGATGCGGTCGCGCTCGGCCGCGCTGGTGCCGTCGGGCACCAGGTCGTGGTCGTGGAGGTTGACGCCGTACGCGCCGAGCTCCGCGAGCTTGGCGACCAGGTGGGTCGGGTCGCGCGGAGCGCGCGTGGGCTCGCCGAACGGGTCGCGGCCGGGGTTGCCCACGGTCCAGAGGCCGAACGTGAAGCGGTCGGCCGGGGTGGGGGTGTAGGGGTCCATACGGTCTCCTCGCGTCACGCGCTCGCGCTGGGGAAGGGGGTCCACTTCGCGTCGCTGGCGGCGCTCGCGACGGTGGTCTCGATGAAGCGGACACCGCGTGCGCCGTCTGCGACGGTGGGGTAATCGCCGTCGGCGCCGGACCCGGCGGCGTGCCGGTGGATGGCAGCCGCGATCTCGCCGTACACGTTCGCGAACGCCTCGAGGTAGCCCTCGGGGTGCCCGGCGGGGATGCGCGTGACCGCGGCGGCCTCGGGCCCGAGGTAGGGGTTGCTGCGGCGCAGGAGCTGGACCGGCTGGTCGAGCGGCGCGTACCACAACTCGTTCGGGTTCTCCTGATGCCAGCGCAGCGAGCCGGTCTCGCCGTACACCTGCAGCACCAGGTCGTTCTCGTGGCCGATCTCGACTTGTGACGCGATCAGGACGCCCTTGGCGCCGCCCTGGAAGCGCAGCAGCAGGTTGCCGTCGTCGTCGAGGCGCCGACCCGGGACGAAGGTGGTGAGGTCGGCGCAGATCGCCTCGAGCTCCAGGCCCGTGACGGTGGCGACGAGGTTCTCGGCGTGCGAGCCGATGTCGCCGATGGCGCCGGCTGCGCCCGAGCGCTCGGGGTCGGTGCGCCACTCGGCTTGCTTGGCGCCTTCGTCCTCGAGCTTCGTGGCGAGCCAGCCCTGGTGGTAGCCGACGACGACCTTGCGTACCGCGCCGATGCGCCCCTCGCGCACGAAGCGGCGCATCTCCTTCACCAGTGGGTAGCCGGTGTAGTTGTAGGTGACGCCGAACACGATGCCGCGCTCGCGCACGATGCGCTCGAGGTCGGCCGCCTGCTCGCTGGTGTGCACCAGCGGCTTGTCGGAGACCACGTGGAAGCCGGCCTCGGCGAACGCCTTGGCGACAGGGTAGTGGACGTGGTTGGGCGTGACGATCGAGACCAGCTCGATGCGCTCGTCCTCGGGCAGGGCCAGCTCACCCTCGAGCATGGCCTGCCAGCTCTCGTAGCCGCGGTCGTCGGGCAACCGCAGCGC
>REEJ01000129.1 GCA_007695125.1 Trueperaceae bacterium | reverse complement strand
ACGCGTACCTGCCCACCGAGCACCGCGACGTGATCGGCGACGTCGACGCGCACGTGCAGGTCGTCGCCCTCGAGCCGGAAGCGAGGGTCGGGCCGATGCCGCACCACCAGCACGAGGTCGCCCCCACCGGGCGCCTGGTCGCGCAGGCGCAGACGCGCTCCGTCGCGCACACCTGGCGGCACCGTCACGTCGAGCGAGGCCTCGCCGATGCGTAGGGTCCGCACGCCGCCAGTGAAGGCCTCGGCGAGCCCCATCTCGAGCGTCGCCTCCACGCGACGAGGCGGTCTCGGCGCCGCGGCCTGGCCGCCGTGCGTCGTGAACCGCACCGTCCGGCCGCCACCGCCGACGGTACCGAAACCGCCACCGAACAGGCTGCGGAAGAAGTCGCTGAAGTCGTCGTCGTCGCTCGGGTCGACGCCCCCTGGGAAGCCGCCTTGGAACCCACCCGGCTGGAACGGCTGGGGGCCGGACGCACTGCCGTACTGGTCGTAGAAGCGCCGCTTCTCCGGATCGCTGAGCACCGTGTAGGCCTCGTTGATCTCCTTGAAGCGGTCCTCGGCGCCGGCGTCGCCAGGGTTGCGGTCGGGGTGGTGCTTCGCGGCGAGCGTCCGGAAGGCCTTGCGCACGTCACGCTCGCTGGCGTCGCGCTGCACCTCCAGGATCTTGTAGTAGTCCTTGTAGCTCGCCACGGTCTGCTCCCGTCGTCCTCAGTCTTGCTGGACCACGACGACACGCGCCGGGCGCACCAGGCGCTCGCCGCGGACGAAGCCGGCCTCGAAGACCTCGGCGATCGCACCGGGCTCGCGACCAGCGCCGGCCGGGACGACCGCGAGCGCCTCGTGGCGATCGGGATCGAACGTGTCACCGACGTCGCCGACGCGCTGCACGCCGATGCCTTCGAGCGAGCGCTCGAGCGACTCGCGAACGCTGCGCACGCCGGGCAGGATGCTGCTCGGATCGCCCGTCTCGGCCGCCTGCAGCGCGCGGCCGAGGTCGTCGAACACGCCGAGCACGGGCAGGAGCGCGGCGTCCACACCGGCCTCACGGGCGCGCTCGACCTCCTGTGCGTGGCGGCGGCGCGTGTTCTCGAGGTCGGCGCGGGCTCGCAGCATCTTGTCGAGGCAGGCCTGGTGCTCGGCCTCGAGCGCCGTGAGGCGCTCGCTGGCGGCGCTCAGCTCGGAGCGCAAGATGTCGACCTCGGCGAGATCGTCGGCCACACGCGTCGGCTCCTCGCCGTCGTGCGGCTCGGCCTGGTGATCGTCGCGTCGCTCGTCGTCTGGCATCGCACTCACGTCCCGCTGGGCTTGAAGTCTGCGTCGATGACGTCGTCATCGCCATCGGCTGCGGAGGCCTCCGTGGTCGGCTCAGCGTCGGCCGGGCCGTCGGCGGCCTGCGGGGCCGTCGCCTGCATGAACGCCTGGAGGGCGGCCGCGAGCGCCTGTCCCTTGGACTCGAGTTCGTCCTTGGGCGCGTTGCCGTCGAGCGCGGTCTTGGCGTCGTCCATGGCGGCCTGGAGCGGCTGCTTCTGCTCGTCGCCGGCGCCTTCGGCCTCGTCGACCGCCTTCTGGGCCTGCAGGCGGAGCGAGTCGAGCTGGTTGCGGGCCTCCGCCCCCTCGCGCCGCACGCGGTCCTCCTCGGCGTGGCGCTCGGCGTCCTTGACCATCGTGTCGACCTCGTCGTCGGCCAAGGTGGTGGTGTTCTGGATCGTGATGGAGGCCGCCTTGCCGGTCGACTTCTCCTTGGCGGAGACGTTCAACACCCCGTTGGCGTCGATGTCGTAGGTGATCTCGATCTGGGGCGCCCCGGCGGGCATCGGGGGGAGGTTCTCGAGCTTGAACCGACCGAGCGACTTGTTGTCACCGGCCATGCTGCGCTCGCCTTGGAGCACGTGGACCTCGACGCCGGTCTGGTTGTGGTCGGCGGTGGTGAAGGTCTCGGTCTTGCGCACGGGCACGGTGGTGTTGCGTTCGATCAGCTTGGTGAACACGCCGCCCTTGGTCTCGACCCCGAGGGAGAGCGGGGTGACGTCGAGCAGCACGATGTCGTCGACCTCGCCGGTGAGCACGCCGGCCTGGATCGCGGCGCCGAGCGCGACCACCTCGTCGGGGTTGACGGTCTGGTTCGGCTCCTTGCCCAACAGCTCCTTGACGAGCTTCTTCACGGCCGGCACGCGCGTGCTGCCGCCGACCAGGATGATCTCGTCGATCTTGTCCTTGCTCAGCTTGGCGTCCTTGAGCGCCTGCTCGACAGGGCCGCGGATGCGCCCGAGCAGCGATCCGATCAGGTCTTCGAACTTCGACCGAGAGAGCTTCTTCTCGAGGTAGAGCGGCGCGTTGGAGGCTGGGTCCATGGCGATGAACGGCAGGCTGATGGTCGTCTCGGGCAGGCCGGAGAGCTCGATCTTGGCCTTCTCGGAGGCTTCGATCAGGCGCTGCAGGGCCTGCTTGTCTTTGCGCAGGTCGACGTTGTACTCCGCCTTGAACTCGTCGGCGAGCCAGTTGACGATGGCGTAGTCGAAGTCCGAGCCACCCAGGTGCGTGTCGCCGGAGGTGCTGCGCACCTCGAACACGCCGTCGCCGACCTCGAGGATCGAGACGTCGAAGGTGCCGCCACCGAGGTCGAAGACGAGGACGGTCTCGCTCCCCTTCTTGTCGAGGCCGTACGCGAGCGCGGCGGCCGTCGGCTCGTTGACGATGCGCAGGACCTCGAGGCCAGCGATCTTGCCGGCGTTCTGGGTGGCCTCGCGTTGGGCGTTGTTGAAGTAGGCGGGCACCGTGATGACGGCCTTGGTGATCTTCTGGCCGAGCTGTTCGCTGGCGTCACTCACGAGCTTGCGCAGGACCATCGCCGAGATCGCCTCGGGCGTGTGCTGCTCACCCGCGACGACGAAACGAACGCCGCCATCGTCGCCCTTCACGACCTCGTAGGGCGCGCGCTCCGCCTCGTGCTGGATCTCGTCCCAGGTGCGCCCGATGAAGCGCTTGGCCTCGAAGATCGTGCCCTTCGGGTTGAGGACGGCTTGGCGCTTGGCGACTTGGCCGACGAGGCGTTGGTCGTCCTTGAAGCCGACCACCGACGGGGTGGTGCGGTTGCCTTCGGAGTTGACGAGGACGACGCTCTCGCCCCCCTCCATGACGCTGATGACGCTGTTGGTGGTTCCGAGATCGATGCCGACGGCCTTGGCCATGGTGGAGCTCCTTCGTGGTTCCGCGCCGGACGGTCCGTACCGGCCATGCGGGTAGGATGGGTCACGGGCGCGCAAGCGACCTGACACGGTCGTGCGCACCTTCTGCACCAGAAGCGAGTGTAGCAGTACCTTCCTGCACTGTCAACAGATGTGAGTCTAGTCGTATCAAGTTCACCGGGGCTTGTCTCCGGTCGCCGTTGGAGCGACACTGGAGGCCGCTGCCGCGCACCACGAGGCTGCGAGAATCGAGGCCGCGATGCTCTACCTCGTCATCGCCAAGGA
>REEJ01000144.1 GCA_007695125.1 Trueperaceae bacterium | reverse complement strand
CCTGACGAAGACCCAGGCATCACGGTGCCGATCCCGACGCAGGACGACGACTGACAGTGATGATGGGTGTGGTGGTACTTCGGGCGGGCCTGGCTCACCGACTGACCGACGCTTCGGCTGTCCTCTAGTGGATGTGTCGGCTCTTCCCGAAGGACCATCGCGCATGCGACCGGACGGACGTCGTGACTTCATAGGAGCTTGGTCGAGAAGCCCCATCACTGTCTTGTCCGCCCGCCCGGCCGGCGCGTGCCATCCCGCACCAGCGCGGAGGGGGACAGCCATGACCATCATGCCCGACCACAGCACGCACGTCATCGGTGGCGTCGACACGCACGGCGACGCGCACCACGCCGCCGTGATCGATGCGCTCGGCCGCCACCTCGCGGACCGTGAGTTCCCAGCCACGGCTGCTGGCTACCGGAGCCTGGGGAGCTGGCTGCGTTCGTACGGCACCGTCACCGCCGTCGGTGTCGAGGGCACCGGCGCCTACGGCGCGGAGCTCGCCCGCACCCTGACCCGCTCCGGCCTCACGGTCGTCGAAGTCGACCGGCCAGACCGGAAGACACGGCGGCTGCGAGGCAAGTCCGACCCGATCGACGCCTACGCCGCCGCCGAGGCCGTGGCGTCTGGACGCGCGACCGGAGCCCCGAAATCGCGCGACGGCATCGTCGAAGCGATCCGCGCCCTACGGGTCCCGCTCCGCTCCGCGGTGAAGGCCCGCACCCAAGCGATCAACCAGGTGCGTCAGCTCCTCATCACGGCTCCTGAGTCCGTACGCGCGGCCTTGCGCGACCGCTCGTGGCTCGCCCTGGCTCGCGCCTGCGCCAAGCTCCGACCCGTCGACCTGAGCGACACGGTTGGCGCCACGAAGGCCGCGCTGCGCCACCTCGGCCGGCGCATCCGGGCCCTCAGCGACGAGATCGAGGAATTGAACACGGCGCTCGCGAGCCTCACGGCGCACGCGGCACCCGAACTGCTCGCCCTGAAGGGCGTGGGTCCAGACGTCGCGGGCCAGCTGCTCGCCACCACCGGCGATAACCCTGACCGGCTGCGCTCCGAAGCCGCCTTCGCGCACCTCTGCGGTGTCGCGCCGATCCCCGCCTCAAGCGGCAGGAAGGACCGGCACCGGCTCAACCGCGGTGGTGATCGCGCCGCCAACCACGCCCTGCACACCATCGTTCTGTGCCGCATGCGTTGGGACCAACGCACGCGCGCCTACGTCGAGCGCCGTACCCAGCAAGGCCTCTCGAAGAAGGACATCATGCGCTGCCTCAAACGCTACGTCGCCCGCGAGGTCTACAAGGTCCTCACCGCACGATCCCACCACTCCGACACGCCCGTCAGCGCACCCATCGCGCTGGCGGCTTGACAATCCATAGGAGCATCCAGCGGCCGCTCCCAGGCAGTGCGAGGCCGGCCTGCCGGGTCCGCCGGACTCGTTCGGCCCCGCTAGACCTCGCCGAGGTACGCGCGCTTCATCGCCTCGTTGTTGAGCAGCTCCTTGGCCGGGCCGGACAGGACCACCTCACCGGTCTGCAGCACGTAGCCCCGATCGGCGATGCCGAGGGCCACGTTGGCGTTCTGCTCGACCACGAACACCGAGATGCCGCGATCGTTGACCTGTTTGATGATCTCGAAGATGCGCTCCACGAAGAGCGGCGCCAGACCCATCGACGGCTCGTCCATCAAGATGAGCTTCGGGCGGCTCATGAGCGCGCGTCCCATGGCCAGCATCTGCTGCTCGCCGCCCGACATCGTGCCACCCTTCTGCTCGAGCCGCTCCTTCAGCCGCGGGAACAGGTCGAACACGTACTCGAGGTCCTCGGCGATCGCCTTGCGGTCGTTGCGGAGGTACGCACCCATCTCGAGGTTCTCCAGAACGGTCATCCTCGGGAAGATGCGACGGTTCTCGGGCACGACGGCCATCCCGCGCTGGATGCGCTCGGCGGTCGTCAGCGTGTCGGCGCGCTCACCCCTGAAGGTCATCTCGCCCTCGGATACGGGGACGAGGCCGAGGATCGTCTTGAGCGTCGTCGACTTGCCCGACGCGTTGCCGCCCAGGAGGCACACCATCTCGCCGGGGTAGATCACCATGTCGATGTCGTGCAGCACCTTGATGGGGCCGTAGTGGGCGCCCACCTTGCGCAGCTCCAGCAGCTTCTCGCGCTCAGCCATCGGCGAGCTCCTCACGCTTGTCGTCGCCGGCCTTCTTGCCGAGGTACGCCTCGATCACCTTCGGGTCGTTCACGACGTCGCGGTACGTGCCTTCGGCGATCTTCTGGCCGTAGTCGAGCACGATCACGCGGTCGCTGATCTCGCCCACCAGGTTCATCTTGTGTTCGACGACCACGATCGTGTAGCCGCCCTCGTCGCGCATGCGTCGGATGATCTGGGTGATCTCGCTGGTCTCCTTCGGGTTCATGCCGGCGCTCGGCTCGTCGAGCAGCAACAGCTTGGCGCCGGTCGCCATCGCTCGCGCCATCTCGGTGCGGCGTCGGTTGGCGTACGAGAGGACGTACACCGGCTGGTGCAGCCTGAAGCTCTGGAGCCGCGGCCCGAAGAACCCCAGCTTCTCGGTCGCCACCTCGCGCATCGCGCGCTCCTGGCGCCGGTACGAAGGCGTGCGGAACACCGCCGACAGCCAGTTCGAGCGCAGGCGGTGATGCTGGCTGATCAACACGTTCTCGAGCACCGTCAGGTTCGTGAAGAGGCGGAGGTTCTGGAAGGTGCGTGCGATCCCCAGGTCGACCACCTGGTTGGTGCTCTTGCCGACGATCGACGTCCCCTCGAAGCGCACGTCGCCCGCGTCGGGCCGGTACACGCCCGTGATCAGGTTGAAGACCGTGCTCTTGCCTGCGCCGTTCGGACCGATGATCGAGACGATCTCGCCTCGGTCGACGTGGAAGCCGACGTCGTTGGTCGCCGTCAACCCGCCGAACGACTTGCGGAGGCCTTCGACCTCGAGCATGGCCATGGTCAGCGCCCCCCTTCGTCGTCGCCGCCCGCGGGCGCATCAGTGTCGTCCTCAGCCAGTTCCTGCTCGCGCGCGGCCGCGCGTCCGGCCGGGCTGCCGAACGCGGGGTTCGAGAGCCAGGCGTCCTGCGTCCGCTCCTCATCGGTGGGTCCGGTGCGTTGCTCGCGCAGGAACCACGACCAGGAGAACTCGGTGCGACCGAGCATGCCGTCGGGGCGGAACACCATGATCACGATCAGCAGCACCGACAGGAAGATCGCGCGCATGCCGAAACCGCGGAACGTCCCCTCGATCACGGCCGGATCGACCGCCGCCACCAGCGCTGCGACGGCCGCCGCGCCGATCAGCACCCACGAGCCCCAGTGGAGCCGCGGTCGCAAGCGCCTCAGCGTCCGGAAGAGCACGGCGCCGGCTGCGGCGAGCGCCAGCGTCGCTGACGCGATGTAGAGCCACGTCTGGATCGAGTAGCTCTCCTCCAGCGGGTCGCCGTACTGGCGGACGAAGACGACGACCGCGGTGCCGAGCAGCACGCCGGTGATGGAACCCGTGCCGCCTGCGGAGATGGCGACCAGGAAGAAGAAGGTCAGTTGGAAGAGGAAGAAGTCGAGCCGGACGCCGCCGAGCCACGAGACCCACAGACCACCGGCGACCCCCGCGAAGAACGCCGAGATCACGAAGCCCAGGACCTTGTGGTACGCGACGTTCACCCCCATCGCCTGGGCAGCGATCTCGTCTTCGCGGATGGCCTGCATCGCGCGACCGTACGACGAGTACTTGAGCTTGCTGATCACGAACACCGTGAAGGCGAGCACCCCGAAGGTCCACCAGATGCTCTTGCCGAACTCGCTGGTGACGCCCGGGAAGCCGAGCGCGCCGTTGGTGTAGGCGGAGAAGAGGCGTGTCGAGGCCGTCAGGCGGATGATCTCGCCGAAGCCGAAGGTGACGATCGCGAGGTAGTCGCCGCGCAGGCGCAGGCTCGGCGTGCCGACGAGCAGCCCTGCGAACGCGGCGAGCAGCCCACCCAGGAAGATGGCGATCAGGAAGCGCACCCAGAGCGTCTCGGGCGTCGTCAACGCCTCGAGGCCGACGCCGCGCAGCAGGTTCGACACCGACAGCGCCAGGGTCTCCTCGGTCATCGTCGAGCGCGCCGACGTCAGGATGCGTTGGCGCGCCGCCTCGTCGAGCATGAGCAATCCGGTCGTGTATCCGCCGATCAGCATGAAGCCGTGATGGCCGAGCGAGAGGATGCCGAGCGTGCCGTTGATGAGGTTGAGGCTGACCGTGGCGACGCCCCAGATCGCGAACAGCGCCAGCGCTTGGACCAACTTGCTGCTGCCAACGCCCTCGAGCAGGTACAACACGAACACGCCGACCCCGACCGCGAGGAGCGTCAGGGCGACGTTGCGTACGCGTTTCTTCGGGTCGATCGCGTCGAAGGCCGTGGGCGTGACGATCCTGGCCATCAGACCTTCTCCGACAGGTCTTCACCCACGATGCCGCTCGGCCGGATGAGCAACACCAGGATGAGCAGGACGAACGCGAAGGTGTCCTTGAACTCCGTGATCCCGAGGAACGTCGGCGTCCGCGGGAACAGCGCCGTCAGGAAGTTCTCGGAGAAGCCGATGATCATGGCGCCGATGACGGCACCGGGCAGACTGCCGATCCCACCGATCACAGCCGCGGCGAAGGCCTTGATGCCCGGCAGGATGCCCATGATGGCCGGCTGGTTGAGGCTCCCGAAGTTGAGGCCCCACATGGCGCCACCGGCGGCGGCGAGCATCGATCCCAACAGGAACGTCGTGGCGATGACCTTGTTGACCGATACGCCCATCATCTGCGCGACTTCGGCGTCTTGGGCCGACGCCCGCATGGCCTTCCCGAGACGCGTCCGCGTCACGAAGCTGGTCAGCGCGATCACGAGCGCGAGGGTGACGACGGGGATCGCCACGAGCAGCCAGTTCGTCATGACCGGCGTGCCACCGACGTCGATCGCGAGGGGGTTTGTGAGCGGTGTGTCGGGCCGGAACGGCGTCTGCCGGTTCGTGAAGGCCAAGAGGCCGAGGTTCTGGAGGAAGAACGACACGGCGATGGCGGTGATGAGCAGCGAGTTGCGCGGCGCACTGCGGAGCGGCACGTACGCCACCCGGTCGATCGACAATCCCAGCACGCCGGTTGCCAGCATCGACCCGACGATGGCCGCCCAGAACGGCCACGTGAACGCCGAGAGGGCGACGGTCAGGACCACGACGCCGATCGCGCCGACCCCCAGCACGAGCGGATCGCGCATGCTGCCGCGGAACAGTTCGACCACGCGCATCAGGCCGAAGGTGAGGATGATCGCCATGACGATGGCCGCCGGGAGCGCATAGGGCGTGATCGTGAACAGGAAATACGTCGTGAAGGCACCCACCATGAACACCTCGCCGTGGGCGAAGTTGATGAGGCGGATGATGCCGTACACCATGGTGTAGCCGAGCGCGATCAAGGCATAGAGGCTGCCGAGCTTGACGGAATCGATGAACGCACGAAGGAAGAAGCCGGCGTTGAAGCGTTCGCCGACGCTGCCGAGATAGAGCATGCGCCACACCACGAGCGCGACGATGCCGAGGATGACGAGCAGCGGCAGGAAGCGGCGCCACATCGGGTTCCTGGTCGATCGGAGCAGGGTCAAGAGCCGTGCCTCATTCCTCCACGCCGGCACCCTCGTGGGCCGGGGCGCAAGGCGCTGCGAGCGCGGAACGGGTGTGGTGTTTGTGCAACCTGGCGCATTCTAATACGACCTGCGGCGGCCGCGTCCTGGGCGCCGCAGCGCGGGTCACGGCCCCGCTCGGGGTGCACAGCCGTGAGGGCGGGATCGCTCCCGCCCTCACGTCGCCTCGAGCCATCGGGATGGGCTCGAAGCACCCCGCGTCGAGCGAGTGGTTACTCGGCGGTGCTGAGACCGAACTGCGGGACGGCCGTCCACTCCGAGCCGTCGGGCGCCGGGACGAGGTACTGGAAGAAGCCGATGGTCCGGTCGGCGGGGGTGCCGTCGGTGCCGGCGTAGGTGATCTCGCCGGACACGCCTGCATAACCATCGATGGCCTGCAGCGCGTCGCGCACCTCGGCGGCGCTGGAGCCGGCGGCCGTGCGCACCGCCTCGGCGATGACGTTCATGCTGTCGGCACCGGCCAGCGTGAAGCCGTTGAAGTCCGTCGCGTCGGGGTTCTGCACGTTGAAGAACGTACGGAACTCGATCGCACGGGCCGCTGCCGCATCGCTGAGGACCTCGGGCCCACCGAAGCCGGTGAAGATGTAGCCGTCGAACGCCGCCCCACCACCGACCGGGCACTGCGAGTCGTCGGAGGCGTCGGCGCCCAGGATCTGTTGGCTGAAGCCGGCGGCCCGGAGCGCGGGCATGAGGGTGGCGCCTTCGGCGCAGAACCCCGAGTAGTAGATCACGTCGGCGGGCTCGCCCAGGATGTCGTTGATCTGCGCCGAGAAGTCGACGGTGTTGGACACGTAATCGACGACGATCGTCGCGCCGCCGAGGGCCTGGAACTCCTCGACGAAGAAGCCCGCGAGGCCGAAGCTGTAGTCGTCGTCCTGCTGGCGGAAGACGATCGCGCTCTGAGCGGAGAGGTCGTTGTACGCGTAGCGAGCCGCGACGCGGCCCTGGAAGTCGTCGGTGTAGGCCATGCGGAACACGTACTCGCCGATCTGGGTGGTGGCCGGGTTGGTCGAGCTCGTCGAGAGCTTGATGATCCCTGCGGCTTGGAGCACCTCAGCGGCCGGGATGGCCATGCTCGTCGAGATGGGGCCGAGCACGGCGACGACGCCCTCGTCGACGAAGCGGTTGGCGCAGGCCACCGAGCCCTCGACCGTGGTCGCGTTGTCGCAGATGGAGAGCGTGAAGCTCGACGCATCGGGCATCTGGGCCAGTGCGGCCTCGATCCCCTGCAGCGTCGACGTGCCGATGACGGCGAAGCGTCCGGAGAGCTCGAGGTTGACCCCGATGGACGTTGGCTGCGCCGTGGCGGAGCCGGCGAAGAGCGCCAGGCCCATCACGACGGCGACGAACGAGAGCGTGAACTTCCTCATTGGCATTCCTCCAGGTGGGTTCCGCTTGGCGGGGTGCGGGCATCTTACAGGCGCCCATGGGCCTCGTCAACGCATGAACCTGAGCCAGCCTTCATTTACTTGCACGTGCGCGCTGGGTGCGCCGGGCCACAGCGCTTCCATCGCTGGGCCGCCGCGACGCGCGAAGCCGCAGCCGTGCCGAGGGACGGCTCCGCGCCGGCGGATCAGGCACATCGTGCCAGCGTTCGTGCGCACCTCGCCGTTTGACAGGGCCCGCGCGGCGGGTCATGATCGCTCACGGCGACAGAACGTGCAGCGAATCGTGCACGACTGGCCCAAATACTTGGCACGCCTCGTGCAACGGGTCGTGCCTCTCGGAGGACGAATGGCCCTCTCCCGCGACGACATCCGTGCCCGCCTCGATGAGCAGAACGTCCGTTTCCTACGGCTCCAGTTCAGCGACATCATGGGCCTCAACAAGAACGTCGAGGTTCCCGCCTCGCAGTTCGACAAGGCGCTCGAAGGCGAACTGATGTTCGACGGCTCGTCGGTTCAGGGCTTCGCCCGGATCGAAGAGTCGGACATGCTCCTCAAGCCCGACTTCGACACCTTCCTGGTGTTCCCGTCCATCATCGAGGGTGACGCCCGCGGCAAGGTCGCGCGCCTCATCTGCGACATCTCGTTGCCCGACGGCAGCCCGTTCGAGGGTGACCCGCGCTTCGTCCTCAAGCGCCAGATCGCACGGCTGCGCGCCCTGGGCTTCGACGACATGAGCGCCGGCCCCGAGCCCGAGTTCTTCCTGTTCGCCCGCGGCGACGACGGCCGGCCCACGACCGTCACGAACGACGCCGCCGGCTACTTCGACCTGGCCCCCGTCGATCGCGGTGAAGATGCTCGCCGCGACATGGTGAACGCCCTGGTGGACATGGGCTTCGAGATCGAGGCCGCTCACCACGAGGTGGCCCCCGGCCAGCACGAGATCGACTTCAAGTACGCCGATGCACTGACGACGGCGGACAACATCGCGACCTTCCGCCTGGTGGTCAAGCGCATCGCGCTGATGCATGGTTTGCACGCGACGTTCATGCCGAAGCCGGTCGCCGGCATCAACGGCTCGGGGATGCACATCCATCTCTCGCTCTTCAAGGATGGGCAGAACACGTTCTTCGACGAGCGCGCAGAGCACCAGCTCTCGCACACGGCCAAGAACTGGATCGCCGGGCTCCTCGAGCACGCCCCAGGCCTCGTGGCGCTCACGAACCCGCTCGTGAACAGCTACAAGCGCCTCACCCCCGGATACGAGGCGCCCACCAACATCGCCTGGTCGGCGAGCAACCGCAGCGCCATGATCCGCATCCCGGCACGCCGCGGCATCGGCACGCGCTGCGAGCTGCGCATGCCCGATCCGTCGTGCAACCCGTACCTTGCGCTCGCCGCGATCATGGCTGCCGGCATCGACGGCATCGAGCGCAACTTGACCCCGCCCCCCGCCATCGCTCGCAACATCTACGAGATGAGCGTGCGCGACCGCCGTAAGCACAAGATCAAGGAACTCCCCTACACCCTGCGCGAGGCGCTCGGCACGTTGCGCAAGGATCGGGTCGTGCGCGAGGCGCTCGGACAGCACGTCTACGAGCACTTCGACGACGCCAAGACCGCGGAGTTCGACAGCTACCGCATCACGGTCCACGACTGGGAACTCGACCAGTACCTGGCCGAGTACTGAGCATGCGCATCCTGGGCGTCGATCCAGGGCTCGCCAACCTCGGCCTGGGTGCGATCCAGGCCGAGGGCAGTACGGCGACGCTCATCGCCGCCGAGATCGTGACGACACGCTCGCGCGACGACGATGGCGCCCGCCTCGCGATCCTCTACGACGCCGTTCTAGCGTCGCTGAAGACCAACGCGATCGACGCCCTCGTCGTCGAAGGTCAGTTCTTCCATCGCCAACGCGACGCGGCCATGAAGGTCGGGCAGGCGCTCGGCGCGGTGCGCCTCGCGGCCCACCACGCCGGTGTGAGCGTCTCGAGCTACGGCCCGCTCCAGGTGAAACAGGCGCTCGTCGGCACGGGGCGCGCCGACAAGGCGCAGGTCGCGTACATGGTCCGCGCCCTCCTCGGGTTGAGCAGCGCGCTCCCCAACCACCACGTCAGCGATGCCCTGGCGCTCGCTCTCACCCACTGGAGCGCTTACCGGATCGGCGCGCGCGCCGGCCAGGCGCCTTCTTGACCGACGGCTCGGCCGACCCGTCCGTGCGCTGCCGCTTACCGCTGCCCTCGTCCGAGCCCACCACGGGTCGAGCATCGCTGCGTGCTGCGCGCCCCCGAGAACGCCGCGAGGCGTCGCGCTCGGGCGTGCGGGGCGTGTCCTTGCGCTGCCGCTGCAGCATGTCGACCCGATAACCGCTCGCCTCGAGCGTACGCAGCGCTGCACGCCGCCAGGCCAACGCGGCGTTGGCGGGTCCGGCACCAGGGCGCTGCAGGCGCATCAGCGCGTGCGTGACGTCGATGAGCGTGATGACCCCCTCGCGGTTGAACCACCGCACCCCTTCGAAGTCGTTCACGCCGAGCACGTCGATGGCCGCCGACGTGCCGAGCGAGGTCTCCAACCAGCGCGCCGGGTCGGGCGTCACGCCGGCGCTGCGCCAACCGTCGAAGGCCGGCATCCAGCCGGACAGGACGACTTCTCCGAGCGCCGACGGCACGCTCGCGCCGGAGGTGACCGCCACGTGCCGAGACACGACGCGGCCTAGGCGCAGCGAACGCCACGTCTCGAGGGGCCACGCCGCGTGGAGCGCCAGGTGCAGCGCCCATGCCACCACGTTCGTGCCGCCGACCGACGCCTGCTCCAGGCGCCGCACCGCGCCGGGGCTGAGCGGTTCGAGCGCGACGGCGCCAGCGCTGACCGGACCCTCGCGCAGGAAGCGCCCCCATGCCTCGGTGAGCTCGCGGGCAGCGTGCGGCGGCGTCCGCAACAGCGTGTCGAAGGCGTCGTGGACGCCCTCGAGGCGGAGCTCCTCGAGCGCCTCGTCGAGCGACGGCGTGCCACCACCGGCGAGTCGAGCGTGCAGGCGCGACAGCCGTCCATCGACGTCGACGCGCTCGTGGACGTCGACGTAGACACGGCGCTCGTACCCGTCGAGCGCGATCCACAAGCCGCTGCGGACCACGTCGTCGGAGCGGTGGAGGTACGCCAGGCCAGCGACCTGCTCGAACATCACCACGAACCGGTCGCCACCGCCACGGATCCCCATCGCGCTGGCCAGGTCCTCGCGCCGCTCGCCGCCAGCGCCGGTCTGGAACGCCACCGAGCGCTGCAAGCCCCCCTCCGAGCGTTGGAAGCGCAGGTTCACGAGCACCAGGCTGCCCGAACCCATCGCATGGTTGCTGAACGCGTAGACGTCCTCGAGCACGCCGCCGTCGGCGGCCGTGACATCGAACAGCCTGAAGCGCTCGACCTCGGCGAACTGCGCACGCCGGTGCAGCAGTGGCACCAGCTCGCGATCGTGCCTGGCCAGCAGGCGCTCGTCGGGAGACTCGTCGGTCCGTGCTGCCCGGAACTCCATGCCGTACTTCTCGCGGTAGCCCTCGAACTGGCCGTGGCCGATCATGGGGAGGCCGGGCAACGTCGCGAGGAGGGTGGCGACCGCGAAGTACTTGTCGCCGTCGCCGAACTGGACGCGCGCCGACTCCTCGTCCGGGTTGTTCATGAAGTTGACGAAGCGCTTCATGATCTGCGGGTCGAAGACCAGCGTCTCTTTCATCAGGTCGCGGTAGCCACGACCGTCCTCGTTCTTGGTCATGTGCATGAACGCGCTGTTGTACACCCGGTGCATCCCCAGCGTCCGGACGAAGAACCCCTCCATCATCCAGAACGCCTCGGCCAGCAGCAGGGTGTCGGGCGCCTCGTGGGCGACTCGGTCGACGACCTCGCGCCAGAACTCGTGCGGCATGGCGGCGTCGAACGCGTCGTCGTCGAGCGCCCCGTAGCGCGCGCGCGACGGAATCGCCCCACCGTGGCCGGGCTCGGGGTACCACAAGCGGCGAACGTGCTTGCGGGCGAGCGTCATCGCGGCGTCGAAGCGGATGATCGGGAAGCGCCGCGCCACGGCCAGGATCGTCTGGATCACCGCCTCGCGCACCTCGGCGTTGAGGTAGTCGAGCTGCGCGGTGTCGTTCCACGGCATCGCCGTCCCGTCGTTGCCGTGGTACACGAAGCGCGTCTCACCCGTCGCGGTGTCGCGCCGCTGGAACACGACCGCGGCGTCGGTGTCGTCGAAGTAGCGGTCCTCGATCTTCACGCTCACGCGCGGGTCGGTCGACAGCTCTGGTCCGTCGAAGCGGTACGACGGGAACGGCGGTTCGGCGACCTGCACGAACCACGACGGATGCTCGATCACCCACCGACCGTCGATGCCGACGTGGTTGGGCACCATGTCGGAGGCCAGCCGCAGGCCGTGCCGCGCCGCCGCCTCGCGCAGGCGCTCGTACGCCTCTTCGCCGCCGAGATCGCCTGCGATCACGTAGTCGTACAGCGCGTACGCGGAGGCCACCGCATCGGTCTGCCCGCGCAGCTGCTTGATCGTGCGCGACGCCGGCGAGCGCTCCCACAGACCGATCAACCACAGCGCGTTCACGCCGCGACGCGCCAGGTCGGCGAGGGCCTCGTCCGGGATCTGATCGAGCCGGCCGACATCGCGCTCGAAGCGGCGCGACAGCTGGTCCAGCCAGACGTACGTGTTCTTCGCCATCATGACGACCCGCGGCATCCAACCGGCGTCCGGGCTGAAGCGCTCTTCGTCGCTCCCCGCGCCCTTGATCATGCCGAGCGCGTGCCCGGGCGGGGGCCCGCCCGGCGCGCCGCCGCCCCTGTCGCGATGGACCTCCTCGAGCGCGTCGATCGCGCTCAGCAATGATCCCAATACGGCCCCGAAGGCGTCGCCGAGCAGGCCCGTCCAGCGCTCGCGCACGAAGCGCAGCTGGCCGCGCAGGTCGGTCGGCGAGGCGCGCATCGGCGCGAGCAGTTCGTCGAACAGCGATCCGCCGGCGCCACCGGGCCCGGGCCGCTCGCCCATGGTGTCGCGCAGCGACGCCAGCACGGCGTCGTAGGCCGTCGACTCGCGCAAGGGGCGATCGTCGACGAGCGGACGTGCCCCGACCAAAGCCGGGTTGGCGTTGGCGAGCCAACACGTCAGCATCTCCTCGAGCACGATCTCGGAGCCAGGGACGCCGTCGATCGTCTCGTCGAGCTGTGACTGCGGCGTCTTCTCGCCGGCGGCGACCTCGCGGTTGGGGTAGCGCGCGACGAACGCGCGCAGCGTCTGCACGGCGTCGTCGGCGAGCCCGGCGCGGACGCGGTCGGCGGCGGCCGTGAACACCTCTGGATCGACCGTGCGGCGGTGGTGCGCGATGAGCAGGTGGTAGACCTCCTCGAGCAGCGCACCCGCGTACAGGTCCGCACCCGACAAGGGCTCCTCATGGGGTTCGCGAAGGTCCTCGACCGCCGCGGCCACGCGGACGCAGACGTCTGGATCGGCCAGCAGCAGGTCGCCTCGGATCGTGACGAGGTCGTCGTCGAGCCCGTAACGCCGACGCGCCTCGAGGGCGACGTGGAACCGGCGCTCGCGGCCGGGGACGGGCCATGGGAGTCGAACTGGAACGTGCACGCGCTCACTCCTCCCTGGGTGCACGCGCCACCGCCGGATCGCCAAGACCGGGCACGCCCGCAGGGGCCACGCTCGATCACGCGTCGGTCACACCGGCCAGGGCAGCGTGCGTGCTGTCGAACCTACCACGAGGACCGGGGCCCACCCGGGTATGCTGGCGCCCATGCACCCACACCCGACCAGCGGCACGACGACCGACACACCGTGGTGGAAGGACGCCGTGCTGTACGAGTTGTACGTACGTGCCTTCCGCGATGCGGATGGCGACGGGCACGGCGACCTCAGGGGTGTGACGGAGCGGCTCGACTACGTTCGTGACCTGGGTGTGGACGTGGTGTGGTTGCTGCCGATCTCGCCCTCGCCGCTTCGAGACGACGGCTACGACGTCAGCGACTTCACGGCGATCCACCCCGACTACGGCGATCTCGACGACTTCCGGGCGCTGCTCGCCGCCGCTCACGAGCGCGGGTTGAAGGTCATCACCGATCTCGTCTTGAACCACACCTCGACCGATCACCCCTGGTTCCAGGCGTCGCGTCGCCGCGAGGATGGCAAGGACGAGTGGTACGTCTGGTCCGACGATCCGCAGCGCTACGCCGATGCCCGGGTGATCTTCACCGACAGCGAGGCGTCGAACTGGACGTTCGACGAGGTGCGCGGCCAGTACTACTGGCACCGCTTCTTCCACCACCAGCCCGACCTCAACTACGATCACCCCGACGTGCGCGCGGCCATGAAGGACGTGGTGCGCTTCTGGCTCGACCTGGGCATCGACGGCTTCCGCCTCGACGCCATCCCCTACCTCTATGAGCGCGAGGGGACGAACTGCGAGAACCTGAGCGAGACGCACGCGTTCCTGAAGGAACTCCGGGCCTTCATCGACGACCTCGCACCGGGTGTGCTGCTCCTCGGAGAGGTGAACCAGTGGCCCGACGACACCCTCCCGTACTTCGGCAACGGGTACGACGAGATGCCGCTGTTGTTCCACTTCCCCGTGATGCCGCGGGTGTGGAAGGCCGTGGCGGAGGGCAGCGCCGAGCCGATCCGCTGGATCCTGGATCGAACGCCAGCCATCCCCCCGTCGTGCCAGTGGGTGGTGTTCTTGCGCAACCACGACGAGTTGACGCTGGAGATGGTGACCGACGAGGAGCGCGCCTTCATGTACGCCCATTACGCTCCCGAGCCTGCGATGCGACTCAACGTCGGGATCCGCCGACGCCTCGCGCCGCTGTGCGACTTCGAGAGGCCGCGCATCGAGCTGCTGCACTCCATCCTGATGACCCTGCCGGGAACGCCGATCATCTACTACGGAGACGAGATCGGCATGGGCGACGACGTACGCCTCCCCGACCGGAACGGTGTCCGTACCCCGATGCAATGGGACGACGGTCCGGGCGCCGGCTTCACTCGGGCGGAGCGGCCGTTCGCGCCGTTCCCTGAAGGTCGCAGCGCACCCGCGCACGTCAACGTCGCCGCGGCGGAGCGCGATCCGGACTCCTTGCTCCACTGGATGCGCTCGCTGATCGCGACACGCAAGGACCATCCGGCACTCGGCGGCGGTAGCTTCGCCATGCTGCCGAGCCCCGATCCGGCCCTGGCGGTGTTCCTGTCCACCCACCACGACGACGCCGTCGTGGCCGTCCACAACCTGGCTGCAGAGCCGCGCCGGTTGGACCTCATGGTGCCGGCGCTGGCTGGCCGGCGCCTCGAACTCGGCTTCGGCGGGTGCCTCGGGCCGGACGCCGACGTCGGCCTCGAGGCGCTCGCCGATGCGCTTCCGGTCTCGTTGGGTGCCCACGGTTACGCCTGGTGGTGGCTGAGCGAGGGTGCGCCGTGATGCGCTGGCGCCCGTGGGTCGCGATCGCGGCGACGATCGCGTTGACACTGGTCGGTTGCGCGGGTGAGCTCGCGACGCCCGGCGAACCGCTGCGGTTGTTGGCCGTGACGCTTCCGAGCGCGTACGAGGGCGAGGCGTTCGAGGCCACGCTGCGGCCGACCGGAGGCCTCAGGCCGTACCGCTACGGCGTCGTGGACGGTTCGCTCCCGCCCGGTCTCACGATCGAGAACGGTCGGCTCGTCGGCGCCCCCACCGCGCAGGGGCGTTTCGCGTTCACGGTCGAGGTCCAAGACGCCAATCTCAACCGGACGGTGCAGCGGCTCGAACTCTCGGTCGGGCCGCTCCCACCACCCGTCGTCACGATCGACGTGCCCACGACCAACCTGCAGCGACCGACGGAACTGCGGCTGCGCCTGGCGTCCGGTCGCGGTTGGCGCGGTGCTCAGGTCCTCGTCGAGTGGGACGCGGAGGCGTTCGTCCTCGATGCCGACTCGGTGGGTACGGCCCAGCGCGACCTGCTGGCCGTATGGGAGGCCACGCCTGGCCGTCTCCGCGTCGACGTCGCGGCCATCGGTGAACCACTGTCGAGGGCGACCGACCTGATCCGCTTCACGCTGACGCCGACGGTCGCCGCGCCGCTCGGCCTGGATCTCGAGGTCGTGTCGAGCGCGGCCGCTGGAAGCCACGAGAGTCGGCGCCGCCTCGGAGCCACGCCGGCGCTCGATGCGTCCGTCGGCGACGACCAGGACGACGAGACCACCGAGGCTGGCGACACCGACGTCGAGGACGAAGAGTTCGAGTTCGACGACGAGTTCGAGTTCGACGACGATCTCGATGGAGACGAACCGTGATCCGCCGGCGCGCTCGCGCCTCGGGTCGTCGCCGGCTGGCGAGCGCCACGCGAGTGCTCGCCGCCGTGGCGCTGCTCGGACTCGCTGCCAGCGGGTCGGCCACCGCGTACCCGGCGCTCGATCTCGAGGCGCGTCTCGAGCGCGCCGTCGACGTGTTCGTCGGGGAGGTCACCGCGGTGCAGGGTGAACGACGCGACGACGCGCCCTGGACGCTGGTGACGTTTCGAGTCGAGACGTGGCTGCTCGTCGACGGCACTCCGGCTGCGCTCGGTGCCTTCGAGCGCACGCTCGCCTTCTTGGGCGGCAGCGCTCCCGGTGTGGCGCCGCGTCAGGTGGCCGGGTTCCCGGACATGTCCGTCGGTGAACGGTTCCTGGTCGCGAGCTACGGCGACGAGGCGCGCGGCGCCTCACCGATCGTCGGCGTGACGCAGGGTCTGTGGCTCGAGACCGACGACGTGTGGCGCGATCCGGCCGGAGCGGCGCTCGCCATCGACGGTGCCGGTCGACCCCTGCTGAGCGACGGCGGCGACCCCGAAGCGGTGTGGTTGCCGGCGCTGCGGACGCGACTCGACGAGTTGCGAGGTGCGCCATGACGCGTCGTACCGCGGTCGTCGTGCTGGTCCTCGCGCTCGCCTGCACGTCCGTCGCCCAGGCCTGGACGCTGCGCGTGGACGACGCGGGTGGACCCGCAGACCTCGCGGACCGCGTCACCGCCGCCGAGCAACGCTGGCGCGATGCGGGCGCCGACTTCGGCGCGATCGAACGCTCCATCCTCGTCCGCTACGAGAGCGTGGAGACCATGGGGCCCGATGCGCTGACGCTGGTGGTCACCGGTGGCCCACCGGGCGTCGATCTCGAGGTCTGGGTGCGCGCCGACGCCGGGTCCGACGCGGCCCTCGACGATGCCCTGGTCGTCGCCATCGGCATCGCCCTCGGCGGCACGCCCGGTGTCGGGGTGCTCGATCCACGCCTGGGGTCTGATCCACGCGTTCCCAGCGCCGACGACGTGGCCGCGCTGGCGCCGGGACGCAGCCTCCCGGGCGACGTCACGGGCGACGGCGCCGTCGGCTTCGAGGACCTGCTGGCCCTCGCCGAGGCATGGGGCCGTCGTGGCGTCAACCTGGCGGCCGACCTCGCTGGCGACGGCACCGTCGGCGACGCCGATCTCGAGATCCTGCGCGAGCACTACGGCTTCGCGCCGCTCCCCTCCGAACGAACGGCACCGACGCCCGAAGCGCCGGAGCCCGAGGCTCCGCTCGACGGTGACGAGGACGACGCGACCGACGACGGTGACGACGACGGTGACGGCGCCGACGACGAGCCTAGCGGGTCGGCAGACTGAGGCGCCGGCTCAGGGGTCGCGGCGCGCCAAGTGACGGTCGATCGCCGTGGCGAGGTCGACGTCGAGGGCGGTGACCCGATCGCCGGCATCGTGCGTCTTCAAGGTGATCGTGACGTCGCGATAGACGTTGTGGATCTCGGGGTGGTGGCCGAGGCGTTCGGCCAGCATCGCCACGGCGCCGAGGAACGAGAAGGCAGCGAGGAAGTCGGGAAAGCGCAGGTCGCGCCGAAGGGCGTCGTCCTCGAGGCGCCACTCGGGCAACGTGGCCAACGCGTCGCGAAGGGCGGGTTCGGTGAGTGCGTCTGGCATGGTCATGTCCTCCGTCGGCGAACCGGGGCAAGGCGGTCTGGTTGGCGCGGCAGGAGTGCGTACGGGTGCGTCAACGGCCGATCAATGCGTTGACGTATCTGTCCTTGAGGTGCAGGACGGCGAGCTCCTGCTCGCTGCGGGCGCATACCAGGGTACCGTGCGCGATGCCTTCGACGAGCACGTCGGAGAACGAACCGATCACCTGTCCCGGCAACATCACGACGAGCTGGTCGGCGCCGATTCGGTTGCGGCCCCGGTAGGCTCGGATCGTGAGCTTCGATCCCGCCACCTCGACGGTGAGCGGGTCGTCGCCGATCGCATAGACCGAACCCGTCGCGCCGTCCTCACGATCGATGAGGCCGGCGAGATCGCCGCTCTCGACGTTCAGCGCCGTCAGGAAGCGCTCGGTGAGGCCATGGACGAGGTTGTCGCCGAGGTTGATGCCCGCCGCGCGGGCGGAGCCACGCAGCA
>REEJ01000024.1 GCA_007695125.1 Trueperaceae bacterium | reverse complement strand
ACTCGCCCGCGCTCGGCATCAACCTCGACACCGGCAACCTGTGGCTCGGTGGCGGGGACCCGGTCGAGATGGTTCGGCGCCTCGGCCCCCAGATCAAGCACGTGCACTGGAAGGACATGCCAGCCGACCTCGAGCCCCAGCGCGGCAGCGTCTACGGGACCGGCATGGCGGTCATCCCGCTCGGCCAGGGCGTGGTCGACATCGAGGGGACGTTCAGGGCGCTCCGAGCAGCCGGGTTCGACGGCCACACGACGCTCGAGATCGCCGGCGACGAGGCGGTGCTCGCGAGCCGCGACTACCTCGAAACGCTGGCGGGCGCTGCGACTGGCTAGCGCCTCTCGACACTCCATCGGCCAGCGTGCGCCGTGCCGCTACCGGTGATCCGTTCGCGCTGGACGAGCACCTCGTGCCTGTCCAGCGCGGTGACGTGCGCAGCCTCGAGCGCGTGCATAACCGCTGGCTCGACGCGGGTCAGCGGCGTCAGTCTGAGCCCAGGGAGAGCACACGACGCTCCCGTCGGGCGGGCACCTACGGGGCAAGCGAACGGCAGGTGATCCTCACCGCGCCTTCGACCATGTTGATGGTCCCGGCGCAACCGAACACGGTGTAGTTCAGGAAGTCGTACTGCGGCGCCATGGTCTGGAACCACGCCGCCCCGTGGATCTGGAAGTCGACGTCCGGGGGCTCGAACGCGGGATCGAGCATCGCTTCGATCATCCCCGGCATGGGTTCACCCAGGAAGCCCTTCATCGTCATGGCGGCCGTCGTGCCATCCGGATGCACACCGAACCCGCGAACGTCGACGACGCCGACACCATCGTGCCGGTACAGCATGTAGTCGACCGCTGTCAGCGAGGCACCGACGAGGAGGCCATCGGTGACCACACCACTGGAGTGACTCTCGATGCGGATTCCCTCAGGGACGAGTCCGACGAAATCCTGTCCGGTGATCTGGACTTCCATCACCATGTACGGAGTCGTGTGTGGTTCATCGGCGATGGCGGTGCCCCAGGTGGCGACCAGTACGCCCATGACGGTGGCAAGCAGCAGCGTCTTCATCGCATCCTCCCGTCCCGAGCAGTGCCCGTGGCCCCACAGGTACGGGCCTGCATGGGGAGTGTCGGCGTGTCGTCTGCCTCCCGTTCTCGTGCCACCTCCGCGCGTTCTCCCGGCGCCGGAGCGGATCGTGACCGCGCTGGATCCGTCTGGAACTGTGCAGATGCAAGTGGTGGCGGGTTCCGGTCCGACCAACGAGTCGAGTCTGGCCAGCGCTCGGTTGAGTGCCGGCCCATCGTCGTGGCACGAGCGTAGTGGGGAGGGCGTTCCGAAAGCGTTCTTGGCGCGCCGCGCCGGCCTACACCCTCGCGTGACTCGATGTGGCACCATGTCCACTCGACGAGCGATTCCTCCTGCGTCGACGACGGTCGAACCGGCGGCCACCGCGCCGCCGACCGCGCACCGGCAACCCGGGCCAGCCCGTACGCGGCGCGTGCCCCGAGCCGGCATGGGGTGCTCGCCGACATCCCGCATCAGCATCGGCGACGCCCCTCGACTCCAGACGATCGAGAGGAGCGATGCGATGACCCACACACACGCAACGACGCCGAACACCACCGTCTCCCGCGACGGCACCGAGATCGGATACTTCTCCAGCGGCGACGGACCGCCGCTGGTGCTGGTCCACGGTGGCCTCGGGGACCACACCCGTTGGGGCGCCCTGCTCCCCTATCTCGAGCCGCACTTCAGCGTCCACGCCATGGACCGCAGGGGCCGAGGCGCGAGTGGCGACGGACCGACGTACGCGCCCCAGCGGGAGTTCGAGGACGTCGCTGCCGTGGTCGATGCCGTCGCGGAGGCCTCCGGCCAACGCGTCGACGTCTACGGGGTCTCCAACGGTGCCACGTTCGCCCTGGGTGCGGCGCCGCTCACGACGAACATCCGCCGCCTGGCCCTGTACGAACCCGGCATCTACGACGCTCAGGACATGATCACACCGGCGTTGAGCGAGCGGCTGGACGCGCTGCTCGCCGCGGGCGACGCCGACGCTCTGGTGGAGACGTTCTTCCGCGACGTGCTCGACCTCGGCGACGACGCCATCGCAACGATGCGCGCCCAGCCGTCCTGGCCTGCGCGCGTGGCAGCAGCGCCCACCTTGCCCCGGGAACTGCGCAACGCCCCGGACGAGCTGTTCGACGCCTCGCGCGCAGCGACGGTGAGCGTTCCGACGCTCCTGCTCCAGGGGAGCGAAAGCCCCGAGAGCCTACTGGCCGACGTCCGGCTGGTGGCCGAGGCCGTGCCGGACACACGCATCGAGGTGCTCGAGGGGCAGGCGCACTCGGCCGACTTCCTCGCACCCCAGCTCGTGGCCGAGAAGCTGCTCGCGTTCCTCTCGGAAGGCAGCCGGTGATCGCGGTCGGGTGACGCCGAGCGGTGGCCTCTGCGTTCGTCGTCACGGCGATCGCAGCGATCCGGCGAGCGTGGAAGTGGTTTGGAAGTGGTTGGACTGAATATATGAGCAACGACCTCTTCGAAAGGAGTGTACGGATGATGAAGAAGACGTCGAAGCTCGGAATCGTCGTGGCTGCGCTGCTAGCCCTCGGTGCAGGCCTGGTGGTCGTCACGTCCGCCCAGGACGGTGTGGACGAGATGATCGCCGACGCCATGAGCGCCGCGCCAGATTCGATCGCCCGCGACGCAACGATCGTGGCGTACCCCGACGGACCCGAGCTGAACGTGCTCCGAGAAGGCAGCAACGGCTGGCTCTGCGTCTCCTCGAGCCCGGTTGCGTTGGCTGCTGGCCTGCAGGACCCCAACTGCATGGACGAGGTGTGGCAGGGTTGGTTGGAGGCCTTCATGGCAGGCGAAACGCCCGAGATCGACAGCATCGGGATCTCGTACATGCTGGCAGGCGATGGCGGCGCCGGGAACGTCGATCCGTTCGCGATGGGGCCCGAGGACGACCCCACCTGGCATGCCAGCGGGCCGCACATCATGATCCTGATGCCCGACCACGACTACTCGGGCGTACCGACCGACCACGAGTACGGCGGTCCGTACGTGATGTGGGCCGACACGCCGTACGCGCACATCATGATCCCGGTCACCGATCACGACGACCATCCGTAACCCACACGATCGGTGACGCGATGACGCCTCGTCCGACGTAGCGCGCAGAGGGGCTACGGCGGTCACTGACATCGCCGAAGCGCACGCACCGGCACACCCGGTGCGTGCGCCCCTGTGGGCCGGCGAGGTCGTCGCGCGTGGCGCTCGCCTACCGGGCACGATCGGGGGCGTGGCCTCCGGGCCCATCCGCTATGGTGCTGAGATCGTGACACGACGCCTGAACCGCGATCTCATCGAGGGGCTGCACCCGGAACGCTTCGACGTGCACAGCACCGCCGACGGCCCCGAGGGCACGCTGCCGCTGACCGAAGCGCTGCTCCGCGACAGCCCCAGCGGCGACCTCTTCGGCCTCAGCCAGAACGTCGGCA
>REEJ01000323.1 GCA_007695125.1 Trueperaceae bacterium | reverse complement strand
CCGCGCGAGCGGCTGCCGAGAGAGGATGCTGACGTGACCACAACAGTCCAATCCATGACCACGACGACGACGTCCACCCCCGCACGCGCGGCGGCCATCGGCGCCTTTGGCTTCGCCGCAGGCGTCGCGGTACAGAACTTCGTCCTCCTCATCGGCATGCCCGACGCCAGCGCCACCATGCCGGAGGCCGCAGCGTGGCTCGCCGACAACCCCGGCCGCGCCGCCACCGCAAGCGCGCTCGTGGGCGTCAACTTGCCGTTCCTGTCATTCTTCACGGCAGCACTGCGATCGCTCACCCGAGACACGCAGGCCGCGCGGTTGTGGAGCGACCTCGGCTCGCTCGCCGTCGTCGTACTCGCGTCGACCTTCGCTGTCGTGGCGGCCACGCAGATCGCCTCCACGCTCGTCGCCGGCGCGGGCGCAACGCCCATCTTCACGGCGTTGTGGTCGCTCCACAACGCTGCCTTCGCCATGTCGTTCAGCGCCCTCGCGGTCACGCTCCTCGGCTTCTCCATCGGCGCGCACGCCGCCGGCATCTCACCCGCCTGGCAGCGAGGCGTGGGGCTCCTCGCCGCGGTCCTGCTGCTCGTCGCGGGCCTCGCCAACACCGCCGTGGCAGGAGGCTCCCCCATCGTCTTCGTCGGACTCCTGGGCTTCGCGCTCTGGCTCGTGTGGCTGGTGACGACCGGCGTGCGCCTCCTACGCTGATCGCCCGACGCGCGCCGTTCGTCCTCGAACATGAGCCCCGGCTCGTCGTGGCCAATCGACGCTCGATCAAGGGCCGCGCCGCCATGCTGCGGGGACGATCATGCTCGCCGCGTCGCGACCGAGCCCTTCGCAGGCCGCACCGAATCGGGCTCGCGCTCCTCCATCAGGACGTCCGTGACGGCGCCTTCGCCACGCAGCATCATCGCCGGGTTGCGCAACACGATGATGATCGCGACCAGCGCCACGACGAGGTTCTCCCACGGCCGCGCGTCGGGGAGGATCGGCTTCATCATCCGCGTGGTCATGGGCTTCGTCGTCGTCGGGGCGTGCGTCATCGTGCTGCTCCTTCGGCGGCGCGGCGCACCGAGCAGGTGCGCGCAGACCAGTCGCGGGAGGCGTTGACCGGATCACAGCATCCGAAGCGACCGCATGACGCTTCTCAGTGAATACACCTGACGCCGGAGGGGCCAGGGTGAGGCGCGCATCGCCAACCGTGGCGCGCGGCACGCTCGCCCGCGCACCGTCAGCCGTTGCCTCCCTCCCACTCGTCGAGGAAGCGCGTCCAGCGAGCCCCTCTTCACGTGTATGCGCTCCCGCGGCAGGTACGCTGCCGAGCATGACCACGGGCATCCACCACGTCGCCGTCCGCGTCGCCGATCTCGAGCACTCGATCGCCTTCTACGAGCGGCACTTCGGCCTGCGCACAGCGAGCCGCGACACGCTCGCGAGCGGCGCTCGCATCGCCTTCCTCGGCCACCCCGACGGCGGCGCGCAGCTCGAACTGATCGCGGGCCTCGCCGACCACCACCCGGGCGACGGCCTCGTCCACCACGTCGCCTTCCGCGTCGCGGACGTCGCCGCCACGTTCGACCGCCTGCACGAGGCGGGCGTGCCGCTAATCGAGGACGCGCCGCAGACGCTCGCGAACGGCCGCCAGCTGTTCTCGTGCCGGGGCCCCGATGGGGAGCGGCTGCAGGTCGTCAGCGGCTGAACCACGCACCAAGCGGCGCGGATCACCCACCACCGAAGCGGCCCGCCAGCCTTCCGGTGAAGCAGGCCACGTCGTCGTGGTGGCGCTCTTCGGGGTACCCCTCGGCAGCCGTGGCGGCGAAGGGAACGAGCAAGGCATTCGAGCCGTCGTGACGACGTCGCTACCGATCGCCATCGACGTGCCCGTGCTGTCCGGCGCCACCGATCCGTTCGGCGGCAACGCAGCGGGAACTGCGCTTCTCGACTTCGCTGGCGACGGCCTGCGTGGCCTACGGACCACGGCGAGGTCCGCCCAGCGTCAGGGCACCCGAACGCGGAACCGCAGGGTCCCACCCTCCCCGTCGAGCACGGCGGCGCCGGACGTGCCGTCGGCGCGCTCGGCGACGCCGAGCGTGCACGACGCGCTCAGGTCGACGCTGATGCGCGCCACCGGCCCGGTGCCCAGCAGCACCACCTCGCCGTCGGGACAGGTGAGCTCGACGTCCCCGCCGGGGCCGTAGACGCCCAGCTCCAGGACGGTGTTCGCGGGCACGTCGTCCTCGAGGAGGAGATCGAAGGCCGGTGGGCCGACGCGGACGTACGCGACGCGGTACTCGAGGACGTCGCCAGGGACGCCCGCGATGCTCTGCAGGTAGTCCTCCGGCGCGGCGCACGTCGACGTCGTGACGTTGCACACGCCCTTCGTGAGCACCATGCCGCTGACCGTGACGAGCGCCGTGGCGGCGTCGTTGCCGGGGACCGGGTCGACCTCGTCCGCCGAGACGCTCGCGGCGTTGGCGAGCACCGTCCCCAGCGGCACGCCGTCGTCGACCTCGACCTCGACCTCGAAGCTGACGCTCGCACCCGCCGCCAGCGACGCGACCCCACACTCGACGACGCTCGCCAGATCGATGCACGCTGCGCTCGCTCGGACGAACGTGACGCCGGCCGGCAGCGTGTCGCTCACGAGCACGTTCGTCGCCGAGGATGGACCGTGGTTGGTCACGGTGAGCGTATAGGTCAACGTGTCGCTCGGCTGCGGTCCGGTGAGGTCGACCAGCTTCACGAGCGCCAGATCGGCGGCCCTCGCGACGTTGGTGAACGTGCAGGTGGTGTCCGAGGAAGGCGGCGGCGTGAGCGTGACGCTGGTGCCCGCACCGCTCGCCAGCACCGCGCCGCTCAGGTCGTCGACGCAGACGTAGGTGGCGTCGTACTCGGCGAGGATCGTGCCCTCGGCCGCGGACTCGCTGAACGTGACCGCGGTCCCCTCCGGCACGACGCGGTACCCGGTGCTCCCGCCGTCGCCCTGACCGGTCGATACCTGACCCGCCACGCTCAGGTCGAAGCGGCCCTCGTCGGTCGCCGGGTCCAGCGTCTTGCTCGTGCGCACCCGCGTCTGCCGCGTGTTGGTGACGGTGCACTCGGCGCCGAAGTCGGCGCCCGACAGGTTGGCCGTGATGCGCCGGTTGGCGGCGTCGACGGTGACGTACGACGCCGCCGAACCGCCAGTGGGGTTGGTGCACACGATGGCGGCGCCGGGGCCCCAGCCGTCGAGCGCGGCCTCCTCGATCACCACGGTCTGCGTACCGTTCGCGGCCAACGGCGCCAGGACCAGCTGGCTCTCGCCGCCCGCCAGGCTGAAGCTCGCGGGCGAAGGCGCCGACGAGGCAGTCTCCGCCGTCGCCGTGAACGCGAAGGACTCGGTGCTGTCCGTCGGGACTGTCGCCTTGGTCACGCGCACCCACGCCTCCACGACCACGTCGAGGCTGCCGCTGAGGCCGCTCGCCGAGCACTTCGAGGTCGTGCCTGGCACGACGTTGCTGACGTCGCAGTCGAGGTTCCC
>REEJ01000169.1 GCA_007695125.1 Trueperaceae bacterium | reverse complement strand
TCGTCGACTGCATCGGCACCGATCACGCGCCGCACACCCGCGCCGAGAAGGACCGCGACGCGCTGGCGGCGCCGTTCGGGCTGCCCAACATCGAGGTGGCCTTCCCGGTGCTCTACAGCGAGCTGGTGCGCGCCGGTGCCCTCGAGCTCGGCACGCTGCTCGAGCTGATGCAGGGCGGTCCGGCGCGCGTGATGGGCTGGCCCGCGCCGACCCTCGAGCCGGGAGCCCCCGCCGACGTGGTGGCGCTCGACCTCGAGACCGAGCGCCCGGTCGACCCGGCGTCGTTCAAGAGCAAGGCGCGCTTCTCACCCTGGCAGGGCGCCACGCTGCGCGGCTGGCCGGCGGCGACGATCGTCGCGGGCCGGGTGGTGTTCGAGCGCATCGTCAGGGCTTGACCCGAGCGCCGTTCGGAGCCCGCACCGCCTCCGCCAACAGCACGACGACCACGCCGGCGAAGGCGGTGACGACCGCTGCCAGCACCGCGACCAGGGCGGCGCGCGTCGGCTCGGGTCGACGAGGCACCGTCGGTTGGCTCAGGACGCGCACGCCCGCTGGCGCCATCTGCGCCACGAGCGCCACGTTCGGATCGATGGCGGTGAGCACGCCGACGCCCTGCAGCGCCTCGCTCACCTCGCGCTCGAGCGCCGCGATGCGCACCGTGGCCTCCGCCCGGCTACGGGCCAACCTCGAGCGCTCGCCGACGACCTCGACGCGCTGCTCCGCGGCGCGCTCGCGCCGCACCTCGAGCGCGGCGATGCGAGCGTCGAGCGAGGCCAGCGCGCCAGCTACGTCGACCACGACGTCGGGGGCGTGCATCAGGACGACGCCCGACGTGAGGCCCGCGTCGACGCCCAGCAGCGACGCTCGCTCGGCACGGCGTTCGGCGAGTTCGCGATCGATCTCGCGCAGCATCGCCTCGAGCTCGAGGGCGGCCTGATCCGCGGCCGTGATGCCGCGCCGCAGCGCGTCCGGGGCCGCCTCGGCCCACAGACCCTCCAGCGCCTCCTCGGCCGCCCGGACGCGCTCGCGCGCTACCACCAGCGAGTCACTGGTGACCTCCTCGAGCACGTCGAGGTTCTCGAGCATCAACGCCCGCACCGTCGCCACGGTGGCGTCCACCCACGCGCTCGCGGCGCGCGCGGCGACCTCGGCATCACGGCTGCGCACGCCGTGCGACACCGCCAGAAAGGTGCTTGGCTGGGTCGCGGTGCCCGCGACACGCTCGAGCGCGAGGGCGGTCCTGAGCGCGCGCAGGTCGCTAGCCTCGTGATGCGGCAGCACGGCCTCGAGCACCGAGCGCGAGAACGCCAGCGTGTCGTACGTCTCGTAGCTGATCGTCACCTCGGGCCGGAAGCGCAGGACCGTTCCCACGTCGACCTCGATCGGTGCGCGCGCCACGACGGTGGTCGCCTTGGCCAGGTAGTTCGGCGGACGCGTGCTCACCCACGCGAAGGCGGCCACCGCGACCAGCAGGGCCGCCAACACGATCCACGCACTGCTTCGCTTGATGACCAGGTAGAGCTCGCGCAGCGAGATCTCGTCGGCAGCGCCCGCTGAACGCGCGTCGGAGGGGCGCTCGGCGCCGGGCGTCGTCATTGCGCCATGCTACGACACGGCCGTCTCACGACAGCGCCAGGAACGCCCGCAACGCCCGCTCCAGGGTCGCGTCGTCGTCACCGGTCGCGCCGGTGGCCTCGCGCCAGCGCTGCTCGAAGCGCACGAACGGCACGAGCTGATGGCTGCCCGTGGCGATCTCGCGCCGGAACACCTGCGCCATCGGGCCGACGGCGCGCAGGTAGCCGCTGTCCTCGAACCGCGCCAGCGCAGCGTCGACGTCGTACGGGACGTTCACGTGGCTCACGCCCCAGCCGCGCCGGGCGTGGCGCGTGAGCAGGCCGAACTGGGCCTCGGGCCGACCGATCAGCGGGATGCCGACCGCGCCGACGCTCACGAGCAGCCGCCCGTCGGCGAGGTGGCGATGGAACGGCAGGTGGTTGTGGCCACGCACGAGCAGGTCTTCGCTGGCCGGGTCGAGCACGCGTTCGACCGCGCCGTCGTCGCTCCAGGGGAACAGGTTCACACGGTCGTCGGTCGGGGCGGCGTGCATCACGCGCACGTCGTCGCCGATCGCCGTCGCGATCGGCAGCGCGCGGATGTCGTCGAACTGGCCGGCGAGCTCCTCGCTCGCCCACTCCAACGGGCGGAAGCGTGGGCCCGACCAGGCGTCCTCCCCGGCGGGTGTGCCCCGGTCGAGCACGTAACGCTCGTGGTTGCCGCGCAGCAGCACGTCCGCCTCGCCGCGCGCGAGATCCCAGCACGCGCGCGAGTCGGGCGCGCCGTTGACCATGTCGCCGGCGATCACCAGCAGGTCGGGCGCCTCCCTACGCGCGGCGGCGAGGACGGCCTCGAAGGCTGGCAGGTTGCCATGGATGTCGGCCAAGACGGCGATGCGCATGGGGCACGTCCTACCACGCCGACCGTGCTGGCCACGCCGCGGCGCACCGAAGCGACACACGACCTCGACCGGCGCGACCGCGTGAGGCGATAGGCTCGACCTCATGACCACCGACGATGCCGCCTCGACGAGTCGCGGCATGGACGCGCGCGCCACCACCGTGTTCGGCGTGGGCGCGATCATCGGCGGGGGCATCATCGTCTTGGCTGGACCCGCGTTGCTCGTGGCCGGGCCGGCGACGCTGGTCGCGCTCGTGCTCAACGCCGTGCTGGCGATCCTGGCGGCCTTCAGCCTGAGCGAGCTCGCGACGCGCTTCCCGCGCTCCGGCGGCCCGTACGCCTTCGCCCAACGCGTCTTCTCGGTCCAGGCCGCGTTCGCGGTCGGCTGGCTGGTCTGGTTCGCTTCGCTCGCCGCCGCCGCAGTGTTCGCGCTCGGCTTCGCCGAGTTCGCGCTCGCCGCGCTGGCGGAGGTGCTGCGGCTCCTGCGCGGCGCGGCGCCGGCCGTGCTGAGTTCGCGCGCCCTGACCGTCGCGATCGGCATCGCCGCGGTCGCCGCGTACCTGCTGCAGCTCTCGCGTCGCGGGCGCGGCAGCGGCGGCTGGATGATCGCGGCGAAGGTGATCACCATGGCGGTGCTCGGCCTCGCCGGGTTGGTCGCGCTGGCGCTCGAACCGCGCGCGGCGGCCGGGGCGTTCGAGCCCTTCGCGCCCGGCGGCCTCACAGGGATCGCGCAGGCGATGGGCCTGCTGTTCATCGCCTTCCAGGGCTTCGCGCTGCTGGCCGCCGCCGCGGGTGAGGTGCGGCAACCGGCGCGCGACCTGCCGCGCGCGATGCTGATCGCGATCGCCGTCGCGACGGTGCTGTACGTGCCGATCATCGTCGCCATCGTGGCGGTGGGCGTGCCCCCCGGCGAGTCGCTGGCGTTCTTCGCCGGCCGCACGGGCGGCACCACCGTGGCCGAGGCCGCGCGGACGTACCTGGGCCCGTTCGGCTTCTGGCTCGTCACGGCCAGCGCCGTGCTCGCCATGCTCACCGCCCTGCAGGCCAACATGTTCGCGGCGTCGCGCGTCGCACACGCGATGGCACGCGACCGCACGCTGCCGCACGCCCTCGCTCGCCTCGGCCCCGGCGGCGTGCCGCGCCGCACGCTGCTGCTGTCGGCCGCCCTCACGGCGATCGTGATGGTGCTGCTGCCCAGCGTCGCCACGGCCGGCAGCGCCGCCGGCCTGATCTACCTGAGCGTGTTCGCGCTCGCGCACGTGATGGCGCTGCTCGCGCGCCGCCGCAGCAGCGAGAGCGCGCCGTTCCGAGCGCCGCTGTCGCCCTGGTTGCCGCTCGTGGCGGCCGCGTGCACGGTCGCCCTGGCGCTCACGAACGCCGTCGCGGTGCCGAGCGCCGGCGCGCTCACGCTCGGCTGGCTGGTGCTCGGACTCGCCGTGTACGCCTACTTCCTGGGGCGCCAGGCGGCGGCGATCGACGCCGAGCACGAGGGGGCCGATCCTGACCTGGTGCGCCTCCGCGGACGCCGGCCGCTGGTGCTGGCACCGATCGCCAACCCGGAGAACGCCGAGGCGCTGGTGACGGTGGCGCACGCGCTCGCGCCGCCGGAGGTCGGCCGCGTGCTCATGCTGACCGTCGTGGTGCGCGCTGGGGACGAGGCTGACGAGGCGTTGATCGACAACGCGCAGCGCGTGCTCAGCGCGTCGCTGCGCTCCTCCTTGGCGTTGGGCCTCGAACCCGAGGCGATGACCGTCGTGGCCGACGACCCCTGGCAGGCGATCACGCGCGTCGCGCGCACCCACGCCTGCGAGGTCGTCCTGTTGGGCCTCTCGAAGCTCGACGACGCCGCCACGCTGGCGCACGTCGACGCCCTCCTCACTGGCGTCGGGAGCGACGTCGTGATCCTGCGGGCGCCGCCGGGCTGGCACCTGGAGCGGGTCGAGCGCGTGGTGGTGCCCTTCGCGGGTGGTGCGCAGCAGGAGACCCTCAGGGCGCGTCTCCTGGGTGCGCTCGCGCGCCTAGCGACGCCGAGCGTCACCTTCCTGCGCGTGCTGCCGACGAGCGTCAGCGAGGCCTCGCGTCGACGAGCGGAACGGGCGCTCGACCGCGCCCTCGAGGGGCGCGAGCTGGGCCGTGTGGGCGGCGCCTGCGTCCGCAGCGACGACCCGGTCGGGACCGTGGTCGCGGCCGCGAAGGGCGCCGACCTGCTCGTGCTCGGCCTGCCGAAACGCGACGCCGACCAGGCGGCGCTCGGCGGCTTCGCGCGCACGCTCCTCGCGGCGCTGCCGGCATCGTGCGCGGTGCTGATGATCCACCGGAAGTAGGCAGGGTCCAGGTGCAGCGCTACGGAACCCACCGGCACCCGCGCGGCGACGAACGGTCCAGTGCGGCGGCGCCGCCGGGCATGGGTCAGAACCCGGACTGGGCCAGGATCAGCGGGAGGTCGACCGGCAGCCGTGGCAGGTTCTGCTGCGAGTACACGTAGCGCAGCGAGCCGCGGCGGTCGAGCACGGCCACGACGTCGGTGTGCGTGAAGGTCTCGGTACCGATGCCGGCATAGCCGACGAAGAACGCCCGCGCGGCGGTGGCGATCTGCGCGTTGCTGCCGCTGAAGGCGAGGAAATCCTCGTGGAACGCGGTGACGAAGGTCTGCAGCAGCTCCGGCACGTCGTGCTCGGGATCGACGGTGATCATCGCGACGTTCAGGTCGGCCGGCCGCCCCATGTCCTCGTACAGCGTCGCCAGCCGAGCCATCGTGAACGGGCAGACGTCGGGGCAGCGCATGAACCCGAAGAAGACCAGCGTCGTCTTGCCGCCGAGCGCGTCGCCCAGCCGCATCTCGCTGCCGTCGCCGCGCACGAGCTCGAGGTCGACCATGCTCGGCGGGTTCTGGAGGGCGGTGCCCGCGAGCACGGGCGGCGGGCGCAGCGCGACACCCAGGGTGTAGGCGGCGACCCCAGCCAGGACCAGCGTCACGATCGTCACGGTGAGGCGGAGGCGCGCGCGTGTCACGAGCGTCACGCTAGCACCGCCGCGTGGTCGGGCGGGACGGACGGACGACCCGGCCAGGCACGGTCAGGCCCGGCGCCGACGCTACCGCCGCCGACCCGTCGGCGCGGGGCGGCTCAGCCTGGGACGTCGCCGTCGCGGATCATCGCCATGAACACGTCGACCAACGCGGGGTCGAAGTGCGATCCGGCACCCCGCTGGATGTGATCGAGGGTGTCTTCGCGACTCCAGGCGTGGCGGTACGGCCGCTCGCTCGTGAGCGCGTCGTAGACGTCGACGATCGCGAACATGCGGGCGGCGAGCGGGATGTCGACGCCGGCCAGCCCCTGCGGGTAGCCGGTGCCGTCCCAGCGCTCGTGATGGCAGTACGGGATGTCGATCGCAGGCTTCAGGAAGTCGATCGGCGTGAGCAGGTCGCGGGCGTACTCGGTGTGCTGTTCGATCAACACCCGCTCGCCGACCGTGAGCTCGCCACGCTTCAGGAGGATGGAGTCCGGGACGCCCATCTTGCCGATGTCGTGCAGCAGCGCGCCGCGCTGGATGTGGATCAGGTCGCGCTGGTCGACGCCGCAGCGCTGCGCCAGCCGGACGGTCAGCTGCGTCACGCGCTGGCTGTGACCGGCGGTCTCCTCGTCCTTGAGGTCGAGCGCGTACGCCCAACCTGCGATGGTCTTGTCGTACGCGAGTTGCAACTCGGCGTTGGAGCGCTCGAGCGAGCGGAACAGCAGCGCGCTCTCCACCGCGATCGCGCCCTGGTCCGCGAAGGTCTCGAGGAACTCGAACCACTGCGCATCGGGCACGAACGCGCGCTTGGCGTAGAGCTCGATCACGCCCTGCAGCTGACCCTTCGTGAGCATCGGCACGGCCCAGTAGGCCGCGTACTCGCCTTGCTGCTCGGGATCGACCACCGAACCCCAGCGCGGATCGGCTTGGAGGTCCTGCACGTAGACGGTGCGCTGCTCCTGGGCGGCGTACCCGGCCAGCGCCTCGCCCATGGCCACGCGCACGTCGCGGGCGGGCTCGCTGCCGAAGCCGCGCGCGGCCGCGGGTTGCAGCGCCTGGGCGCGCTCGTCGAAGAGCAGCACGCCGGTCGCGTCGATCCGCAGCAGCGTCTCGACCTGCTCGAGGAAGATGTCGAGCGCGAGCCCGACGTCGACGGCCGTGGTGGTGGCCATGTCGACGCGGCGCAGCGCCTGCATGTGTTCGATCTTGCGCTCGAGCTGTGCCGCGTGCTCCTGAGCGGCCTCGCTAGCGCGCATGCGCTCGGTGACGTCGTGGTACGCGAGCACGAACGCTCCCACGTCGGGGTCGTGGACCAAGTTGGTGATGGTCCCCTCCAGCCAGTGCCAGCGGCCGCGCGCGTCGCGCATGCGGTAGGTGATACCGGCGCGCTCCCCGGGCCGGCCAGCGAGCTCCGCGACGCGCTGCTGGAACAGCGCGCGGTCGGCGGGATGGATGAGGTCGCGCCGATCCTTGCCGGTCAGTTCGAGCGTCCGGAAGCCGAGCGCCTCGGCGGTGCGCGCCGCGACGCTGCGGTTCGTGAGGTCGGCAGCCAGGAGCGCGACGCCGTCGAAGGCGTGCTCGGCGAGCATGTGGTACAGCCGTTCGTTGCGTGAGGAGCGTGCCAGCGCGGCCTCGAGCTCGCTCACGTCGCGCACCGACAGCAGCCACGCCGGCGTCGCCGCAGCGCTCGCGCCGGCGTTGGCCGAGGCGTCGTCGCCCACGGCGCCGTCGACCGCTGAGGTGGCCGCCACGTCGCTCGCCACCACGCGGCGGACGCGCAGGCGCACCTGCCGCGACGTGTGGTCACGCGCGAGGTGATGGAGCGTCGCGCTCGCCGCACCGTTCGCAGCCCAGGCGTCGAGCGTCTCGACGTCGGGACCGTCCTCGGGCTCCGCCCACAGGTCGGCCAGCGCCAAGTCGCGCATGCCTTGCTCCGGGAAGCCGTACAGGGCGGCCGCGGCCGCGTTGCCCTCGAGCACGCGCGGCTGTGGGTCGGCGACCACCAGCAACAGCGGCTCGGGGTGATCCGAGAAGAGCGCGGTAGGCGCGCTCAGCGAGGCGCGAAGCGACGCAGGGGACGACACGATACGACTCCCATGGGCTCGACACGGAGACGCGATCGACGACCGGGTGGTGCCCGTTCCGACCGCTCCCCGTGGAGCGCACCCATCATCCTATGCGCCGCTGACGGGCGACGATGAGATTCTTCGTACCGACGGCGCGTCTCGGGCGCGCTACGCGCCCGCCGCGCGCTGGTGGGACTCGTCGAGCAACTGCGCGACGTCCTTGACCACCGGAGCGTCGCCCTCACCGACCGCGGTGGAGAGCATCGCCTTGCAGAAGGGGCAGCCGGCGGCGACCACGCTCGCACCGGTGGCCGCGGCCTCGGCCATGCGCACGTTCGCGACACGGGCATCGCCCTCCTCTTCCTCCTTCCAGAACTGCGCGCCGCCGGCGCCGCAGCAGAAGCTCGCGGCGCGCGCCCGCGGCATCTCGCGCACCCCGGCCCCCTCGCCGTCGCCCGCGAGCAGGCGCCTGGGCGCGTCGTACTCGCCGTTGTGCCGCCCCAGGTAGCACGGGTCGTGGAAGGTGACGCTCTGCTCGGACGCCATCGGCGCGAGGCGCCCCTCGCGCACCAGCGCGTCGAGGAACTGCGTGTGGTGCACCACGTCGTACTCGCCACCGAGCTGCGGGTAGTCGTTGAAGAGCGCGTTGAAGCAGTGCGGACACGTCGTCACCACCAGCTTGCGCGTCGCCTGGTCGACGGCGTGCGTCGCCAGGGTCTCGTTCAGGACCATCACGTTCTCGCTGGCGAGCTGGTAGTAGAGGTACTCGTTGCCGGCGCGCCTGGCGGGATCGCCCGTGCAGGTCTCGCCCTTGCCGAGCACGGCGTAGTTCACGCCGGCGCGCTCGAGCAGTCGTGCCATGGCGCGCGTCGTGGCCTGCGCCGCCGGGTCGTAGCTCCCGGCGCAGCCGACCCAGAACAGCACTTCGAAGTCGGGGTTCTCGTCGACGGTGGGAACGGTGACGTCCAGGCCTTCGGTCCACGCCATGCGCTTGTCGCGCGCCAGGCCCCACGGGTTGCCGGTGCGCTCCATGCCGCGGAAGGCCGGCTGCAGTTCGCTCGGGAAGTCGCCCTGCATCATCACCAGGTCGCGGCGGATGTCGACGATGTCGATCATCTGCTCGCAGCCGACCGGGCAGACCTCCATGCAGGCGCCGCAGGTGGTACACGCCCACACGGCCTCGGGGCTGATGGCGAACTCGAGCAGCGGCCGCGGGCTGGGCTCGCCGGCGGCCATCGCGGCGGCGTTGAGCGTGAGCTCGTAGCGCTTGTTGATCTCCAGCGCAGCGGGCGAGAGCGCCTTGCCGGTGACGTTCGCGGGGCAGACGTTGCTGCAGCGGTTGCACTGGATGCAGGCGTAGGCGTCGAGCAGCTGCGGCACGCGCAGGTGCTCGAGCGTGCTGGCGCCGTACTGCTCGAGCGTCTCGTCCTCGACGTCGATCGGTTCGAGCGCTCCGAACGGCACCGCCCGCCCGTCGGGGTGACGCCGGTCGAGCGCGAAGTTGACCGGAGCCGTGAAGAGGTGGATGTGCTTCGAGCGCGGGAAGTAGGGCAGGAAGGCGAGGATCAGCCCCAACGCCCCCCACCAGCCGACGTGCCACCCGAGCAACCGGTCGGGCCCGTAGCCGATGACGCCGGCCAGGGCGCTGGCGACGGGCTGCCAGGGGTCGGCGTGCCCCTCGTACGCCACGTAGAACCCCTCGCCCAGCAGCCGAAAGCCGACGTGGCCGAGGATGAACAGGCCGACGATCAGGCTGTCGCGGCGGATCGCGCCGGCCGCGACGGCCTCGTGCTGCGCCGTGCGCTCACCCTGCTCGAGCCGCGCGTCGCCCACGACGAAGCGCCGCGCCAGGAAGAACACGACCCCGACGAGCACCAGCACACCGAAGACGTCGGCGCCGAAGCGGAACAGGCCGCCGACCACGCCGAAGCCGATGCCCGCGTACCAGGCCGGCGGCACGAAACCCTTGAGCGCGTCGACCACGTTGACGAGCAGGTAGAAGACGAAGCCGTAGAACACGAACGCGTGGAAGGCCGAGACGACGGGGCGGTCCTTGAAGACGCTGCCCTGGCCCAGCGTTCGAGCGATGGCGCTGCCGGCGCGCCGCGGCAGGGCGTCCCAGCGTGGGTAGTACAGCGTTCGGCTGCCGCGCCCGACGACCAGCGCCACGCGCCTGAAGCCGATGAACGCGTACCACACGGCGACGCTGGCGAGGACGAGGAACAGCAGCTTCTCGGGCAGGGTGAGCACGCGTAGCCTCCAGGTCGGGGTGCTGGCGACATGGTACCGGAGGCGGCGGTCCCGGCGACCCGCGCGGAGCAGCCGCAGCGGCGCCGCTCAGCGCCGTCGGTGCTCCTCGAGCAGGACGACGTGGAGCTCGCGCAGGTCGGCGAGGCGGTGCCGCAAGACGTCGAACACGATGGCGCGATCGACGTCGAGGTAGTCGTGCACAACGACGTTCCGGAAGCCGATCATGCGTCGCCATAGGTCAGCCTGGTCGGACGTGAGCACCGACGCCTCGTGGAGACGCGCGGGCACGTCGCGGTAGTGCTCCACCCCGCCGAGGCCCGCACGTGCGACCAAGTGCGCGCCGAGGTCGTCCAGGATCTCCACAGCGACCTGGAGAAAGCGCTCTGCGCTGCCGTACTTCTCGGGGTCGGACCGGAAGCGCTCCCAGGGCGTCTCGGCGAGCCCGTCGAGGATGGCGAGCACCTCCATGAAGCGACGCGTGCGCCGTTCGAACACGTCATCGGTCACGGCGCAGCAACCCATCGAAGTACGCCTCGCGCATGATCGCTCGGAGCGGCGCCGTGTCGTCGTGCGCCCGCAACGCGCGCGCGAACGCCGCCTCGGCGTCGTACCTGGGTGCCGCGTACACCAGCACGTTGGGACCGATCGCCTCGAAACGCAGCACGGGATCGTCCCCGTCCAAGATCACGAGGTCGACGTCCTCGAACCCCGCCTCTACGAGGTCGGCGAGCATGTCGAGCTTCCGAGCGCGCAACGCGCCGGTCTGCGCCCCATCGGCTGCGCTGGGGTCGACGGCGAGGTCGACGTCGCTCCGCGCCGTGGCCGCGTCACGCGCGTGCGAACCGAACAGCCATACGCCGCCGACCTCGGGGTAGGCGGCGAAGACGTCCCGCAGGCGCGATCGTGCGTGCTGGTCCATACCCGAGTATAGGCCCCGGCCCCGAGGCACTGGTGTCCCCGAATGTGGCATGCCCCACGACATCGGGTCGGGATTCGTGTACCATCGTCTCACCACGGAAGGGAGGTGGTCCGAATCATCAACGACAGTACAGTGACCAGTGGAGGTGCCCGTCGAGGGTAACCAGACACGCCTCCCGTTGAGGAGAACTCGAGTTCCCTCATTCCACGACGGGTAACCGACGCCCCCCGGATCTTCCGGGGGGCGTTCTTCCGTTCGGGTCCGGCGAGCAGGCCGTCGACGCGAGCGCCACGCAGACGACGCGCTCCTCCGCGAACGGACCGTACGCCGTGGCCAGCCGCCGCTCCCAGCCGTCGGGGGCGGGACCCACGAAGCGCGGCCGCGGCAGGTAGCCGGCGCGTTTCGCAACGCACCAGCGCGCCGAGGCCGCGTCGGGCGCGGCGACGAACCGCAGGCGGCCGGCCAGCAGATCGGCGAACGTGCCACGCGTGTCCGCCTGCGCGCGCAGGCGTTCGTCGAGCTCGGCGTCGCGCAGCGACGGTAGTTCGTCGCGGTCGAGGACGCCGAGCGCCACGGAGCGGCCGACCGCCTCGATCAGACACGCGTCCGCTCCGACGTCGATGGGACCCAGCTGGAAGCGCGCCTCGTCGAGCACGGCCGCCAGCAGGTCGTCGGCATGGCGTGCGTCGAAGGCCAGGTGCGGGCCGTCGAGACGCAGCCCCTGCAACACCTCGCCGGGGTCGACGCGAACGCGGCCGCGCCAGGCGGCCCCGCGCACGAAGCTGTCGAGGTGATCGGCGTGCAGCCAGCCGTCGCGGTTGCGCACGGGCGACGGTTCGCGCCCCTCGACGAGGGCCACCACCCGCTCGACGTCGACGCCCCGCCCACGCAGCCACGAGCCGAGCGCCCCGCTGTCGAGGGCCGCGCCGAAGGCGGCGTGGTGGTCGATCCCGCCGAGCGGCTCGAGCGCGTGGCTGTAGGGCGCGTGGCCCACGTCGTGCAGCAGGGCGGCGAGGCGCAGCGTCGCGTCGTCCGGGCGGAGCGCGGCGGTGATCGTCCACACCCCCAGCGTGTGCTCCAAGCGCGTGGTCGTCCACCCGAGCAGACGCCCCGCCGGGCCGTGGTGATGCAGGCCGTCGAGCCGACGCAGCTCGGGGCGTTCGAGCAGCGCGCCTTCGAGCTCGCTGAGGGGCGTGGCGCGACGCCAGGTGGGATCGCGCCACACGCCGCTCGCGCTCGCCTCGCCGGTCAGCGTGGGCGGGGGACCGTCGACCACACCGCCACCTGGCTCAGCGCCCGAAGCGCCGCCACAGCGCCGGCACCAGCACGACGGCCAGCGACAGCTTGAGCGCGTCGCCGAGCAGGAACGGCCACACCCCCCACGCCAGGGCGGTGGCGAGGTCGGGCGCGAAGGTGCTGAGCCAGGCCACCCCGCACACGTAGATCACGACGCTGCCCGCCGCCATCGCGGCGGCCATGCCGAGGTGCGTGCGGCCCCAGCCGCGTCGCGCCAGCGCTCCGACGAGCAGGGCGGCCGGCACGAAGCCGACCAGGTACCCGGCCGTGGTGCCGCCGAAGACGGCCAGGCCGCCGGCCGCGCCGGTGAACACGCCCAGGCCGGCGGCGCCGACGCCGAGGTAGGCCAGCACCGCCGCCGTGCCACGCACGGGACCGTACACGGCGGCGAGCAGCAGCACGCCGAGCGTCTGCCCGGTGATCGGCACCGGGCCGATCACGATGCGCACCTGCGCCAGCGCCGCCAGGAGCGCCACGCCGAGTGCGAGTTGGGCCACGAGGCGCAACGCCGGGTGGGGGACGGGCACGAGGCGCTCGATGAGCGGCGTGGTGGCGGGGACGTGGCCGATGCTGGTGGTCATGTGGTCCTCCCGGGGTTCGGCGCCGAGGCGGCGGAGCGCCCAGTATAGACGCGGGCGCGCGGAGCGCGACTAGGATGGGCGCATGACGAACGCACCGAACCGCCGCTCCGCGCCGCCGGCCACCTCGCACGACGGCGCGCCTCGGCCGAGCCCGTGGGTGACCAGCGTCGACACCGTCTTCCCGCACCACGCCAACCCGCTCGGGACGATCTTCGGCGGCCGGGTGCTCGAACTGCTCGACGTCAACTCGGCCATCGCCTGCTTCCGCTTCGCCCGAACGCAGGTGGTCACGGCCTCGACCGAGCCCGTCGACTTCCGCAACCCGGTGTACGTGGGCGAGATCCTCGAGGTGGCGAGCCGCGTCGCCTGGACCGGCCGCACCAGCATGATCGTGCGCTGCGAGGTCACGGGCGAGAACCCCTACACCGGCGAGCGGCGCCTGTGCACGATGGGGCACCTGAACTTCGTGGCGCTCGACGCGGACGGCCGGCCGACCCCGGTGCCGCCGCTGCTGGTCGAGAGCGACGAGGAGCGCGCGCACTGGGCCGAAGGCGAACGGGTTCGCGCGGCGATCCTGCGCCGGCGCGAGCCGGCCGGCTGACGCCCCCACCGGCACCCGCGAAGACCCGCCGCAGGGCGTGATACCTTCGTCCCATACGGCGCCCAGCAGCGGCGCCCTGGCACGTCTGGAGGCGCCATGCCCGACTCGCACCCCCACGATCCGACGCTGACGAAGCGCAGCGTGAACGCCATTCGAGCCCTCACCATCGACGCCACGCAGGCGTCGGGCGACGGCCACCCGGGCATGCCGATGGGCGCCGCCGCGATGGGCTACCTGCTCTTCCGCCACGCGCTGCGCTACGACCCAACCGACCCGACCTGGTGGAACCGCGACCGCTACGTCCAGTCCAACGGCCACGGCTCGATGCTGCAGTACGCGCTGCTCCACCTCGTCGGGTTCGATGTCTCGATGGACGACCTGCGCGGCTACCGCCAGTGGGAGTCGATCACGCCCGGGCACCCCGAGACGGGGCACACGCCCGGCGTCGAGACCACGACCGGACCCCTGGGCCAGGGGCTCGCCACAGCGGTAGGGATGGCGCTGGCCGAGGCGCACCTGGCGGCGCGGTTCAACCGCCCGGGCCACGCGGTCGTCGATCACCACACGTTCGTGCTCGCCGGCGACGGCTGCATGATGGAGGGCGTGGCGAGCGAGGCGAGCAGCCTCGCCGGGCACCTCGGCCTCGGCAAGCTCGTCGTGCTGTACGACGACAACGGCATCACCATCGACGGCAGCACCGACCTCGCCTTCAGCGAGGACGTCGGCCGCCGCTACGAGGCCTACGGCTGGCACGTGCAGCGTGTGGAGGACGGCAACGACGTGGACGCCATCGGCGCGGCCGTGGCCGCGGCCAAGGCCGAGACGGAGCGTCCCTCGCTGATCATCGTGCCCACCACGATCGGCTACGGTTCGCCCGCGTTGGCGGGCACCAGCAAGATCCACGGCTCGGTCCTCGGTGACGACGAGGCCGTCGCCACCAAGCGTGCGCTCGAGATCGACTGGCCGGCGTTCACGGTGCCCGACGACGTGCTGACGCACTACCGCGAGCAGCGCGCGCGGGGCGCGGCCGAGCACGCAGCGTGGCGCGAACGCTGGCAGGCCTACGAGGCGGAGCACCCCGAGCTGGCGGCGGAGCTCGAACGCGCGCTGCGGGGCGAGCTGCCCGCGGGCGCCTTCGACGATCTCCCGACGTGGCAGGCGGGCGACAAGCCGCTCGCCACCCGCGCCGCTTCGGGCAAGGCGCTGGCCGCGCTCGCGCCGCGCGTGCCGGAACTCTTGGGTGGCTCTGCCGACCTGGCCGGGTCGAACGTCACCGACCTCCCGGGCGAGGCGTCGATGCGCAAGGGTGCGATGGCGGGTCGGATCATCCACTTCGGCGTGCGCGAGCATGCGATGGCGGCCATCGGCAACGGCATGGCGCTGCACGGCGGTGTGCGGCCCTTCGTCGCCACCTTCCTCGTGTTCGCCGATTACCTCCGCCCGGCGCTGCGCCTGTCGGCGCTGATGGGGACGTCGCTCACGTACGTGTTCACGCACGATTCGATCGGCCTCGGCGGCGACGGCCCCACCCACCAGCCGATCGAGACCCTGATGTCGCTGCGGGCCATGCCGAACCTGGTCGTCATCCGACCCGCCGACGGCAACGAGACGGTGCAGGCCTGGCGCCTGGCGCTCGAGCGCAACGAGGGGCCGACCGCGCTGGCGCTCACGCGCCAGGGCGTGCCGCACCTGGACGTCCCGGAGGATGCCGTGGCGCGCGGCGGCTACGTGCTGGCCGACGCCGAGGGCGGCGAACCCGAGGTCGTGCTGATCGGCACCGGCTCCGAGGTGAGCGTGTGCCTGGCGGCGAGAGAGCGGCTGGCGCAGGAGGGCGTGCGCGCCCGCGTCGTGAGCCTGCCGTCGTTCGAGCTGTTCGCGGCGCAAGACGAGGCCTACCGCAAGCGCGTCCTGCCGCCGACGGTGCGGGCGCGCGTGGCCGTCGAGGCGGGCGCGACGCTCGGTTGGGAGCGTTGGGTGGGTGACGCGGGCGAGGTCGTCGGCGTCGATCGCTTCGGTGCGAGCGCGCCTGGCGACGAGGTGTTGCGAGCGTACGGCTTCACGCCCGAGCGCGTGGCCGAGGCCGCGCGCACGGCGCTGGCCCGCGTCCGCTCCGGCTGAGCAACGCCCTGGCCGCTGTTCTGCGAACACACGCCCCGCCGTCGGCGCCGAGCGCTGCCGCGGCGGGGCGTGACCTGTGGCGCATGCATCGCTCAGGCGCCGCCCGTACACTGCTCGCATGACTCGTTCCTGCGCGCCACACCCGTTGCGCCTCGGCCTCCGTGCCGCAGGCGTCCTCCTCCTGACGTGCGCCCTGGCGCTCCCGGCGTTCGCCCAGCGGCTCCCCGACCACCTCCCGGCCGACACGGTGCTGGCGCTGGGCGTCGTCGACCTGGCGTCGCACGCCGATCTCCTCGACGGCGTGCTCGCCGACTGGGAACGCTTCGGGGTGGGCGCCGCGCTGGAACGCGCCTTCGGCGACGTCGACCCCGGCATGCTCGGCGTGCCGCTCGACGGCACCGACATGGACGGCGTCGAGCTGCCCGCCAGCCTCGAGGGCCTCGAGCTGCTCGACCTGCTCGGCCGCGAGGCCTGGATCGGCGTGAGCGTCAGCCCCTTCAACCCGCTCCCGTCGGTCACGCTGTTGGCGCTCGTCGACGACGCCACCGGCGCGCGCTTCGACGCGCTGCTGGCCGAGACGGCCGCCGAGAGCGGCGCACAGACGCTGCGCGAGGGCGACGCCTCCATCGTGGCCGTGATCGTCGACGGCCTGCCGATCGCCGCCGCGCGGTACGGCGAACTGCTCGCGCTCTCCAGCAACCCCGACGCACTGCGCGGCGTGCTACGAGCCGCCCAGGGCGGCAGCGACCCCAGCTTCGCCGATTCCGCCGGCTACGCCGGCACGCTCGGCACCATGGCACCGGGCCAGCTCTACGGCTTCCTCGACCTCGAGCCGCTGGCGCGCGCGCTGACGCCGCTGGCGGGTGGGCTCGGCTTCGATCGCAGCGTGGCGCGCATCGCAGCGATGCTCGAGACCTTCGGCACCAGCGCCGGCGTCGCGCGCATCACCTCGCGCGGCAGCGAGAGCGAGAGCGTCCAACTGCTGCGCGCCGACGGCCGCGACCCGGCGCTCTACGCGCTGCTGGCCGCCGACGCCGGTGGCGTGCCGCCCCGCCTGCTCGACGCCATCCCGGCCGAGGCCGTGTCGGTGAGCGCGACCTCCGGCGACCCCAGCGCCATCTACGACTACCTGCTCACGCTGCTGCGCGAGCTCCCCGAGCTGGCGCTGTCCGATCCCGAGGGCCTGCTGCGCGACCTGGTCGGCGTCGACCTGCGCGGCGACGTGTTCTCCTGGATGGGCAGCGGCTCGATGACCGTCACGACGGGCTTCGGCGCCGCGGTCGATCCGGGCGTGCCCGGCGACGACCTGCTCGGCGAGAGCGCGCTCGTGTTCCTCAGCAACGACGACGCCGCCGCCCGCGCGGGCCTGGAGCGGACGGGCGTCATGCTCACCTCGATGGTGTCGGCCTTCGCCGACCCGATGGGCGCCGGCGGCATGGTGCAGCCTGAGACACGCGACGTCGCAGGCGTCACCGTCACCAGCTTCGTGGTCTTCCCCGGCCTCGAGCTGCACGTGGCCGCCATGAGCGGCTACGCGCTCGTCGCCACCTCGTCCGGCGCGGCCGACGCCGTGGCACGTGCGATCGGCGCCGGTGCGGTGCTGCCCGACACGCTCGCGCGCCTGCTGCCCGAGGTCCCCGCCGAGGCGTCGAGCTTCACGGTCAGCGACGATCGCGCCACGCTGCTCGGGACGGCCGACCAGCTGACGATGCAGGTGCAGCTCCTGGCGGGCCTCACCGCCGGCGCCGGCCTGGACTTCGACGCGGTCGAGGACGCCAGCGCGGCGCTCGAGGGCTTCATGCAGGCGCTCGCGGAGCGCCTCGGCGGCACCGTGAGCTACAGCGTGAGCGACGGCGCCGTGCTGCGCGGCGTGAGCCGCTCGGAGATCGACTGGCGCTGAGCGCACCCCTCACGCACCGCGGTCGCGCGCGGCGCCGTCGCCCTCTCGGGCGGCTGCGCCGCGCGCGCTTCGTTCAGCCGGCGAACTGCGTCGCCTGGCTGGCGACGATGTAGGCCGTCACCCAGAAGCCGTTGACGAACGCCCCGGGCCAGATGCTGCCGGTGCGCGCGAAGAGGTACGTCGACAGCATGGCGGCCACCGGCAGGAGCACGATGAACTGGTACGCCACGATGGTGCGCAGCGGCTCGAGGATGGTGAGCGGTTGGGCCTCGGTGACCACGGGGAGGTACTGGACGAGCAGCAGCACGATGAAGCCGCCGACCGCGATGAGGGCGTTGGCGATCATCGCGTCGGCGCCCTCGGCGCGGCTGTCGGACGGGCGGAGTTGGCCGTGCAGCAGCATGCCCAGGATGAGGAAGAAGAGCGTGAACGGCAGCACGTAGCTCAGGGCGATGAAGGCCTGGTCCTGCGACAGCAGCTTCTGCGCCACCACCCAGACGCGGA
>REEJ01000241.1 GCA_007695125.1 Trueperaceae bacterium | reverse complement strand
CCTGCTCGGCTCGCTGGTGGGGCTGGTCGTCGGCGTGCCGCCGGTCGAGTACCTCCGGCCCGCGCTCGTGACGCTCGTAGCCACGGCGGGCCTGCTGTGGCTCGCGACGGTGCGGCTGCAGCGTCGGGAGTTGTAGCCGCCCGAGCGTTTGTGGGTCCCTGCGGAAGGTCAGGGGCTTGCGGCGGGTCAGCTCCGCAAGCCGGCAACGGTCACGTGCGCTCCCCACACCGACCACAGCAACGCGGCCGCCACGAGGAGAGGCAACACGGCCCAGCCCGAGATCCAGATCACGTGCAGCGCGATCGATGCCAGCGCTCCCGCCACCACGAGCCACGGGAACCACGCGGCCGGCACGACCCAACCGAGCAGTGCCGCCGCGGCCATCAGGAACGCGGTCGCCGCCGTGATCCCGAGGATCGGCGTCAGCGTTGCGAGGGCGTCGCCCGCCGGTAGGAGGGTGCGCGTGTCGCTGAAGAACGGCCACAGCAACCCACCACCGACCCACCACGGTGGCGGGCCCTGGCCGGCAGCGGCTGGCACGAGCGCCGTGAGGTTCAGTTGGGCAGCGAGCAAGAGCAGGACGAGGAAGGCGATCCACATGGCCGTGCCTCCTAGCCTGGCGGCGTGCTCGCGTGCACGCCGCCACGGCGCGTTCCCGGCAGATGCAGGTGATGCAGGACGGTTCGGGTCGCCGAGGGACCCGAGTCCAGGTGCGAGGTCACGCGCTCGGCGGATCGTCACCTTCTTCGCGCAGGACTTCGAGCTTCACCCGCGACACGATGCCCGCCAGCGCCCCCAGGGCAGCCAAGATCGGGGACGCCCAGGCCACCAAGCCGCCTGCGACGACACCGAAGGTCAGCGGCACCGTCATCAACTCGAAGCCCTCCTGCGTCTTGATGACGACCCTCCGGGTGTTGCCTTCTTGCACGAGTTCCTTGAAGCGCTCCACCAGCGCGCTGCCGGTGACCTCGATCTCCTCGACGAAGGTACGCTTCTTGGGCTGCGCCGCAGCAGGGTTGGTGGCCTCGGTGGTCGTGGCGGTCGTGCTCTCGTGGTCGGTCATGTCCACTCCTTCTTCGAACGGATCACGCACGTGGTGCCCTGACACTCCTTGCTCCGGTTGCTCTCGCGCGCATGTCGGCGCGGAGCCGAGGTTCCTTCGGCGTCGCTGACCCAGCAGCTACACCTCCCGACCGCAACGTGACGCCGCGCCGTCGCCATGGCCAGAGACACGTGCCCCATCCGGCCCGTTTGATGACCTCGCGCCCGCGATGCCAAGCCGCTCGCGCAGGAAGGCATGATGGCTCGCCGCGAAGGCCGCCGCGAGCGCCACGTCTGGGGCGAGCACGTCGAAGCCATGCGGCGCCCCCGCGACCTCCCAACGGGTCACGGCGACCCCGGCACGCTCCAGGCGCTCCGCGTACGCGCGGTTCTCGTCACGGAAGAGGTCGAGGTCGCCCACGCCGATCCAGGCCGGCGGTAGCCCACGCAGGTCGGCGCGGCGCGCGGCGGAGGCGTAGGCGGGCAGATCCGGCGCCCCGGGCGGGTGGCCCAGGTAGGCCCGCCACCCGGCGCGGTTGCTGCGGTTGTGCCACACGAGGTGGCCCGCCTCGTCGAGCTCGCGGCGCGCCGCCGTCCGATCGTCGAGCATGGGGTACACCAGCAGCTGCGCCGCCGGCTCGGCGCCGCCCTCGTCGAGCAGCCGCTGCGCCAGGCAGGCCGCGAGCCCGCCGCCGGCGCTCGCCCCGCCGATGGCGACGCGCGCCGGGTCGACTCCCAACGTCCCGGCCGATCCCTGGAGCCAGGACCATGCGCGGTGGGCGTCGTCGAGCGCGGCCGGGAACGGCTGCTCCGGCGCCAGCCGGTAGGCCACGGACACGACCACGAGCCCGAGGTCACGCGCCCAGGCGCCACAGCGTGCGTCGTCCATGCGCGGCGCACCCATGATCAGACCGCCACCGTGCAGCCACACCAGCGCCGCACCGGACCCGCCCTGGTGAGGCCGGTACACGCGGACGCGGACACCGGCCTCGTCGTGCTCGCGCACGTCGACGCAGGGTCCCACCATTGATCGCGCCAGCCGCGGCCCGAGGCGCCACAGCGGCAGCGCCCAACGCCAGTGGAACGGCAGGGCGGTGAGGCGCGCACGCGGCAGGTCGGGGTGGAGGCGGACAGCGGGCCCCGCAGACGCGGCGCCGACGCCGCGGTTCATCGCTCGTCTGCCAGGGCGTTCGCTCCGACAAGCACGTCGTCGCGGAGGATCGTCCGCAGCCGCTCGGGCTCCTCGAAGAGGGGGCTGGGCGCGGAGTGGCCGGACGAGGCCTTGCCCCGCCACAGGTTCGCCTTCTCCGCCGCCGTGTCGACGCGGCTTAGCAACGATGGCACGAAGGAGTCCGCGACGACCGAGCGCATCTCGCGTGTCGGTCCTCGTTGAATGTGGTGTGCACGCTCGACTGGGGTCATGGGTGGTTCTCCGAACCAATCTACCACCGACGCGAGCGGGACACGTACGCTTCGTCGCTTCCCTGCTCAGCGCCGAGGCGGTCGACCCGTGGGTGCGTTGCGTGCGTGCAGGCCTGGCGTCGTCGCGGTGTCCAGGTGGCGCCGTCGATCAGGGGAGCGGCTCGGTGCACGCATCGCGCCTTCGGTCGAACGTTCGGGACGAAAGACACTGTCGATGGTCGTGTGACGCGATTAGCCTCGAACTGACGGACAACGTGACGCGGTCATGGATGCGCCCCTCGCCCGTCGTGGGAGGCAGGACGATGTTCGTGTCCATCACCGGTCGGCCCGAAGCCCTCGCGCTGCTCTCCGCGCTGTTCACGCCGTGCGGCCACGTCGAGCGGCCGACGCAGTACGCACGGTTGCTCGCCGACATCACGGCTGAGACCGGGGAGGGTCGCTGATGGGGATGCTGTACCGGCTGATCCGGAACGACGTGCTCCGGAGCACGGCCGTGACGTTGACCACGATGCTGTTCGTCGCCGCGGCAGCGCTGCTCGTGGCGCTGGCGGCGACGCTCGTCGTCAACCTCGCGGGCGCGATCGACAGCATGATGACGCGAGCGAAGACGCCGCACTTCATGCAGATGCACGCGGGCCCGTTGGACCGCGAGCGGCTCGCGGCGTTCGCGGACGGGAACGACGCCGTGGCGGACTTCCAAGTGCTCGAGTTCCTCAACCTGGACGGCTCGCAGTTCGAGTTCGCCGGCGGATCGCTCGCCGCCAGCGTCCAGGACAACGGGCTCTCGGTGCAGAGCGAGCGGTTCGACTTCCTGCTCGACCTCGACGGGAACGTCATCGCACCAGTGGACGGGAGCATCTACGTCCCCATCACCTACATGCAGGACGGCACCGCTCGGATCGGTGACACGGTGAGCGTCGCCGGCACGCCGTTGACGATCGCGGGGCCGCTGCGCGACTCGCAGATGCAGCCGCTGCTCTCGTCATCCAAGCGGTTCCTGGTGAGTCGCAACGACTTCGCGGACATCGAACCGTTCGGAAGCATGGAGTACCTGATCGAGT
>REEJ01000138.1 GCA_007695125.1 Trueperaceae bacterium | reverse complement strand
GTGAACGCGTGCGACGCCGTGTTCACCGCGATCGAGGCGGCGCGCGGCGCCGCTACCCTCGTCTCCTACGATCCGAACGTGCGCCTGAAGCTCTGGCCTGCGGCCCGCGCCCGCGCGATCGTGCTCGAGACGATCGCCCAGGTCGACGTGTGCCTGCCCAGCCTCGAGGACGCGGCGATCCTGTTCGGCGAGCGCGCGCCGGAGGCGTACGTCGACCTCCTGCTCGAGCGCGGCGCGCGCCTCGTCGCCCTGAAGCTCGGCCGCGACGGCGTCCTCGTCGCGACGGCCGAGGAGCGCGAGCACGTCGCCGGGTTCGTCGTCGAGAGCGTCGACGCGACCGGAGCGGGCGACACCTTCGACGGCGCGTTCCTGACGGAGCGACTGCGCGGGGCGACGCTGACGGCGGCGGCGCGCTACGCCAACGCGGCCGCCGCGCTCGCGACGCGCGGCTACGGGGCCGTCGACCCGATCCCGCGCCGTGCCGAGGTCGAGCGCTTCCTCAGCGAGTCCGGGTGAACGCGCGCCACGGTCCGGCAGCGGCCCGCATGGCGCTCAGCGCCGCGTCAGCCGCACCCGGCTCCAGGCGTTGTTCATGTAGCCCTTGACGTTCCACACCTCGCGCGTCGATGCGGGCTGGGTGTTCGCAGCTTCGTCCCACGCGCGCGCGACCACCTCGAACCGGTCACCGGGTGGGCACGTCACGTCGGCGCTGAAGAAGCGCCACGCGAAGCGACCCGCGAACGGATCGCCCGCGACGTGCGGCGTCCCGTCGACGGCGACGTCGTCGAAGCGCGCCAGCGTCCAGCGCTGGCCGCCGTCGACCGACACCTCCACCCGCACGATGGACCGACCGCCGCCGCCGTAGGCGTAGCCACGCACCGTGACCCGGTCGGCGTCGACGCGCGATCCGTCCGCAGGCTCGCAGATCAGGCAGTTGACCGATGCCTCGCCCAGCGCGAAGCCGCTCGCCGGGTCGGGCTCGTCGCCCTGGCCGCTCGGATAGAGCCGGTAGGCCTTGGCCTGGAAGTAGTTGTCCGACGGCGCAGCGCGCACCTCGATGCGGCGCAGCCACTTGACCTGGCGCGCGCCGATGTAACCGGGGACCACGAGCCGGAGCGGCGCGCCGTGCTCGCGCGGCAACGGCGCGCCGTTCATCGTGTCGGCCAGCAGCACCTCGGGCGCCATGGCCTTCGCCAGCGGGATCGACGTGCCGAAACGGAAGCGCTCGCCGTCGTGCTCGACGCGGTTGTGCCCCTCGGACGCGACGTGCCCGGCGCCCTCGCGCAGCCCGGCGGCAGCCAGCACGTCGCACAGGCGCCACCCCTCCCAGCGCGCCGTGCTCACCGCCTCGGCGTTCCACGGGAGCTCACCTGGCACCGGCGCTACCTCGAGCAGCTCGGAGCGGCGCTGTCCGGCGCACACGAGCGTCGAGAGCACCGAGGTGCGCTCGAAGCGCGCCAGGTCGGTGAGCGTGAGCGACAGCGGGCGCTCGACCAGGCCGTCGATGCGCAACACGTAGTCGGCCGGATCGATGCGCGGCACCTCGCCATGCGTCCTGACGAAGAACAGGTGGTTCGGCGTGACGAAGCTCGCGCGCTGCGCCTGCGGCGTGGGGCCGCCGTTGAGCGGCGCGGTGGCGTGGACGACGAAGCCGTCGCCGCGGTCCTCAGTGGCGTCGTCCTCGGCGCCGCGTTCCTCGGCGCCATGGCGCACCTCGTCGTTCGGATCGTGCTCGTTCGGCGCCATGGCGCTCCTCCTCCGTGCCGCCGACGTCGCGTCAGGGACGTGCTGCAGCCTACAGCACACGGTCGCGTCGGTCGTGACGCGCGCGCTGGGGGTGCTGACGACGACGGGGCGCGTGTCCCAGCGCCGCGGCACTAGGCTGGTGGGAAGGAGGCCGAGCGTGAGCATCCGACACCGCCGCTGCCGGGCCGACGACGCCTGGCGCATCCGCGCCTTCCTGCGCGACACCTTCCTCGCCGACGGTGGGCGATCGCGCGCCTGGCACGTGGCGCGCTTCGAATACACCTGGTGGCACGTGCTCCCGAACGTCGCCGAGACGCGGCTCGAGGACGTCGCGTGGGTCTGGGAGGACGGCGGGCAGGTCGTCGGCCTGCTCCTACCCGACGGGGCGCCGGGCGATGCGCATCTCTCGTTGGCGCCGGGCGCGCGCGGCCTCCTGGAGGCCGCCATGCTCGACGTCGCCGAGGCCGAGCTGGCCGCGCGCGACGCCGACGGTCGGGCACGCATCGTGGTGTGGGCTGACGCGTCCGCCGCGGGACTCGCCGAGCTGCTCGGAGAGCGCGGGTACCGCCGTAGCGACGTGCGCGAGCGCCGCTGGCGGGGCCCGATCGGCCCTGGGCGCGGCGACGTCGCTCTTCCTGCGGGGTACTCGATCCGCGCGCTCGGCGACGGCCTGGAGTTGCTGGAGCGCTGCTACGCCTCCGGGCTCGCGTTCCATGACGGCGACCTCGCGGTGGCGGCGGCGAACCGCGAGGATGCGAGCTGGTACCGACGGGTGCAGCGCGCGCCGCTCTACCGGCGCGACCTCGACCTCGTGGCGGTCGACGAGCACGGCGCGATCGCCGGCTTCGCGACGGCCTGGTTCGACGACGTGACACGCAGCGCGCTCCTCGAACCCGTTGGGGTGGTGCCGGCCCATCAGCGCCGCGGCCTCGGCCGGGCGTTGGTCTCGGCTGCCCTCGACCGTGCCGCCCACCAGGGCGCGACGACGGCCCTGGTGGGCGGCTACGACGACGCCTCGAACGCGCTCTACGGCGCCTTCCTGGACGCACACGACGACCACGAGGCGTGGGTCACGACGTGGTGACGCGAGGCTCATCCTTTCGGGGGATGCGCGTCTTCTGCGCGTGTGATGCGATGAAGGCATGACGTACCACCGCACCACCGCCCTCGTCGTCGTCGGTTGGCTCTACGTCGTGACGGGCGTCACGATGCTGATCGCGCCGTTCTTCGCCTTCCAGGCCGCGGGCGGTCTTGCGATCAACGGCTTGGTGCTCGGGCTCGGCGTCGTCGTGCTCGCGGCGGGTGCCGGACTGCTCCGGGCCGCACCGTGGGCCTGGTCGCTCACGCTCGCCATCGCGCTCTCCGGGGTGTTCGTGACCGCCGCACGGCTGTGGACCGGCGGCGCGCCCGAGGGCCTCGTGCCTGCCCTCGTCACCAACCTCCTGACGTTGCTGGTGCTGTGGCTGGCGCGCCGAGCGCGCACGATCGCGGTCGACTGAAGCGCTGCGGCGTCAGGGCCGCACGGATCCCAGCACGAAGGCGTTGCGCAGTCCGCCCGTGACCACCGGCAGCCGCTGCTCGACCTGGACCTTGGGATGGTTCGCCAACACGTCCGGGGCGGGGAACAGCAGCGCGAAACGCCAGCCGCTGGCGTTCGACAGCACGTCGCGCAGCAGCTCGTCGGGTGGCGCGCCCAGCGATGTGGCGGCCTTCCCGTAAGGCGGGTTGGAGAGCAGCAGTGGCGCGGTCGCCCCGGCGTCGCGCGCCAGCGCCGCGAAGTCCAGGTCTTGTGCACGGCCGGTCTCGAGAGCGACGTGCTCGAGCAGCTCGGCGGCCTCGAGATTGCGACGCGTGATCGCGACCGCGCGCTCGTCGGCGTCGCGTCCGAGCATGGGCGGCGGCGACACCGTCTCCGCAGCGCCGAACAGCCGCGACGCGTGCCGCGCCCGCTCGAGCTTCCAGGCGGGCGAGGCCGCGAACGGCGGGGTGCGGCGCCGACCGGCGGGTACGCCGAGCGTCGCCTCGAGCGCCTCGGCGAGCAGCGTGCCCGAGCCGCAGAAGGGGTCGAGCACGAGGTCCGCACCGGGGACGTCGGCGTGCCGGACGAGCGCGGCGGCGGTCGTTTCGCGGATGGTGGTACGCGAGACCCACTTGTCGCCCGAGCGTCGGTAGAGGGCGCCTCCCAGGTCGAGCGACGACGAGGCGCGGTCCTGCTCGATGCGCAGATGGACCGTGAACGGAGGAGCGTCGTCGGCGTCGGGCTCGATGCCGTGGCGGCGCAGCGCGCCCCGTAGGGCGTGCTCGAGCCCCGCAGCGTCGCGCAAGCGCGAGGCGCGGCTGACCACCCGCACGGTGAGCGCGCACCGTTCCGGCAGCCACAGCGACCAGCGCACGCGCGTCAACTGGTCGTGCAGCATCGGGTACGTCGTGGCGGCCACGTTCGTCGCCAACACGACCCTGAGGGACTCGGCGGTACGCAGCGTCAGGAGCGCCGGGTAGAGCGAGTCGAAAGGGGCGTCGAAGACGACCCCGCCCGGCCGCTGCGCGACCGCGGCGGCCGCGGGGAGCGCGGCCACCTCCGCCGCCAGCAGCGGCTCGACGCCGAGCGCACACGTCGCCACGAAGCGCTGGTCGCGCGCCCACACGTAGCGCTTGATGGCACGCGTACGGGCTGCGTCGCTGCTCGGGACGTGTGGCATGGAACCTCCTACGCGCAGCGTAGCGCGGCGCTCAGGCGGTGTCGGCGTCCTCGGGCTCGGCCAGCAGCGCCAGCATCGTGCGCGTGAGCTCGGGGTCGAACTGATGGCCGGCCTGTGCGGCGAGTTCGGCGACCGCTTCCTCGTGGCTCCAGGCGTGTTTGTACGGGCGCTCCGACGTCAGCGCGTCGTAGACGTCGACGAGGGCGAAGAGCCGGGCCAGGTACGGGATGGCGTCGCCCGCGAGGGCGTCGGGGTAGCCCGTGCCGTCCCAACGTTCGTGGTGCGAGCGGACCACGAGCCGCGTCCCGTGCGGCAAGAAGGCGAGGTCGCGGCTCATGTCGAAGCCGACCACCGTGTGGCGCTTGACCTGCGCGAACTCCTCCGCGGTCAGTCGCGCCGGCTTGAGGAGGATCTCGTCGGCGATGGCGATCTTCCCCAGGTCGTGCAAGTACGCCCCCCAGGCGAGCGCTTCGAGGTCGTGCTCATCCAAGCCGACGCGCTGACCGAGCTTGCGCGACAGCGCCACCACCCGGTCGGTGTGGCCCTTGGTCTCGTAGTCGCGGTACTCGAGCGCCACACCGAGCGCGCGGAAGGCCTCCTCGCGCGTGCGCTGGATCTGACGCCGGTCGGCGACGCGCTCGAGCGCGCGCTCCAAGCGCCGGACGAACGCTCGGGCGATCGCGACCTGGTCGTCGCGCAGGACGACGGTGTGGCCGTACGAGCCCAGACCGATGGCCGCCCGCACCGCCCCCTCGTTCCGCACGGGCAGGGCCAGGATGGAACGCAGGCCGAGGTCGACCAAGCTGGGCATCGCGTGCGTCCACGTGGCGTAGTCGCGGACGTAGATCGGCTCGCCGGACGTGACGGCCCGGCCGATGGCCCCTTCGCCCGCCGTCAGCTGCACGTCGATCGCCTGGCTCGCGCTGGGGTCGCGTGCGTCCCAGCGGCGACGGGCGATCAAGCTGCGGCCGTCGAGCTCGAAGTAGCCGCCGCGGTCCATGCCGAACTCCTCGAGCAGCCTTCTCACGCCGAGGTCGATGAGCGCGTCGGGGTCGTCGACCTCCTCGATGGCGCCGCTGAACTCCGCCAACGCGGCGTAGGCGCGCGCGCTGTCGCGCAGGTGGTCGAGCATCCGCACGTGCGAGACCGCGATCGCCACCTGCGCCGCCACCACGCCCATGAAGCGGTGCCAGCCGGCGTCCGGTTCGGACGCGTCGGTCAGGACGACCTCGAGGCGCCCGAGGGCGGCGCCTTGGATCCGAAGCGGCCACGAGCGATAGCGGGCATCGGCCTCGTCGAAGCCGGTTTCGTTCGGTGGGTCCTCGACCGCCAGGACAGGCTCCCCGGAACGCTCGTCGCTGACCCACAGACGCGTGGCGGCGACGTCCGGTCGCTGGCGCACGTGCGCGAGCACGCGCCCGAGCGTGCCTGTCGTGTCGCTGCCCGAGGCGATCGCCGCGTCGATCGCCTCCAGCGTGCGCGCCTCGCCGAGCCGCGCCGCGAGGTCGACGTTCAGCCGCTCCAGCTCGGCTGCGTATGCGCGCCGCTCGTCGACGTTGCGCACGGCCACGAGCAGTCGTGCCCCGCCGGCGCCGACCTCGAGTCGGGTGAGACCGACCTCGATCCAGGCCGGTGCGCGACCGGGCGGTGCGACCGCGACGTCGAAGCGTTCCGACGCACCGGTCGTCACGACGCGCTCGACCACGTCTCGCACGCGCTCGGCTCCTGCCTGGTCGAGCACCTGGTCGGGGCGCCAGTCGGTGGCGTGCACGAGGTCGAACGCGAAGGTGTGGGCGAAGGCGCGGTTGGCGTGGTGGACGCGCGGTGTGCCATCGCCGGCGGGCAGGTCGATGATCGCGATGCCGTCCGACGAGGCGTCGACGGCGTGGGCCAGCATGCGCGCGTGCTGGCGCGCCTCGTTGCGCTCCAAGAGGGCGCCGACGCTCTGCGCGAAGAGGCTCAGCGTCTCGCCGTCCGAGGCCGTGAAGCGGTGCTCGGCCGCCGCGTGCTCCAAGGAGATGGCGGCGATCAGCGCGCCGTCGACCACGACCGGTGCCACCAGCGACTCGGCGGCGGCGGCGGCCCGCGTGGCGTGCACCAGCGCTCGGTAGGACTCGCCGAGCCGCTCGAGGCGCTGGTTCGCGCGCTCGAGGTCGCGTACGACGAACGAGCGACCGTCGCTCCAGTCGTGGCCGAACAGCACCTCGCCGGCGGGCAAGCGAACATCGGCGAGCTCGCGTTCGTCGTAGCCGCGCAGCGCGGCGAAGCGGTAGGTACCGTCGCGCGAGCGCAGGATCACGCTGCCGCGCGTCGCAGCCGGCACCGTCGAGATGGCGCGATCGAGCACGATCGCAGGAGCGTCGACGTCGTCGCCCGAGACGAAGCGCTCGAAGACGTCCAGCAGCGCTCGCTGCACCTCGATGCGCCGTTCGAGCTCTCCCTGCAGGTCGGCTGCGCGTTCGGCGCTCGCGCGTCGTTGCACATGGCCCGCGAGGGCCAGCGTGAGCGCGTCGAGCATCCGACGCTCCTCGTCGACGAACGGTGGGTCGTCCAGCACGGTCCCGTCCGGGTACGCGACCACGAGTTCGACGCGACCGTCGTCCAAGGGACGCTCGCTGCACACGTGGCGACGCGCCGCGTGGAACCCGGGCGTGGTGACCTCGAAGCGGCGCAGGCCGCGCTCCACCAGCGCGCGCGCCACGGCGTGGTCCGGGTGGCGCATGCCGGCGGGGACGAGTGTCACCAGCCGCCCGAGCACCGAGTCGAGGTCGTCGTGGACGCTGCTGAGCGACCACGCCGCCTCGGTGATGACGCCGATCTCCTTGACGCGCTCGCCGAGCTGCGCCATGAGTTCGCCGCGCTCGGCGTCCGTCCGTGTGCGGACCGTCGCGTCGCGGGCGTTGACGATCATGCCCTCGACGTCGGGGTCGTCCAAGCGGTTGGCGACGTGCAGCTCGAACCAGCGGACCTCGCCGGCGGCGTCCAATGCACGCACCGTGCCGCTGCGCCGCGCGCCCGGCACGCGCACCGCGGCGTGCCACGCCGAGAGCACGCCTTCGGCGTCGTCGGGGTGCACGAGCTCGGTCAGCACCGTGCCGACCAGTCGCGCCTGCGGCACGCCCAGCACGCGGCCTGAGGCGGGGCTGGCGGCGAGCACGCGACCCGCTTCGTCGAGGATGAGCGCCGCCTCGTGCGCGTCCTCGAGGAGCGCTTCCTGGCGCCGCAGGAGCCGCGACACACCGGTGCCGGTGTCGCTCACTGCGGCACGCGCGCATGTTCGCGTCGGGACGATCGCGCGCGTCCGCTCAACTCACGTCCGCGCCAATGGCGGTGTGGCATCGACGTGCACCCCCCTCGCAGACCCCCGGTCGAGCCCGTCCGCGAACGTAGTGCCGGGTGAGCGGAAGGTAGCACGCTCGGCGCTCCGATAGCGCTCCATTTCCCACGTTTTCGGTGTCACGTGCCGCCGCGCGCGGTAGGCTGCCCGGACCGAGGCGAAGCGAACGGCCTCACCTGTCTCCATGACCACCGCCACCGTCCCCAACGCAGAGTTCCGCGTCGCAGGCGCACGCTCGTTCGACCGGCGCAGCCCGCTGCGCTGGGTGTTGTCGCACCTCGTGCGCTTCTGGCCGCTGCTGCTGCTGTTCTTCGCCGCCAGCACGCTCACCAGCGTGCTGTTCGCGACGGTGCCGCGCCTCACCGGCGTCGCGTTCGACGTGGTGCTGCAGAGCGAGCCCGACGTGCGCCGCTTGCTGGTGCTCGCGCTCGCCATCCTCGGCATCGTGCTGCTGCGTGGCGTCCTCGACCTCACGGCCAGCTTCTCCGTCGAGACGCTGGGCCAGCGGCTCGAGCGCAACGCCCGCGACGAGCTGTACCAATCGCTGCTCGGAAAGAGCCAGACCTTCCACGAACGCCAGCGCGTCGGCGACGTCATGGCGCGCGCGAGCAACGACGTCAGGCAACTCAACCCGATGATGAACCCCGGTGTCGCGTTGATCACGGAGTCGCTCAACGGCCTGCTCGTCCCGCTGGTGTTCATCGCGTTCATCGACACGCGGCTGCTCGTGGCACCGCTCGCCTTCGAGATCGCCTTCGTGTTCGCGTTGCGCTCCTACATGCGCCAGCTCAACCCCGTCTCAGGCGCGCTGCGGCGCCAGTTCGGCCTCCTCTCCGCCGGCCTCAACCAGACCATCACCGGCATCGAGGTCGTGAAGGCGACGGCCCAGGAGCCGCAGGAGCAGGCGCGCTTCGGCGCCGATGCCGGCCGCTACCGCGACCTGTTCGTGCGCCAGGGCCTGGTGCAGGCGCGCTACCTCCCGCTGCTGCTGCTCGCCGTCGCGCTCACCGGCGCGTTCGCGCACGGCCTGCACCTCGTGTCCCAGGGCGACATCAGCACCGGCGAGCTCGTGGCGTACATGGGCTTGATGGGCGTGCTGCGCTTCCCCGCCTTCATCTCGATCTTCACCTTCTCGCTGGTCCAGCTCGGGCTGGCGGGTGCCGAGCGGATCTTGGAGCTGATGCGGGCCGACACCGAGCTCGACGAGGGGGCCGATGGTCACGATGCACGTGTCGAGGGTGATCTGGTGTTCGAGCGCGTCGGCTTCACCTACCAGAGCGTGCCCGGCGCCAGTCCCGTCTTGCGCGACGTGTCGTTCCGGGTCGCGCCGGGCCAGACGGTCGCCATCGTCGGTCAGACCGGCTCCGGCAAGAGCACGCTGACGAAGCTCGTGAACCGCATCTACGACGTCAGCGAGGGGCGCATCCTGCTCGACGGCGTCGACCTGCGCGAGTGGCGCCTGGCGTCGCTGCGGCGCCAAGTGGGCGTGATCGAGCAGGACGTGTTCCTGTTCTCGCGCAGCGTCGCCGACAACGTCTCGTTCGGCCTCGGGCCCGAGGTCGATCGCGACGCCGTGATCGCGGCCGCCAAGGCGGCGCAGGCGCACGACTTCGTGATGGCCCTGCCGGAGGGGTACGACACCGTCATCGGCGAGCGCGGCGCCACGCTCTCGGGCGGCCAGCGGCAGCGCCTGGCGATCGCGCGGGCGTTGCTCACCGACCCGCGCGTGCTGATCCTCGACGACGCCACCAGCGCCATCGACAGCGCCACCGAGGACGCCATCCAACGCGCCATCTACGCCGTCCAGCGCGGTCGCACCACGCTGATGATCACGCACCGGCTGTCGCAGATCCGGCGCGCCGACCTGGTGCTGGTGATCCACGCTGGCCGGCTGCTCGACAGCGGCACGCACGCCGAGCTGCTCGAGCGTTGCGGCCTCTACCAGCGCATCTTCGCGAGGTTCGACTGATGGGCTTCGTGATGGACGGCCTGGCGGCCGAGGGCTACGACCGCGAGTACAGCGACGCGCAGCTGCTGCGGCGCATCGTGCGCTACTTCGCTCCGTTCGTGCCGATGATGCTGGTGGTCGCGGTGGCGATCTTCCTCGTCGCCTCGCTCGACGCGCTGCTGCCGCTCCTGATCGCCACGGGCATCGACCGAGTGGGCGACGCCCCGCCGGACGAGCTGTGGCAGCGCACCTGGTGGCTGCTCGTCGCCATCGGGGTGGCCGGCGTCAGCTCGTGGGGGCTCAACTTCCTGCGCCAGTGGCTCACCGCGAAGGCGGTCGGCAGCGTGGTGTTGAAGCTGCGCGTGGACGCCTTCGACGCGGTGATGGCGCGCGACATGTCGTTCTACGACGAGTACTCCACGGGCCGCATCGTCAGCCGCGTCACGGCCGACACGCAGGACTTCTCCAACGTCGTCACGCTCACGCTCAACCTGATCAGCCAGGTGCTGCAGGTGGCGATCATCGCCGGCATCCTGTTCTGGATCGACTGGCGCCTGGCGACGATCGCCCTCACGATCACGCCATTCATCGTGGCCGCTGCGCTCGCGTTCCGGCGCATCGCGCGCCGCACCACGCAGCAGGCGCGGCGCGTGTTGGCCGACGTGAACGCGAACGTGCAGGAGTCGATCACGGGGATCGGCGTGGCCAAGGCGTTCGGTCAGGAGCAGGCGGTCTACGACGTGTTCAGGACCGTCAACGCCCAGTCCTACCGCCTCAACCTGCGCCAGGGCCTGACCTTCTCGGCCATCTTCCCGATCCTCGGCACGATCGCCGGGATCGGCACCGCGCTGGTCGTGTACTACGGGGGTACGAGCGTGCTCGCCGGCGGCGTCACGGCCGGCCAGTGGTTCTTGTTCGTCGAGGCGATCGCCTTCTTCTGGTTCCCGCTCACCAGCATCGCCTCGTTCTGGAGCCAGTTCCAGCTCGGCCTCTCGGCCAGTGAGCGCGTGTTCGCGTTGGTCGACGCCGAGCCGCGCGTGACGCAGACGGACAGCGTCGTGCCCCCACGGCTGCGCGGAGCGATCCGCTTCGAAGGCGTCGACTTCGGTTACAACACGTTTGAACAGGTCCTGGCCGGCTTCGACCTCGACATCCGCGCCGGCGAGACCGTGGCGCTCGTCGGGCACACGGGCGCCGGCAAGTCGAGCATCGGCAAGCTCGTCACGCGCTTCTACGAGTTCCAGGGTGGACGCATCTCGGTCGACGGTCTCGACCTGCGGACGCTCGACCTGGCCGCCTACCGGCGCCAACTCGGCATCGTCCAACAGACGCCCTTCTTGTTCTCCGGCACGGTGCGCGACAACGTCCGCTACGCGCGACCCGACGCGAGCGACGACGAGGTGCGCGCCGCCGCCGCGCGCATCGGCGCCGGCGACTGGCTCGACGCGCTCGCGGACGACCTCGACACGGTGGTCGGCGAGGGGGGCCGCGGCGTGTCGATGGGCCAGCGTCAGCTGATCGCGATGGCCCGCGTGATGCTGCAAGACCCCGCCATCCTGATCCTCGACGAGGCCACCGCGAGCGTCGACCCGCTCACCGAGGCCCAGATCCAGGAGGGACTCGAGGCGGTGCTGCACGGCCGCACCGCCATCGTGATCGCCCACCGGCTGTCGACCATCCGCGAGGCCGACCGCATCCTGGTCTTGCGTGAAGGGGAGGTCATCGAGGAGGGGAGCCACGAGGCGCTCGTCGCCGCCGGTGGGCACTACGCGCAGCTGTACGACACGTTCTTCCGGCACCAGTCGCCGGACTACGTGCCGGAGGGCCTGCCCGGCGACTGACGCGAGCGCGTGGTGGCGGCCCTCAGGGAGCCGTCAGCCGCAGAGAGCGCAGCGCGACCACGCCGGCGGGGACGCGGTCGAACACCAGCTCGACGCGGTCGACGGACGCCAGGTCGAGGTCCGGGTTCGCGGCCGTGAACGCCGCCATCGGGAGGTCGACGCGTTGGAACAACGGGTAGGCGTCCGGACGGAACCGGACCGCCTCGAACGCCCCGAGCCGCGTGACGACGCTCGGTAGGTGGGGCGGCACGCCCTGCGCCTGCGAGAGCGCGAGCGTGGCGGTGGCGCCGGCGGCATCGGTGACGACCACGCTCGCGTCGAGCGCGCCCGTCGGGGTCGCGACGCCTCCCGGCAACGGTCCGCGACCGCGACCCAGCTCGAGCGTGAGGACCGCCTGGTCGATGGGCGTCCCCAGGGTCGTGGCGTACGCACCGAGCGTGAGCGGCAGGGTCAGCCCGTAGCGCCCGGGCTCGGCGCCGTCCTCGGTCGACCAGCCGAGCGTGACCGCCGTGGCCTCGCGCTGCACGCTGGAGCGGTACCCGGGGTCGCCGACGCGCCACAGCGCCAGGCCGTCGCCGCTCACGCCGCTGCCGGGCAGCGTGCCGGCGCCGGGATCGACGGCCGGCTCGAACAGGGTCAGTGCGTCGCCGGTCGCGCTCCTGAGCACGTAACTCGCGGGCGGGAGCCAGTGGGCGCCGCGGCGGAGGTCGCTGAAGAGGGCGCGGTAACCGTCCTCTTCGAGCAGGCTGGACCTGAGGAACGCGTGGACGAGGACGGCGCCGGCGCGCTGCTGGTCCTCGAGGGGCATCACGGCGCCGACGCGCAGCAGGGGGCCGAGTGGCGGCATCAGGTCGACGCGCCCCCACGCGTCGTTGAACTGGCCGTGGTTGGCCTGATGGACGTACACCGCCGCCTTCAACCCGCCGTCTCCCGGCTCGGCGCGCTCGTACTGCCGCTCGCCGACGAAGCTGCTCACGTCGGCGTCGAAGCCGCCCTGCAGCACGAGGTAGTCGACGCCTGCGAGCGCCGTGGGCCTGTCGCCCACGCGGAACTGGCCGTCGGACGGCGCGAACGCCACCACGGCGCGAACGCCGTACGGGCCCCCCACGCGCTCGGCGAGCGGAGCCAGCGCGTCGTCGGGCAGTCGGCCGACGCCGTCGAGGGCCGCGGCGATGGCGGCCGCCTCGCCGCCGCGCGAGTGGCCGACGAGCGCCACGCGCCCCATGTCGACGCGCGGCACCCCCGGCGCTGCGATCGCCTCCCACTCGGACCAGAGCTGCAGGTGGGCGAGCATCAGCAGGGCGCGGGCGTCGTTCTCGCCCCGCAGACCGCCGAACATGGGCACGGCGTTGAACGAGCTGGCATCGATGGACGCGACCACGAAGCCGTGCGACGCGAGGTGCTCACCGAGCCAGGCGTAACCGTCCTCGCTCGCGATGAACGCGTTGGCGTTGCCGTGGGCGACGACGACGAGCGGGTGCGGCCCCGCTCCCTCGGCGGGGTACCACACGACGGCGTTGCGCGGCACCGCGTCGAGCCCGGCGCCGAGGGCCCACGGCCGCACGACGCGTGCCACGGGGCCCAGCGACACGAGGTCGGCGAGGTCGACGGGTGTGGTGTGCAACGCAGCGTCGCGCCCGTACTCCACGCGCCAGCCCGGTGTGCCGCTGCCGTACCGGAGGGTCGCGACGGGCAGTGGGCCGCGCTCGCCTGGGTCGGGGAGCGTCAACGCCGACGTGCCGCCGGCCGTCAGTCGAGCGGTGTCGTCTGCCGCGCCGGGGTTCCACCACCAGACCATGAGGGCGATCGCAAGTGCGGTGGCGCCGACGGCGAGCAGTGCCGGCAGCGCGCGCCGAGCGGGGCGTTCGTCGCTGCCGGTCCGTGGGCGTGCCAGACGTCGAGCCATCACGACGGCCAGGACCAACAAGGCTCCGGTCCCGCCCCACACGCCCCACGTGGCAGCCGCGACGAGCGGCGCCACGCCGCTGAAGCCGAGCAGCAAGATGGCGGCGCCGGCGGTCGCCACCAGGAACGCGCTGCCGAGCACGCGCGCCCAGTCCACGGCGATCCAGCGCACCATGCCTACGGTCAGCCCGCCGAGGCCGAGCAGCGCGACGCCGAGGGCGGCGCCGATCAGCAGGTCGACGACGGTTCCGAAGGGCAGCCGCAGGGCGCTGCCGATCCACGCCGAGAGCGCCACCAGAGCGATGCGCGCGCCCCAGCCGAGGACCAACCTGAGGGTGTCGCCGCGAGGCCGATCCGTGCCCGAAGACCCATCGATGGGTGAGTGCGACGAGGTGCTCATGACCTCATCCTGGCCGCTCAGCGAGCGCAGCGCCAGTGACGACGGGACCGGCCTGCTTTCGGCCGGTCCCGTCCGGCCTGCTTTCGGCCGGTCCCGTCCGGCCTGCTTTCGGCCGGTCCCGTCGTGTGACGTGTCGAGGCGGCGGGGGCCGCCGCGGTTACTGTCCGGCGCCTGGCCGGAAGGTGGGCGTGGACGGGTCGAGCTCGAGGTCGCCGCCACCGCGGACCACCTCGACCATCTCGGCGTCGACGAGGTGGGCCTCGTTCTCCCAGGCGTTCCGGATGTACGAGGCGATCAGCGCGATGTCGGCGTTGTCGAGGCTGCCGCTGTAGGCGGGCATCCCGGCGCGGCCGTGGAGCAAGAGGCGCAGCAGCTCGTCGGCGTTGCCCTGCACGAAGGCGTTCTCGGCCAGGGCGGGGAACGCGCCGGGGATGCCGACACCGCTCGCCTGGTGACAGGCGGCGCAGTTCTGGAGGTAGCCGGCCTCGCCGAGCTCGAACCAGTCATCGGGGAGATCGACCTCGACCGGCTCCGGCTCGTCCATGTCGCCGCGGACATCGGCGACGAGGTCGGCCTCGATGGCGTCGGCGTCGTTGCCCCAACTGCTGCGCACGTGGGTCAGGACGGCGGCGATCTCGGCGTCGTCGAGCGTCGAGGCGAACGCGGGCATCGCGGCCCTGCCGCTCAGCATGAGCTCCACGAGCTCACGCTCGTCGCCCTGGACGAACTCGTTGTCCGCCAGCGCCGGGAACGTGCCGAGCCCCTGCCCCTCGCTCTGGTGGCACGAGGCGCACTGCGCCGCGTAGATCTCGGCGCCGTCCTGCGCGAGCGCCGACCCGGCGAGGGCCAGCGCGCACGCAAGGAACACGTGGGACAGGAGACGATTCACGCCCGCGAGACGCCCGCCAGGCCGCGCGCCTGGGCGTGTTCATGCAGCTTCTCGACCTGGATCCAGGCCGACTCGACCGCTCCGGACATCCAGCCGGTCATGTAGCTCAGGTGCTCGCCGGACAGGAAGATGCGCCCATCGGGCTCGAGGAGCCGCGGGTAATGGTCGCGCCGAGCGTCGCCCGACCAGCTGGCCCAACCACCGAGGCTGTACGGCACGAGGTGCCAGGCCACCGAGAAGCCGGCCTCGAACTCGCGCTCGTAGACGTCGCCGTGGACCTTCTTGCCGAGGTCGATGGCGTAGCGGATGCGCTCCTCGGGCGACATGCCGCTCACCTCGACGGCCGTGCCACCGAAGTTGTAGTACGCGAGCACGGTCCCCTTCTTCCCCTGCCAGTCGTACGAGGGGTAGGTGATGTTGCTGCCGACGTTGGTCGTGGTGTGGCCGCCGTAGATGTGGTCGTCCTCTTCCCAGAAGCGTCGGCCGAACTGCAGGCCCATCTTGCCCGTGCTGGCGTACGAGGGGGCCCGGATCGCGGCCGCGAAGTCCTCGGAGAAGTCGGCCGGGATCTGGCTCAGCACCGACAGTGGGATGGTGCAGATGCAGTAGTCGCCTTCGACCTCGCGCGTCTCGCCGGTCCGCTTGTTCTCGACGGTGACGACGACGCCGTCGTCGAGCTTGCGGATCTCCTTCACTTCGTGCGAGTAGTGGATGTGCTGGCCCACCGCACGCTCGAAGCCCTTTGCGATCGCGTCCATGCCGCCGACGGGCTCGAACATGGTGTTCTTCTGCGTGTGCGCCTCGACGGCGCGGAAGCCGTTGATGACGCTGTTGCGCAGCAGGTCGCTGAAGTTGTGCGGGTCCGACGGTACGCCGGGGTTGTCGTGGGCGCCCGGGTCTTCGTCGTAGCCGCGCCCGGCGACGCCGCGGTACTCGAGCTCGTCGCGGTTCAGCCCGCCGTAGAGCACGAGGTAGTTGATGAGGCGCTCACGGTCGTCCTCGGTCAACTCGTCGTCGAGCGCACCCTGGTCGACGGCCTTCGCCAGCAGTTCGCTGGTGTAGCCACCCATGTCGGCCCTGAACTCGCGGCGACGGCGGCGCTCACCCGACCACGGGTTGCCCTCCTCTTCGCGGTAGTCCCAGGCGTTGTCGTTGTCGTTGACCATGATGTGCAGCGGTACACCGAACTCCTTGGTGTAGTGCAGGACGGAGCGGTGATGGTACGGGATGCGCCACGGTCCGTGGTTGATGTGCTGCCCCTCGTCGAACAGCGCGCGCTGCGTCACACCGGTGACCTCGGTGAGCGTGAAGCCCCGGCGAGCCGTCTGAACGCGGCCGCCTGCGAAGTCACGCGCCTCGAGGATGGGCGTCTCGTAGCCGAGTTTCGAGAGCTCGTACGCCGCCGTCATGCCGGCGAGGCCGGCGCCGAGGATGATCACGCGCTTGCCGTCCGCGCGACCATCGAGGCTGGGCGGAGCTTCTGCGCTCTGCGCGCTCGCCATCCCCCACGCGTCCATCGCGCCGAACACCATGGCCGTGCCGCCTGTGGCCCCGAGCAGCCTCAAGAAGTCGCGGCGCTTCATCGTGTTGCCGTTGCCGTTGCCGTTGTCATGCATGGTGTGTCTCCTCTGCGATCGGTGATGCCGCGCGACACGAAGGCGTCACCGATGTGAATACGAAAGCGAAAACCATGTACGCGCGTTCAAGAGGCGCCGCGGCTGACCGTGCAGCATGGCCTCACGCGTCGTCGAGCCGTCATCGTGTCGCGAAACACACTGTAGCAGACGCCTGAACCCCGTTCGTGTGGGGCGGGACGTTTTACCCTTGTCGCGGGCGCACGGCTGTCGAGACCTCGACGCCCTCGCGGCGAGCGCGCTCGGAGAGACCGGTCGCCGAGACCCGGCGAGCTTGTCGGCGGCGACCGGTTCGTGGTGTACTCCCTCCCACGTGCCACGCTTGGCGGCACGCCGATCGTGAGTGGGCGAGGGACCTGGCCCTACGACCCCACAGCAGCGCGCGGTCATCTCCGCGGATGCTTCCCCCAGCCGGGCGCGTGGCCACGACGATCGGGCCGCCGCCGGGGAGATCGGGGCGAACGCCTCGTCTTCGTACCCGACCCCAGCGACGTCAGGGTCCCGACGCGGGACGCCGGTCGCCCGGGGTGGGAGGAGGCGACGATGCACGCGCACTGCACACCACGTACGACCATGACCCCACAGGCCCAGCGGCGAATGCGCGGCGCGGTGGTGGGCACGGCCTAGCCGTCCGCCGCCGCGCGATACGACGCCCCCCGAGGCCGCCGCACGTGCGTGCGGCGAGCACCGTCACACCCGTTCGAGAGGATCCCCGTATGCCCCACCGCTTCGAGACGCTGCAGGTCCACGCCGGTTACGAGCAGGCCGACCCCACCACCAAGAGCCGTACCGTTCCCATCTACCAGACCACCGCGTACGCGTTCGACGACGCCGATCACGCCTCGCGGCTGTTCCACCTGCAAGAGTTCGGCAACATCTACAGCCGGATCATGAACCCCACCAACGACGTGCTCGAGAAGCGCGTCACCGCCCTGGAGGGAGGCGCGATGGGTCTCGCGGTGGCGTCGGGGCACGCCGCCGAGTTCCTGGCCATCGCGACGCTGGCCGTGGCAGGCGACAACGTCGTGTCGAGCCCACACCTCTACGGCGGCACCGCCAACCTGTTCCGCGTGACGCTGCCGCGCCTCGGCATCGAGGTTCGCTTCACCGGCACCGAGGCGACGCCCGAGCAGTTCGACGCGTTGATCGACGATCGCACCCGAGCCGTCTACGTCGAGTCGATCCCCAACCCCTCGCTGCGCCTGCCCGACCTCGCCGCGATCGCCGCAGCGGCGCACGCGCGAGGCGTGGCGGTGCTCGTCGACAACACCGGCGGGATGGCCGGGTACCTGTACCGACCGATCGAGCACGGCGCCGACGTGGTGATCCACTC
>REEJ01000025.1 GCA_007695125.1 Trueperaceae bacterium | reverse complement strand
TCGCTCGGCTCGGCCGGTTCGATCGGGGTCGCCACGGTCGCGGCCATCGTGGGTGCCGAGCTCTCGGGCCGCGCCTCGCTGGCCGGCGCGCCGGGCGCCACCTACCAGGTCGGCGTCGCGTTCGCGGCGCTCTTGTGGGGGACGCTCTCGGACCGGTTGGGGCGCCGCAACGCGCTCTCGCTCGGCCTCACGACCGGCGTCATCGGCGCGTTCGGCGCGTTGCTGGGCGTCGTCACGGGCAGCTTCGGCGTGCTGCTGCTGGGCCTGGTGGTGATGGGGTCCGGAACCGCCTCGGTGCAGCTCGGCCGCTTCGCCGCGGCGGAGGTCAACCCCGTCGAGCGACGTGGCCGGGCCGTGGCGACGGTGGTCCTCGGCGGCACCTTCGGCTCGGTCGTCGGGCCGACCCTGGTGGCGCCGACCGGAGCGATCGCCAGCGGCTTCGGCTGGAGCGAGCTCGCCGGTCCGTACCTGACGGTGATGGTCGTCTACCTGCTGTCGATCGTGGTGTTGCAGTTGGCGCTGCGGCCCGACCCGAAGGCGATCGGCGAGGCGATCGGTCGCGCCTCCCCCGCCCCGACGCGCACGATCGCGCGACCGTTGCGCGAACTGGTGCGCGACCCGATGGTGGTGACGGCCGTCGTCACCGTCGTGCTCGCGCACGCCGTGATGGTCGGGCTGATGCAGATGACGTCGCTCCACATGCGCGATCACGAGCACACGCTCGCGGGCATCTCGCTGGTGTTCTCGAGCCACACCTTCGGCATGTTCGCGTTCTCGGTCGTGACGGGTCAGCTGGCCGACCGTTGGGGGCGCATCCCGGTCATCGTGACGGGCGCGCTGATCACCATCGCAAGCTGCCTGGCGGCGCCGCTCTCGCCGCAGCTCGTGCCGCTCGCGGTCGCGCTGTTCGGCCTCGGGATCGGCTGGAACATGTGTTACGTCGCCGGCTCGGCGCTGCTGTCCGACGCCCTCTCGCCGGTCGAGAAGGCGCGCACGCAGGGGCTGAACGACCTCTTCGTCGGCCTGGCCGGCGCGTCGGCCATCCTGTTCGCCGGCATGCTGTTCGCCGGCGCCGGTTACGCCGTGATGGGCATCACCGGCGCGGCGCTGACGGTGCCGATCCTGCCGCTGATGGTGTGGCTGCGGCGCCATCGCGCGGACCCGATCGCGCTCTGAGACACTCCGGGAAGCTTCCGTGAGGCGGACACGGTGCGACGGCCACAGTGGTTACACCTGGTAGAATCCATGGTAGTGACTACCATTCGGAGGTCCGACGTGGCGATGAACATCAAGGACGCCCACGTGCACGAACTCGCCCGACGCCTCGCGGAACGGCGCGGCACCAGCCTCACCGGAGCCGTCCGCGAGGCGCTCGAGGAAGCCCTCGCCCGCAGCGGGCCGCTCGCGCGTCACGACGCGCGGCGCGAGCGCCTCGACGCGATCGCGCGCCATTGCGCCGAGCTACCGGTGCTCGATGCGCGCTCCGCCGACGAGATCTTGGGGTACGACGAGCACGGGCTCCCGCGGTGATCGTCATCGATACCAGCGCCATCGTCGCAACCCTCACGGGCGAGGCTGCGCGTGAGCGCGTCACAGCGGCCATAGCGGCCGCGCCGGCGTGCCTCATGTCGGCCGCCACCTACGTCGAGTGCGCCATCGTCCTCACGGCCCGCTACGGCGAGCAGGGCACGAACCACCTGAGGCTCTTCCTGCACGAGGCCGGCATCGACATCGTCGCCGTCGATAGGGACCAAGCCGAGCTCGCGCTCGACGCCTGGACGCGCTACGGTCGCGGCCGTCACCCGGCCGCTCTGAACTACGGCGACTGCTTCTCGTACGCCCTCTGCGCATCCCGCGGCGCTCCGCTCCTCTTCGTCGGCAACGACTTCGATGCGACCGATCTCGCCCGAGCCTGAGCATGGGCACAGGCATGGGCATGGGCATGGCAACGTGCGCCGCGGGGCTGGGCCAGGCCACGGGGCGCGGGGGGGGCAACGCGGCGCCCCCCCCGCGCGCGCCCCCCCGGTTTGGGGGGGGGCGCGCTCGTTCGTGCCTAGCGGTGCGGGACGTGACCGAGAGCGATCACGGTCACCGGCGTGCGTTCAGCGGTTCTTCGTGATCAGGTGCGCGTCCTGGAAGGTGTTGGGGCTGTACGGGTGCACGCTCCAGCCGTCGATCCAGGGGTGGGACAGCGCGGTCTCTTCGGTGTAGTTGATGAAGGCGTAGGGCGACTCCTCGACCACGATCTGCTGGATCTCCTGGTACAGGTCGATCGAGCGCTGGCTGGTCGGATCGGTCACCGTGGCTTCGTCGAGCAGCTCGTCGACGCGTGGGTTGGCGTACTGCGTGTAGTTCGCCGAGCCGGGCGCGCCGCTGTGGAACTGGCGGATGGTCGCGCGGTCCGGGTCGAGCTGGCCGCCCCAGCCGAGGATGAACATGTCGAAGTCGGTGGTGTTCTGGATGCGCTGCAAGAACGCGCCGAACTCCTCGATGTTGGTCTGCAGCTCGAGGCCGATCTGGCTGAACTCGAAGTTCAGGATCTCGGCGATCTGGATGCGGACCGCGTTGTCGTTCGTGTACAGGCGCAGCGGCTCATCGAAGTCGAGGCCGGCTTCCTCGAGCAGGCTCTGGGCGAGCTCGGGGTCGTAGTCGTAGATGCGCACGTCGGGGTTGAACCACGGCATGGTCGGCAGGATCATGCTGATGCCGGGGAAGCCGTTGCCGTTCAGGACGCGCTCGACAATGGCCTCGCGCGGGATCAGGTGGTTGAGGGCCTGACGGACGCGGACGTCGTTGAGCGGCTCGATCTGGGTGTTGAAGCCGAGGTACGTGTAACCGCTGCCCGGGGTGCGCTCGAGCACGAAGGCCGGATCGTCCTCGAGGCGCGGGAGGTCCTCGGGGGGGAGCTGGCCCTGCGTCACGTCGATCTCGCCCGCTTCGAGCGCGAGGAGGCGCGTGGCGTTCTCGGGGATGATGCGGAACTCGACGAACTCGATGCTGCCGGCGCCGCCCCAGTAGTCGTCGAAGCGACGGAGCACGGTACGGTCGTCACGGACCTGCGACTCGAACTGGTACGGGCCCGTGCCGATCGGCGTCTGGTTCAGCGAACCGTCGTCGGCGTGCGCCGGGACGATCGGCATGCGCGCCATGTTGTTCACCAGGAAGGCCGTGGGCGTGTTCAGGTTGAACACGACGGTGTAGTCGTCGGGCGTGTCGATGCTGTCGATGGCGACGTACAGCGAGCGGTTCGGCGCGCCGAAGTCCTCGTCGAGCGTCGTCTCGTAGGTGTGCGCCACATCGGCCGATGTGAACGGCGTGCCGTCGTGCCAGAGCACGTCGTCACGCAGCGTGAAGGTCAGCGTGAGGCCGTCGTCGCTGACGTCGAAACCGGTCGCCAGGCGGGGCTGGAGGCCGAGGCCGAGGTCGAACACCATCAGCGGCTCGAGGATCACGTTGATGACCATGAACGACGGCACGTCGGTGGCGATGCGCGGGTCGAAGCCCGACACCTCGGACGTGGCGCCGATGACCA
>REEJ01000026.1 GCA_007695125.1 Trueperaceae bacterium | reverse complement strand
CGTCCCGCGCTCTCGCGTGCGAGGCGCTCGACGTGCGTCGGAAGCGCGTCGAGCGGGATCGTGAAGAACGACCGGTTCCACACCGACGCCAATCGCAGTCGGGGGCCGTCGCCGAGCACGTTCGGCTCGCCCGCCTCGACGCATTGGCGGTAGGGGAGGCGGCTAGCGTGGTCGGCGAGTGGCAGGGCGTCGGGGAGGTCGGCGAGACGATCGACGCGCGAGAGATCGAAGTCGCGACCGATCGCGCTCGGCGCCGCGGCGCGGGCTCGCTCAGGCACCGTCAGCGCGCTCGGCGCCGCCATCGGCGCCGCCATCGGTGCGGCCCGTGTGGCCGCCCGTAGGATCGAACGGCGTCGGACCGAGGCAGAGGACGCGCCGGCCGGGTGAGACGCGGCGGATGCGTGCGGCGTCCTCGAACACCGCGCGTCCCTACGTCCGGGCGAGTTCGGCGTCGCCTCGAGCGGACGCGACGACGATGGTGTCACCATAAAACAACAATGTGATAGCATTAGAACATCATTCATTTTGCAGTACCGTGAGTGTCGAGAAGCCGACGATCGATCTGGAGCGTCGCAGCACGACGGCGCGGTCCTTCTCGTCCAGGTCGGCGTCGAACCCGGCGGCGACGAGCGTCAGCGCCAACGCGTGGGCCCATGGTCCGCGGCGCGCCGCACGGCTGTCTGCACGAGCCGGGTCGCCACGAGGGGGTCGTCGTCCGCGACGCACAGCAGGCTGGCATAGGACACGCGCAAGGGCGACTCGACCGCCGGCAGCCGCCGAACACCACCGTCTGGCGCACGGCGTGCTGGTCCAACACGGCCACGACACCCCGCACGCGGCCGGCGCCCGTGTCGAGCAGCACCTCGTCCAACGACGGTCCGGGCAGGCCGCCCAGCAGTTCTTCGGCGACGACGAGCGGGAACACGACGCGCTTCGATCCATGACGAGCGAGGAAGTCGAGCACCTCGTGGAGATCCTCGGGTGTCACGCGCCGGTCCCGGGTCTCGACGTCGCGCCGGCGGATGCGCGTGGCCGCGAACGTGAGGGTGTGCAGGTGGGTGACCGGGACCAAACTGTCGCCGCGCCGCACGGGCCTGTCGAGCAAGGCCCACTCGGCGCTGCTGGTGCCGCTGTTGATCGTCGCGAAGGCATCGGCGAGGCCGCGCTGCCCGAGGTGGTCGCGCAGTGCTCGGATGGCCGCGTCGCCGCCCGGGCGCCATGCCGGTGGGGTCCAATGGGATGACGTTGTAGGCGGCGTCCGGGTCGAGCCGCCAGCGCTCGAAGCGCAACCGCCCCTCGCACTCGAGTCGCTCGTAGAGCGGCGTCCCTGGGAAGGGCGTGAGGTGGTTGGACGCCGCCATGTAGCAACGCTGGACGTGCGCGAAGTCGACCGTGGCGTCGAACGCGTCGGGCGTGTCGTGGTCGTAGCCGAACACGATGGCGCCGTAGAGGCGCAGCTCGTGCCTCCGCAGATTGGCAAGCGCAACCTCGAACCTGCCGCGCAAGGCGTCGAAGCCCTTGCCCATCGCCGCGAGGTTGCGCGGATCCATGCACTCGAACCCGATCAGCACGCCCTGACGACCGCTGCGCACGAGCAGCTCCAGGAACTCCCCTTCGCGCGCGGCGTTGATGCTTGCCTGCGACACCCAGCGCACGTTCAGGGGCGCCAGTACCTCGACGAACGCCGTGGACTGAAGCATGTTCGAGGTGATGTAGTCGTCGACTGAGAAGGAGCGCAGCCCATGGTGGTCCTTGATGCGGCGGATCTCGTCCAACACGTCGTCGACCGGCCGCCGTGTCTGCAGCTGAGCGAACACTGTCTGTACCGCACTGAAGTCGCAGTGGAAGTGGCACCCGCGGCCGGCAGCGGCTCTATCTGTCACGAACCGATGCAGCGCTGCCCGGCTCGCCGGCCGACGCAGTGGTGGACGATGGTCAGCCGCACGGTCTGAGGTCGCGTCCCGCAGCAGCGGCCAGTCGCAGGTGTAGAAGCGGTGCAGGTTGTGGCCGTCATAGCGAACGCCGAGGTTCGCTGAGAGCGCCACGGGGACCTGGATCCGCGCGTTCGCGAGCCGCTTCGCGATCAAGGCCTAGCGGTAGGTGCGCTTCCATGCCCACTCGGTGCGCCGCTCGAGTTCCGGAGCGCTCATGCGCGCGGGTTGGAGCACAGCGGGCTGGCCGTCGAAGTGGCTCCAGTCGCCCGTGAGGATGCGCCCCTCGCGCCGCATTCGAAGCCGAGCAGCAGGTCGCGGCAGCCGCTGCGCGCAGCCAGATCGAGCAGTTCGGGGTCGCGAGCGATGAGCGTGGTCGCCAAGCCGCTCCAGGCGATCTCGATCGGGATCAGCGCGCTGAACAGTTCCTTCGCGTACGCCACGTCGGCGATGGGGTTGAGGTCGACGAACACCAGCCGCCTGGCACCCATCTGGCGGATGTCGTCGATCGCCTCGCACACCGGGCGTTGCAACGGTTGGCCCCAGGCGGACGGGGCGACGCAGAAGTCGCAGCGGTGGATGCAGCCGCGGGTGGCCTCGATCGTGTGCAGGAGCGCGTGATCGGTTCCGGGAAGGAGCTCTCGCTTGGGGCAGCGTCGACCCGCGAGCGAGAACGCTCGCGCCTGGTCGTAGCGCGGCCGCAACGCTCCGGCGTCATGATCGAGCATGAGCTGGGGGGTGCCCTCGGCGCAACCCGTTACGCCGCAGTCGGCGTGCCGAGTCGCCTCGTCGGGCATCAGCCTGCGGTGGACCCCGCCGAGCACGACCGGAACGCCGCGATCGCGGAAACGGTTGGCGATGTCGTACGCGCGCGGGTCCGTGTGGGTGATGGCGCTGATGCCGACCAGGTCGACGTCGAGCTCGGTGCCGATCGCGAGCCCCCCGTCGATGCATCGACCGCATGCTACGGCGCGGTTCGCGCTTCCGGCGAACGCTTCATCCCCGCGTTCACCACACCTCGTGCCAGGCGCTCGAGCGCGCATCGAGCCAGTCGAGGTAGTGGGTCAGGGCCTCTGCGAGCCCGTAGCGTGGCCGGTACACGCTCAGGAGTCGTTCGATTCCCAGCGGCGAACGGTCTCGCTCTCCGAGCGCCATGGAGGCGTTGGCGGGGTCGGGATCGAGCGCGAAGCGATCCGTACCCAAGCGGTCGGCGAGCGCGCGGCACCAGTCGGCGAGCGTCCAACGTCGCCCGGCACTGACGTGATAGAGCCCGAAGGCCAGCTCGGGTGCGTCCAGGAGTGCCACCAGCGCTCCGGCCACGTCCGCTGCGTAGACCCAGTCGCGCGGGCCTTCGCGCGCGAGCACCACGCGCTCGCCCCGCAGCATGGCGCGCGTCGCGAGCATGGGGCCGCTGAAGGTGTCGCGCAGACCCGTGTCGCGCTCCCAGGGGCCGAACACGGCGCCGACGCGGGCGGCCACCACGTCGACCCCCCACAGCTCGCCCAGCCGCAGGGCGCTGCGCTCGGCGGCGTACTTGGCGATGCCGTAGACGGCGTTCGGGATCGGTGCGTCGAGGGCCTCGTCGAGCGGCCGGTCGGGGAAGG
>REEJ01000027.1 GCA_007695125.1 Trueperaceae bacterium | reverse complement strand
CTCACGGGGCAGTATGGCGCCGGCGGTGTCAAGGGCTGATCACGAACGAGCCCCGGAACGGGCATTGGGCGCGCGGCGACGGTCGCGCGCCCGATGCCGTCTGGTAGCCTACGTCCATGGCGAGCGTCGACGTCCTCGCGTACGGCACGCACCTCGTGTACGACGGGACGGGCGCGGACCCGTCGCGCCTCGCCGACGGCGCGCTGGTCGCGCGCGTGGCGGGGCTGGTGGCGGCGACGCTCGACGGCGCTGCAGACGCGACCCGGATCGTGGTCGAAGAGGACGACGGCGTGTCGGCGGCGATGGTCATGACCGAGGCGAGCATCGCCCTGCACGCCTTCCCGGGGCTCGGATCGCTGTGCCTCGACGTGTTCAGCGTGCGTCGGCGCCGTGCCGAGGACCTCTATCGCGCCGTGGAGGAGGCGTTCGCGGTCGGCCGCTCCACCTCGCGCCGCGAGGTACGCGCCCGCGCACCCCGACCGTTCGATCCCGCCGGCATCCGGCGCCGCCTGCGCGGCGAGCGTGCCTATGCCGAGGCTCGGTTCACCGACCTGCGCGCCCACGACGGCGCCTGACGCCCGCACGCGACGAGTCGCTGGAGGCCACCATGTCCGATGTCGTCCTCGCCCTCGACCAAGGTACGACGAGCTCCAGAGCCATCGTCTTCGACCCCGGGGGCAACATCTTGGGCAGTGCGCACAAGGAGTTCCCCCAGTCCTACCCGCGCCCCGGCTGGGTCGAGCACGACCCCATCGAGATCTGGTCGAGCCAGTCCGGCGTGGTCTCCGAGGCGCTCGCCGCCGCGAACACGAGCGCGAACGACGTCCACGCGATCGGCATCACCAACCAGCGCGAGACCACGGTGTTGTGGGACCGAGCGACGCTGCAGCCGGTCGCTCCCGCCATCGTGTGGCAGGACAGGCGCACCGCCGGCGAGGTCGCGCGCCTGGCGCAGCTCGATGGAGCCGAGGACCTCGTGCGCGAGCGCAGCGGCCTGGTCATGGACGCCTACTTCTCCGCCTCGAAGCTCGCCTGGCTGCTCGATCACGTCGAGGGTGCGCGTGCCCGAGCGGAGCGCGGCGAGCTCGCCTTCGGCACCGTCGACAGCTGGCTCGTGGCGCGCCTCACGCGCGGCGAGGTCCACGTCACCGACGTGAGCAACGCCAGCCGCACCGCGCTCTTCAACCTCCACACCCTCGACTGGGACGACGACCTGCTGGCGCTCTGGAACGTGCCGCGCCAGGTCTTGCCCGAGATCCGCGGCTCCTCGGAGGTCTACGGCCACGTCGCGTCGGGTCTCCCCTGCGCCGGCGCGCCCATCGCAGGCATCGCCGGCGACCAGCAGGCCGCCACGTTCGGTCAGGCCTGTTTCTCGCCGGGTCAGGCGAAGAACACGTACGGAACGGGCTGCTTCCTCGTCCTTAACACGGGTGAGCACCCCGTGGCGTCGCAGCACCGCCTCCTGACCACGGTCGCGTGGCGGCGTCCCGACGAACTGCGCTACGCCCTCGAGGGCTCGATCTTCGTCGCGGGCGCCGTGGTGCAGTGGCTGCGCGACGGCCTCGGCCTGATCCGACGCTCGGAGGACGTCGAGGCGCTCGCGACCTCCGTGCCCGACACCGGCGGCGTCTACCTGGTGCCGGCCTTCGCCGGCCTGGGCGCGCCCCATTGGGACCCGTACGCCCGCGGCACCATCGTCGGCATGACGCGCGGCACGACGGCAGGCCACATCGCGCGTGCCGCCCTCGAGGGCATCGCCTACCAGGCCTTCGACGTGATCCAGGCGATGGAGGCCGACGCGGGACAGCCGCTGGCGGAACTGCGCGTCGATGGCGGCGCGTCTCGCAACGATCACCTGATGCAGTTCCAGGCCGACATGTTGGGGGTGAGCGTGGTGCGACCGCGCATCACCGAGACGACGGCTCTGGGGGCGGCGTACCTGGCGGGCCTGGCGACGAAGCTCTGGAGCGGTCCCGACGAGGTCGCCGCGCAGTGGCGCGAGGACCGTCGTTTCGATCCGAGCATGGATGACGACGAACGCCAGGAGCGCCTCACGCTCTGGGGCCACGCGTTGGAGCGCGCCAAGGGCTGGGAGGCGCGGTGAGTGCCCAACGCGCGACGCAGACGCGCTTCGATCACCGCGCGGCGCTCGAGCGGCCCGAGCCCTTCGACCTGCTCGTCATCGGTGGCGGTGCCACGGGTGCCGGCGTGGCGCTCGACGCCGTCAGCCGTGGCCTGAGCGTCGCCCTCGTCGAGCGCGACGACCTGTCCTCGGGCACCAGCAGCCGCAGCACGAAGCTGATCCACGGCGGCGTGCGCTATCTCGAGAAGGCCGTCAAGACGTTCGACCGCACCCAGTTCGCGCTCGTGCGCGACGCGCTCCACGAGCGCGCCGTGCTGATCCGCAACGCGCCGCACCTGTGTCACCCGCTCCCGCTCGTGACGCCCCTCTACAGCCTCCTCCAGGTCCCCTACGTCCTGATCGGCCTCAAGCTGTACGACCTGCTCGCAGGGCGCTCGAACCTGCGCCCGAGTCGCTTCGTCAGCGCCACGGAGGCGAAGCGGCGCTTCCCGCAACTCAAGGCCGAGGGACTGCGCGGCGGCGTCGTGTACTACGACGGACAGTTCGACGACGCGCGCATGAACGTCGCCATCGCGCTGAGCGCGGCGGAGCGCGGCGCCGTCGTGCTCACGCACGCCGAGGTGACGGCGCTGCACCGAGCCGACGGGCGCGTGGTGGGAGCCTCGGTCACCGATCGCGTCGACGGGAGCGTCGTGGACGTATCCGCCAAGGCGGTCGTGAACGCCGCGGGTCCCTACGTCGACGGCATCAGGCTGCTCGACGACGCCTCCGCTGCGCCGATGCTCACCGCCTCGTCGGGTGTCCACATCGTGCTCGACAGCCGCTTCGCCCCGCCCGACACCGGCCTGCTGATCCCCGAGACCGACGATGGCCGGGTGCTGTTCCTGCTGCCGTGGCTCGGCTCGACGCTCGTCGGCACCACCGACCAACCGGCCGACGTGGTCGACGACCCACAGGCGACCGACGCCGAGATCGACTACATCCTCAGGCACGTGGCGCGCTACTTCGACCTGCCCGTGGGCCGCGACGACGTCAAGGCGGCGTGGTCGGGCCTGCGGCCGCTCGTGACCGATCCGAAGGCGGTCGACACCGCCGGCGTCTCGCGCGACCACGTGGTCCACGTCGCCGACAGCGGGCTCGTCACCGTCGCCGGCGGCAAGTGGACGACGTACCGCCGGATGGCCGCCGACGCCGTCGCCGCCGCGATCACGAGCGCCGGCCTGGAGGGCGTCGGACCCTCCGCGACGGTGGACCTCAGGCTCGTCGGCGCCGAGCGGTTCGACCCGAACGGCGCAGCGGCGCTGGAGGCCCGTGGCCTCGACGCCGACGTCGCCAGCCACCTGCACCACGCCTACGGCGACCGTGCGACCGAGGTGGTCGACCTGGCCGAGGAGGGCCTGTTCGAGCGGCTGGCCCCCGGTCACCCGTTCATCGAGGCCGAGGTCGTGTACGC
>REEJ01000185.1 GCA_007695125.1 Trueperaceae bacterium | reverse complement strand
CGGGCGTCTTCCCGGTCGAGGTGGCCGGCAAGACCGGGACCGCCCAGACGGCGCGTGGCAACGACTACACGCACGCCTGGTTCATGGGCTACGCGCCCATGAACGACCCGGAGATCGGCATCGCGCTCTTCGTCGAGCACGGCGGCTCGAGCTCGCGCGTGGCGGTGCCGCTCGCGCGCGACTTCATGACCGGTTACTACGGCGTGCCCCCCGTGCAGGCGCAGCGATGAAGGCGCGCGGCACCCGCGGCGGCGTCCTGCTGTCGCTCTCCGCCGACGACACGGTGGACGGCCTGGACGAGGCGCTCGCCGACCATGCCGAACTGCTGACCGGCAGCGTGGTGCTCGAGGTCGCCGACAAGGTCGCCTTCGAGCTCGTCGCCGCGGTCGCTGGGCGCGTCGCGGCGGCCGGCGGCAGCGTGAAGGACGTTCGTCCACCGAACGCGGTCGTGCAGGCGCGCGCCGAGACGGTCATCGTGACGCGCACCATCCGCTCCGGCGGCCGGGTGGTGTCGAACGGCTCGCTGGTCGTCGTCGGCGACGTCAACGCCGGCAGCGAACTGGTGGCCGACGGCGACGTGATCGTGACCGGTCAGCTGCGCGGCGTCGCGCACGCCGGGGCGAGCGGCAACGAGAGTGCGGTGATCTACGCGGAGCGCATCCTCGCCCCGCAGCTGCGCATCGCCGGTGCCTTGGCGCAAGGCCAGCCCGGTGCGAGCGAGGCCAACGGCCGGCGCCACGAGGTGGCGCTGCTCGAGGACGGCGCGATCGTGGTGCGCCCGTGGTCGTGAGCGACCGGCGCGCCTGGCGCCCGTGACGGCGGACGAGTCGGCCCCGATCGCACACCGAACCGGGGCCGAACGGACGCTCGTCGGCAGGGTCCTGACCCCGTCCGGTCTCGTGCCGGGGCGCGTGCGCTTCGGCGATCGCATCGTCGCGGTCGAGGCCGACGACGGCCTCGGCGACCCCGCGGCGCTCGCCGTGATCGCTCCCGGCTTCATCGATCAGCACGTCCACGGCGGCGGCGGCGGCGACACGATGGACGGCGAGGAGGGCGTGCGGGCCCTGGCGCGCCACCACCTCCGTCACGGGACCACCGCGCTGTTGCCCACCACCCTGACGGCGCCGTGGGCCGACGTGCTGGCGGCGCTCGCGGGCGTCGGTGCGGTCATGCACGCCGGCGCGGCCGACGAGGCGGTCGTGCTCGGCGCGCACCTCGAGGGGCCCTTCGTGAGCCCGCAGCGCCTCGGGGCGCAGCCGCCGTACGCGCTGGCGCCGACGGCGGAGCGCGTCGCCGAGGTCATCGCGACCGGGGTGGTGCGGGTGGTCACGATCGCGCCGGAGCTGCCGGGCGCCTTCGACGGCGTGCCGGCGTGGGTGGCCGCCGGCGTGCGGCTGAACGTCGGGCACACCCGCGCCGACGCCGAGACGGTGGAGGGCTTCCTGGCCGCGGTCCGCGCGGCCGGCGGCCGCGCGGGCGCGACGCACCTGTTCAACGCCATGGGTGGCCTGGAGGGGCGCGCGCCGGGGCCGGTCGGCGCGCTGCTCGGCGACGGCGACGCGGTGATCGAGTTGATCGCGGACGGCTTCCACGTCGCGCCCGCCGCGCTGCGCACCGCCTGGCGCGCCGCCGCTGAGCGGTTCGTGCTCGTCACCGACGCCATCCGCGCGAGCGGCATGGACAGCGGGAGCAGCGAGCTGGGCGGCCGGCGCGTCACGGTCAGGCAGGGCGCGGCGCGGCTCGACGACGGCACGTTGGCCGGGAGCATGTTGACGATGGACGCCGCGGTCCGCGGCGCGGTCCGCGCCGGCCTGCCGCTCGAGGCCGCGCTGGCGGCCGCCAGCCGCGCTCCGGCGCGCGCGTTGGGCCTGCGAGACCGCGGCGTGCTCGCGCCCGGTGCGCGGGCCGACGTGGTGGTCTTGACACCCGAGCTCGAGGTCGCCGAGGTGTACCTCGGCGGGGTGCGTCAGGCGTCGTCGGCCGGAGCGGCGTGGGCACCCTGAGCGGCCCGGCCGGCCTGGCCGGCCTGGGCCCGCAGGTGGGCCAGGCGCCACGCGCCCGCGACGGGGGGGCCCGCCGGCGGGCGTACGCACGCCGCGATCGCGGGCGCTAGCGCCGTTTGGATGTCGTCGGCGAGCGCGTTCGCGACCCCACCCGTGAAGGCCACGGCGAGCGGCCGGCCCGCGCAGGGGGCCGCCGCGGTCGTGACGAGTTCCGCCAGCGCGCTCACCGAGCGCGCGCGCAGCGCGGCGGCCTGCGGGTCGCGGTCGGCGTGTTCGAGCACCAGCGGCGCCAGCGCGGCGAACGCCGACGGCGGCGCGCTGCGCGCGCGGCCGACGATGTCGTCGGCCGAGTCGCCCCAGGCGGCGCGTACCGCCCTCGCGAGCGGGCCGTCGGGGTCGCGCCCGTCGATGGCGCGGAGCGTGGCGCGCGCCGCCTCGATGCCGAGCCAGGCGCCGCTCCCCTCGTCGCCGACGCGCGAGCCCCAACCGCCGACGCGCACGCGGCGATCGTCGCCGCACGAGGCCACCGCGACGCTGCCGGTGCCGGCGACCAGCAGCAAGCGCGCGTCGCGCTCGCCCGGCCCCTGCGGCAGCGCGCCCTCGAGCGCGATCCAGGGGTCGCCCAGCAGCTCGAGACGGTCGCCGGCCAGGCCGGCCGCGATCAGCGCGGCGAAGAGCGGCTCGCGCTCCGCGGCCCGCTCGACGCCCGCCACGCCGATGGTGACGTAGGCCTCCGCGAGGGCGTCGGCGGGGGCGTCGGCGCGTGCCCAGGCGCTACGAACGACCCGCATGAGCGCGTCCGCGGCTGCCTCGGCGCCGACCGCGTAGGGGTTGCAGGCCTCATCGATCTCGGCCGCACCCGCCGGGGCGCGCCCGGTGTCGAGATGGGCGTCGAACGCGCCGTCGCCGTCGGCGCGGGCCACCCAGGCGCGGCCGCGGGTACCGCCGCCGTCCACGCCGACCGCCCACGCGCGCGCGGCGCTCACGCCTCGCTCCACGGCTCGAGCGGGAGCGGCGCACGCCCCGGCGCGAAGCCGGAGCGCAGCGCTTCGGCGACGGCCGCGACGGAGGACGGGCGCGAACCGTAGCTGAGCAGCGCCGGGCCCGGCAGGTGGGACACGTGGGCCGGGTTCCAGAGCGCGACGTGCACGGCGTCGACGCCGCTCGCACGCGCCTGGGCGAAGGCGTCGCGGTAGCGCCGGACGGCGGCGTCGTCCAGCGGCGTGCGCTCGCTCGTCGCGACCACCAGCGTTCGCGCCCCGCTGAGCGCCTCGGCCAGCTCGCTCGGGTCGGTCACCCAGCGCACGGACGTCCCGGCGGCGCCGAGGGCGTCGCACAGCGCCGCCACCGGGCGTGAGGCGTCGCTGGCTGCGCCCGAGGCGATCGCCGCGCGGCCGAACACGACCACGGTGTCGCCTTCGGCGAGGCGCGGCGGCGCGCCGACGGCGGTGATCGAGCGGCGCGCCGCCTCGGCCTCGGCGCGCGCGTCGTCGGCGATCTCGGCCGCGTCGTCGGCGTCCGCGCCGTTGGGGTAGGCGCTCAAGAGCGCGCCGAGGCGCGAGCGGGCAGCCTGCACGCGCGCAGCGTCGATACGACCGTCGCCGCTGGCGCGCTCGAGCGCGTCCAGGACCTCGGTGTGGGTCCGCACGTCGACGTTGCACAAGACCGGGACGTCGATGCCCGCCGCGGCCGCCCGGACCGCGGCCTCGGGGACGCTCCAGTGGCTGGCGATGGCGCGCATGTCGAGGGCGTCGCTGAAGGTGACGCCGGCGAAGCCCATGCGCTGGCGCAGCACGCCCTCGAGCACGCCGCTCGAGAGGGTGGCGGGCGTGTCCGGGTCGAGCGCGCTGGCGACGATGTGGGCGCTCATCACGCCCGCAGCGCCTGCCGCGATGCCCGCCTCGAAGGGCGGCCAGGCCAGCGCGCTCAGGTGCTCGACGTCGGCGTCCGTGCGCGGCAGCGCCAGGTGCGAGTCGACGTCCACGTCGCCGTGGCCGGGGAAGTGCTTGAGCGTGGCGGCCACGCGGCCCGCCTGCAGGCCACGGCTGAACGCCACGACGTGGCGCGCGACGTGGTGCGGGTCGGCGCCGAAGGCACGGTCGCCGATGACGGGGTTGGCCGGGTTCGACTGCACGTCGGCGACCGGGGCGAAGTCGACGTTCACGCCGATGCGGCGCAGGCCCCGCGCGGTGGCGAGACCGAGGCGCTCCGTGAGGCCGACGTCGTCGGCGGCGCCGAGCGCCATGGCGGAGGGGGGCACGCTCAGGTGCGGCAGGCGCACGACGCCGCCGCCCTCCTGGTCGATCGCCACGACGAGCGCTCGCCCGGCCGCCTCGAGCAGCGCTGCGGTGAGCTCGCGCCCCTGTTCGACGCTCACGAGGTTGCGGCTGAACAGGCACACGCCTGCGACCCCGGGGTGCGCCAGGAGCGCGCGCTCGTCGGCCGTGAGCGCGGTGCCGTGGATGTCGACCAACAGTGCTGGGTGCATGGGGCCCCTCCCGCGGGGATCGAGCGCCTGGCCGGGCGGCCTCAGCCGCGACTCTTGACGTCGAGCGCGTCGCGGAGCGCGTCGCCCACGAAGTTGAACGCGAGCACCGAGAGCACGATCAGCGCTCCGGGCAAGAGCAGCCAGGGGTAGAGCGACAGCGCCTCGAACGACTGCGCGTCCTTGAGCAGCAGCCCCCACGAGGTCATCGGCTCCTTGATGCCGAGCCCGAGGAACGACAGCGCGCTCTCGCCCAGGATGTACGACGGCAGCGCCAGGGTGGCGGCGATGACGAGGTACGACGTGATGTTCGGGAGCACGTGCCGCAGGATCACGCGCATGTCGCGCGCACCGAGCGCCTGCGCCGCCTGCACGTACTCGACCTCGCGCGTCGCCAGGACCTGGCCACGCACCACGCGTGCCAGGCCGGCCCAGCCGATCAGGGCGAGCACGGTGACGATGCCCATGTACACGTACGTGGACGGCCAGGTGGCCGGGATGATCGTCGCCAGCGCCAGCAGCAGCGGTAGGCGCGGGAACGACAGCAGCACCTCCAGCAGGCGCTGGATCACGTTGTCGACGCGGCCGGCGTAGTACCCCGAGATGCCGCCGACGACGATGCCGATGCTGAACGAGATCAGGATGCCGATCAGCCCGACCGTGAGCGATACCTGCGAGCCGACGATGATCCGCGACAGCAGGTCGCGACCGAAGCGGTCGGTGCCGAGCAGGAACACGCGCCCCTCGGCGACGCCGAACAGGTGGACGTCGGTTCGGATCATGCCCAGCAGCCGGTACGGGTCGCTGCGCACGAACAGGCGGATGGGCTCCGGCGCGTCGGTCACCTCGGCGTAGAAGCGCTGCCGGGTGACCGGGTCACGGTCCTGGGTGAGCGGGTAGACGAAGGGCCGTGTGAGCTGCCCCTCGTGCACGACGCGGATGGGCTGCGGCGGGCGGTAGACGTCGCCGCGGTGCTGCACGGTGATGCCGTAGGGCGCGAGGAACGGCGCGAAGAGCGCCATCAGGTACAGCGCGATCAGCACGACCGCGCCGACGAGCCCCATCTTGTTGGCCGTGAAGCGCCGCCAGGCCTTGTTGGGTGGCTTCGCTCCGGCCTGGGCGCGTGCGTCGGCCGCCAGGCCGCCGGCCTCGCCCGCGGTCTCGTGCATGCGGGTCGCCTCAGCCATAGCGGATCCGCGGGTCGACCCAGGCGAGCGCCAGGTCGGCGAGGAGGTTGCCGATCATCAGCAGCAGGCTGGCGAACAGCAACAACGTCATCGCGACGTACTGGTCCTTGGCGAGCAGGCTGTCGTACAGCAGCGGTCCGATGGTGGGGAGGTTGAGCACGATCGAGGCGATGATGGTGCCGTTGATCAGCTCGGGGAGCTGCAGGCCCGCCATCGACACCAGCGGGTTGATGGCGGTGCGCACGGCGTGGCGGTTGATGACGTTGCGCTCGGAGACGCCCTTGGCGCGCGCGGTGCGGACGTAGTCGGCGTGCAGCACGTCGAGCAAGTTGGCGCGCATCTGGCGCATGATCGTGGCGATGCCGGCGGTGCCGATCGCCAGCACCGGGATCCACAGGTGGTTGAGCAGGTCGACGAACTTCGCCCAGGTCCACGGCTCACCGATGAAGCGCGGACTGAACAGCCCGCCGACGTTGGTGCCGCCGTACGCCAGCACCAGCGCCACCAGCAGCAGCGCCACCAGGAAGTCGGGGACGGCCAGGCCGACGTAGCCGACGAAGCTGGCGACGGCGTCGGTGAAGCCGTTGCGTTTGAGCGCGGTGTAGATGCCGAGCGGCACCGCCACGAGCCAGGCGAAGCCGAGCGTCACGACGGCGATCACCACCGTCCACGCCAGCCGCTCCCCGATCATGGTGCTGACGGGCCGGTTGGCGAAGAACGAGAAGCCGAAGTCGAGCCTGGTGACGATGCCCCAGACCCAGCGACCGTACTGCTCGATGGCCGGCCGGTCGAGGCCGAGCTGCGCCGTGAGGCGCTCCACGGCCTCGGGCGAGAAGCGCGGGTCCTCGAGGTAGCGATCGGTGAACGAGCCCGGCTGCAGCTGGATGATGAAGAAGCTGATGAACGACACCAGCAGCAGCGTCGGGAAGAAGAGCAGGATGCGCCGTGTGAAGAAGACGAGCACGGGGGACCTCGCCTGGGTGTGGGGCCGCGAGCGCGGCGCGTGTGGGGATACGTGGTGGTCAGATAGGGGGTGTTGGGGGCGAGCCCCCAACACCTTGGGTGTTCAGTGGTTCAGCGGCGGAAGTAGAAGGGGACGGGGTTGTAGCCGGGGATGACGCCCAGGCTGTAGACGAAGTTGTCGACGGTGTCGTACACCGCGGCGACGTTGCCGGGCTTGGCGATCATGATCACCGGCGCGTACTCGGCGTTGAGGCGCTGCCACTCGCGGTAGCGCTCGGCGCGCAGCGCGGCGTCCATCTCGGTGCTGTTGGCGTCGAAGATCTCCCAGATCCGGACTTCCCAGGGCTCCATGGCGTCGAAGTTCGGCGCCTCGCCGGGGCTGGCGGGCTGGGTGGCGCGGTGCCAGTAGTACAGCGAGCCGCCGGGCTGCCAGATCGGCTTGCGAAGCTCGGGGTCGGGCAGGTTGCCGAGGGCCACGACGATGGCCTCGTAGTCGCCCGAGAGGCCGGTGCCGAGGAGCTGGCTGGCCTGGATGCCCTGCAGGTTCACGCGCACGCCGATCTCGGCGAAGTCGTTCTGGATGATGGTCGCGATGTCGGTGAACACGGCCGAGTCGTTGCCGTAGGTGAGCGTGAACTCGAGCTCGCGCGAGGCGCTGATGTTGCGCACGCCGTTGTTGTTGGTGTCGACCAGGCCGAGCGCGTCGAGAGCGGCGGCGGCGGCCGACAGGTCGTACATGTTGAACAGGCCCGTGGTGTCTTCATAGAAAGCGGCGTTCACGGGCGCGGTCGGCGTGCCGGGGAGCTCGGCGAGGCCGTTGTAGACGTCTTCGATGACGCGCTCGCGGTCGACGGCGAACTCCATCGCGCGGCGGAACTCGGCGTTCGAGAAGAGCTCGGCGAGGTCGCTGTCGGCGGCGTTGAAGTTGAAGGCCAGGTGCGGCGGCGAGCCGAACAGCGCGGGCGACTCGATGACGCTGAAGCCGGCGCCGGCGAGCTCGCGGCTCTTGAAGTCGGGGAACTGCGCGCCCGAGATGTTGAGCTGGTCGATGTTGCCGGCCAGGAACTGGGCCGTCTGGGCCTCGGTGCCCTGCACGATCAGGAACTCGAGGCGCTCGAAGTACGGCAGCGGCGTGCCGGCCTCGTCGGCCTTCCAGTAGTCCGGGTTGCGCTCGAGGCGCACGAGCTGGCCGGGGACGTAGGCGGAGAGGCGGAACGGGCCGGTACCGACGACCGTGCTCGGCGACACCGAGGTGGGCCAGGCGTCGTTGATCTCGGCGGGCTCGGCGCCGCCCTCGACGCTGAACGGCAGGAGCGCGTGCTTGGGCATGATGAAGAAGCGCTGCTGGAGCAAGAACACCGGCGAGGGGGCCGGCAGCGTCATGCGCACGGTGTGCTCGTCGAGCGCCTCGAAGGTGACCTGACGAGTCTCGCCGTCCACCGTGTAAGTGAACTGGGCGGCGTCGCCGGCTCGCGCCTCGGGGTTGGTGATGATCTGCTCGTAGGTGAAGACCACGTCGTCGGCGGTGAAGGGCTCACCGTCGTGCCAGGTCACGCCTTGGCGCAGGTTGAACGTGTAGACCGTGCCGTCGTCGCTGACGTCCCACGACTCGGCCAGGGCTGGGATCAGGTCGTAGGTCTCGAGGTCGTACTCGACCAGGCTGTCGAACATCTGCTGCGACAGCAACTGGATGGGCTGGCTGATCTCGCCGTAGTAGAAGAAGCGCGGCGGCGAGTCGCCGAGGGCGAGCGTGAGGGTCCCGCCGGGCGTGCCGGGCTCGAGCCCGAGCCCTGGGTACCCGACGGTCTTGGTCTGGGCGACGGCGATGGAGCTGATCGACAGCGCCAGCGCCAACGCCAGGGCGAGCAGCGTCGTGCCTCGTGATCGGTGCATTCTGACCTCCTTGGGTCGTGAGCGCAAGTATAGACCACCATCAGACCACAGCGCGTGAGGGGACCGTGTGCTGCGCCACGATTCCTTTCATGCGGAGCGTGTCGAAGTCGTGACGTGGCGTTGTGCACGCATGCGCGACGTAAGCGGGTGCGCCGTCAGGCTTGCGATACGTGGTCTAGCAATGGTATATGTGACGCGTCAAGCGCACGCGCCACGCCACTGCCGCGTGGCCTAGCGAGCAAGGGAGCACAGTGGCGTCCCCCCAGACCACGCGAGGATCGAGTCCGCGCACCGCCGGCGGAGCGAACAGCGACGTGGGGCGGCGCTGGCCGATCGACAAGGGCCTCCCGACCCCCGCCTACCTGCAACTGCACGCCCACCTCGTCGACGCCATCGAGACCGGCGCCTGGCCGGCTGGACAGGCGTTGCCGAGCGAGCGCGACCTGGCCGCGGCGCTGGGGCTGTCGCGCATGACCGTGCGACGCGCCTTCGAAGAGGTGGTGCGCGACGGCCTGGTCGAGCAGCGCCGTGGCAGCGGCACGTACGTCCGCTCCCGCCGGCTCGAGCAGACCGTCGACCGGGTGGTCGGCTTCACCGACGAGGCGCGCCTGCTCGGCTTCCAGCCCGGCAGCCGCCTGCTCGAGATCGCCGAGGTCGCGGCCGAGAGCGAGGTCGCGGCGGCGCTCGGCTGCACCGAGGGGACCACCGTGCGGCGCATCAGCCGTGTCCGCACCGCCGACGGCGCGCCCCTGGCCCTGCAGACCGCCTACCTGCGCCCCTCCATGCTCGGCCTCGGCAGCGCCGACCTCGAGCGCTTCCAGAGCCTCTACGCCGCCGTGGAGGCGCTGTTCGGCGTCGCGCCGCAGCGCGCACGCCAGACGATCACGGCCCGCCTGCCGTCGCGCTCCGAGCGGCGCTTGCTCGAGATCGGCCGCTTCGACCCCGTGCTGGCGCTCGAGCGCGTCACGTTCGACGCCGACGACGCCCCGTTCGAGTACGTCCGCTCCGCCTACCGCGGCGATCGCTACTCCCTCGCGCTCGACCTGCGCGCCCCCGAACGCTCGTGACGCGCCCGAGCGTCGCGGCGCTGAGCCAGGCCGACCTGGCCGCGCTCGCCACCATCTGGAACGACGCCCCCGCGGCCAGCGGCCGCCTCGGCGAGCGCTACCCGTTGACGGCGCGCGCGCTCGATCAGTGGTGGCGCTCCCCGGACACCGATCCCGGGCTGTGCCTGGCGGCTCGCGACGACGGCGGACGGCTGCTCGGCGCCGTCCTCGCGCGCGCCCCGAACCGCGCCTGGTCGGATCCGTCGAGCGGCCATGTGTCGCTGCTGGCCGTCGCCGCGGAGGCCCGCGGCCGTGGGATCGGCCGCGCGCTCTGGGACGCGGCGCTGGCCGGGCTCGCCGAGCGCGGTCGTGCGACCGTGTGCCTGGGGGCCGATCCCGACCACCTCCTCCCGGGCGTCCCCGTGGACGTCGACGACGCCTCGTGGCGTTTCGTGCTGCGCGCCGGTGCCGTGCCGGGCGCGGTCGAGCACGACGTTCTCGTCGACCTCCGCAGCGTCGAGCTCGAGCCTCCGAGCGACGACGACCTGCGGGTGGTCGACGACGGCCCCGCGGCGCTCGCCTTCGTCGAGCGGCACTTCCCCGGTCGCTGGCACGACGAGGTGCGCGCGTACGCCGCGGCCGGCGTCGCCGTGCTGACGCTGCAGGACGCGACCGGCCGCACGCTGGGCTTCGCCGCCGCCTTCCGCAGCGACGACGCCCTCCTCGGTCCCAGCCTCACGTGGCACGAAGCGCTCCCCGGCCCTGCCGCCGGCCTCGGCCCGCTCGGTGTCGACCCGGACGTGCGGGGGCGCGGGCTCGGCCTCCAGCTGGTGCGCGCCGGGCTCGCCTGGCACCGTGAGCGCGGCGCCCGCGACGTCGTCCTCAACTGGACGACGCTCACGCCGTTCTACGGCAGGCTCGGCGCTCGGGTGTGGCGCACCTACCAGCGCGCGCAGGTCGCGGCGCGCTGATCAGGCGCCGTCGTCGATGCCCGTGCTCCGGCGCGCACGACGCCAGAGCGGGTCACGCCGCGCGCACCCAGCCGCCCTCCTCGCCGCCCGACCAGACCCAGCCATCACCCTCGGGCCGCAGCGCCAGCGCCGCGGCGACACCGTCCAGCGGCACGCGCCCCGCGAAGCGCGTCTTCAGGTGCCACACCTCCAGCGCCCGCGCGATCGCCGCGGCGTCGCCCGAGCGCGGCACCCGGGCGCGGCGGGCGTAGGCGTCGGCCCGCGCCACCGCCAGGTCGAACAGCGCAGCGCGTGGCCCCACGCGCTCAGCCGCCGTTCGACCCGCTGCGCCCGCGCGCCTCGTAGCCCGCCGCGCGCAGGGCCTCGGTGCCGCGCGTAAGCGCGTCGTCGTCCGCGAAGGCCAGCCGCATCGCGCCGCCCGACTCGCGCACGCCGAGGACCTCGATGTCCTTGATGTTCACGTCGGCGGCGCCCAACGCGCTGGTGATGCGCATGAGCTCGCCCGGGCGATCGGGGACCGCGATCACGACCTCGTAACGCGCCGGCAGCAGCGAGCGCCGCACGATCGGCAGCGCGTCGCGCTGCCGCTTCGCCGCCTCGGCGACGCTCAACAGCGCATCGGGGTCGTCGAGCAGCGCCACGACGGCGTCGAGTTGGCGTGCGAAGGCCCCCAGCGCGTCGCGCACGGCCTCGCGGTTGGCGACCACCATGTCGCGGCTCATCCGCGGGCTGCCCGACGCCACCCGCGTCAGGTCGCGGAAGCCACCGGCCGCGAGCAGCGCCAACAGGTCGCGCTCGTCGGCCTCGCCCACCGCCTTCGTCAACGCGACCGCTGCCAGGTAGGGGAGGTGCGAGACCGTCGCGACCAGGCGGTCGTGCAGGTGCGGGTCGACCTCGATCGGCCGAGCCCCCAGGCCCGTCACGAGCGCGCTGACCATACGGAGCGCCGCACGGTCGGTCGCCGCGCCTGGCGTCAGGACCCACACGGCGTTCTCGAGCAGCGCCGCGTCGGCGTTCAGCACGCCATCGCGCTCCGAGCCCGCCATCGGGTGGCCGCCGACGAACCGCAGGTCGCTCAGCGCCGCCACGAGCGGCGCCTTGACGCTGCCGACGTCGGTGACGACCGCGTCCGGACGCAGGAAGGGGGCGAGCTCGCGCGCCAGCCGCTCGAGCGTGCGCACCGGGGTGGCCAGCACCACCAGGTCGGCCTCGGCGAGCCACGGCCCGCTCTCCAGCTTGGCCTCGTCGATCACGCCCATGCCGCGCGCGGCGTCGAGCGCCGTCGGATCGGGATCGAGACCGATCACGCGCCGTGCCAGGAAGCGCTGATGGAGGCCCAAGCCGATCGAGCCGCCGATCAGCCCCACCCCGGCCAGCACCACCGTCCCGATCAGCGGCGCCGGACGCGCGTTCGCGCCGAGGGGCTGCACCTCAGCCGTCGATCTGCTTCCCGACGGCGATCGCGACGGCCCTGACGCGCGTCATGAGGGCGTCGAACTCGGCGTCGTCGAGCTGCTGCGCGGCATCGGACTTCGCCGTCTCGGGGGACGGGTGCACCTCGACGATGATGCCGTCCGCACCGGCGGCCACGGCGGCCAGCGCCAGCGACGGCACCAGCGCACGCCGGCCCGCCGCGTGCGACGGGTCGACCCACACCGGCAGGTGCGACAGCTCCTTCAGCACGGCGACCGCGCTGATGTCGAGCGTGAAGCGCGTGCTGGTCTCGAAGGTCCGGATCCCGCGCTCGCACAGGACCACGTTGGGGTTGCCCTGCGACAGCACGTACTCGGCCGCCTGCAGGAACTCGGCGATCGACGTCGACAGGCCGCGCTTGAACAGGACCGGCTTGCCCGCCTTGCCGCACTCGGCCAGCAGCGCGAAGTTCTGGCTGTTGCGCGCGCCGATCTGCAACATGTCGGCCGTCGCGGCCACGGTCTCGACCAGGTCCGGCGCCGTGACCTCGGTGACGATCGGCATGCCGGTGCGTTCGCGCTCCGCGGCGAGCAACGCCAACCCCTCCGCCCCCAGGCCCTGGAACGAGTAGGGGCTGGTGCGCGGCTTGAACGCGCCGCCGCGAAGCACCCGCGCGCCGTGGCGCCTGGCGATGTCGGTGGCGCCTCGCAGCTGCTCGGCGCTCTCGACGCCGCACGGCCCGGCCGCGACCGCGAACGCCCCGGCGCCGGTGGCGACGTCGCCGATCAGCACGCGGCTGTCGTCGTGACGGAACTCCCGGCTCGCGAGCTTGTACGGCTTGGTGATGCGCACGACGGTCTCGACGCCCGGCAGCGCGCGCAGGTGCTCGCGCAGCTCTTCGGTGGGCGCCGGGCCGATCGCGCCGATCAGCGTGCGGCTCTCGCCCTCCGACACGTGGGGGGTGAAGCCGAGCGAGACGACCTCGTTGAGGACGCGCTCACGCGCTTCGGGCGCGGCGCCCTTCTGCATGACGATGACCATGGGTTGACTCCTGTGGGGATGCGGGTTCGGGCGGAGGGGCGCTGCGCCCCGCCGGGCCCGGGTCCGGCTAGACGCCGGCTTCGCTGCCGGCGCGGGGGCGCGCACGGAGGCGGACCCGCGGATATCGCCGCGTGTCGCGCATCGCCGTGCTGGCTCCCACCTCTCGACCGTGCCTGCGACCGTGCATGGCGCGGACGGTACCACGCTTCAGCGGCGCGCGAGCAACGCCTGTGCGAACGCGCGGAACGGCCAGCGCTGATCCGGGAAGCCGGCGTAGTTCATCTCCGGATGCCACTGGACGGCCAGCAACCACGGGGCGTCCAGCGCCTCGACGACCTCGATCAGGCCGTCGTCTGCGTAGCCGGTCGCGCGCAGCGTGGGCGCCAGGTCCTTGACGCCCTGGTGGTGCGCCGAGTTGACCGTGACGAGCTCCGAACCGGCCGCGGTCGCGGCGATCGAGCCGGGCTCGAGCCGCAGCACGTGGAAGGGGGGGTAGTCGATGTTGCGCTGCTCGTGCTGGATCGTCCCGTCGACCGCGGGCAGGTGCTGGTGCAGCGTGCCGCCCTCCGCCACGTTGGCCACCTGGATGCCGCGGCAGATGCCGAGGATCGGCAAGCCGCGCGCACGCGCCGCGCGGTACAGCGCCAGCTCGAACGCGTCGCGCACCGGATCGACCAGCCCCAACCCCGCCTCGGGAGAGCGACCGAAGGACGCCGGGTCGAGGTCGGCACCACCGGTGAAGACGACGCCGTCCACGCGCTCGACCATGTCGAGCGCCGCAGCCACCGGCAGGTTCGCCGCCATCACCGGCAGCAGCCCCTCGGCGTGCAGCGCATCGCTGTAGTTGACGCCGGTGACGGCGTCCTTGCGACGCAGGCCCACGTCGCGCGGGTTGGAGGCGGTGGTCAGGAGCACGAGCGGGCGAGGGTTCGTCATGGTGCGCGCATCCTACAACCGCCCGGCGCGGTGCTCCCTGCGCGCCGAACGCACTCGCGCGTGCCCGCGCCAGCGCGCCGCTCGGTCACAGGGCGCGCAGCAGCACGAAGCTCAGGTAGGCGCTCTCCGGGAACCCCAGCCGCTCCGGGTGGTCGGGCGCTGCCCCGAAGCGCCCGAGCACGTGGACCGTGCGGCCGGCGTCCGCAGCGGCGTCGGCCAACACGTTCATGAACTCCGCCTCCTGGACGTGCGCACTGCACGTGGCCGTGCCGAGCACGCCGAGCGGTGCGAGCAGCCGCAGGGCGCGCAGGTTGAGCTCCTTGTAGCCCGCCAGGGCGCGCGGCACGTCACGCGCGCGCTTCGCCAGCGCCGGCGGGTCGAGCGCGATCACGTCGAACGACGCCCCGGCCCGGTCGAGTTCGCGCAGCCGCTCGAACGCGTCGGCGCGCGTCAGCTGTGGTCGTGGCAGGTCGTTGCGCGCCGCCGCGACCGCCGCCCCCTCGAGGGCCGCGGCCGAGGCGTCGACCAGCTCGACGCCCTCCGCCCCGGCAGCGAGCAGGTGGAGTCCGAAGCCGCCGTGGTACGAGCACACGTCGAGCGCTGCGCCGCGCGCGTGGCGCGCCAGCCGGCGGTGGTTCAGGCGCTGGTCCAGGAAGGTGCCGGTCTTCTGCCCGGTCAGCGGGTGCAGCGGCCACGTCAGCCGGCCGTCGCTCACCTCCACCACGTCCGGGACACGACCGGCCAGCACGCGCACCTCGCGCGTCAGGCCCTCACGCTCCCGCGCCGCCGCGTCGAAGCGGCCCACCAGCCCGTCCGGCACCAGGCGCTCCTGCAGCCGCTCGACGATGGCCGGCAGGTGCGGCTCCAGCGCGGCGCAGCCGTTCTGTACGGCCAGCACGGGCCCGAGCCGGTCGACGATCAGGCCCGGCAGCCCGTCGGCCTCGGCGTGGACGAGCCGGTATCCGGTGGCGCCCTCGAGGCCCGCGTCGGGGTCGCGCGCCAGCGCTTCGCGCCGCGCGATCGCCGCCTCGAGCCGCTCCAGCAGGAGCGCTTCGTCCACCGGCTGCGCGCCGTGGTGCAGCAGCCGGACGGCGATCTGCGAGCTGGGGTGCACCGCGGCCCAGCCGAGCGGGCGGCCGTTCTCGGCGTGCACGGGGGCGAAGCCGGGGCGCGCGGCGGTGCGCCGCATGTCGGAGCGGTACACCCACGGGTGCCCCGCCGCGAGCCGCTCCGCCCCGCGTGCGCCCACCACCACCGCATCGACGTCCATCGCGTCTGCCACGTCGGCATGCTAGCCCGGTGCGTGGCATACTGCGCCGTGGTGCGCGGCGCTCGCCGCGACCAGCTGAGGAGGTCGGCATGCCCGGCATCGCCATCATCGGCGCCCAGTGGGGCGACGAAGGCAAGGGGAAGGTCGTCGATGCGCTCGGCGCGGAGGCCGACCTGGTCGTGCGCTTCTCGGGCGGGGCCAACGCCGGCCACACGGTCGTGGTCGACGACGAGGTGTACAAGCTCCACCACCTACCGTGCGGCACGCTGCACGATCGCCCCGTGTCGGTGCTCGGCGGGGGCATGGTCATCGACCCCTGGTCGCTGCGCGAGGAGCTCGAGGGCCTGCGCGCGCGCCGCGATCCCGGCCGCATCGTCATCTCCAGCGAGGCGCACGCCGTCTTGCCGCATCACACGAAGAACGACGAGGGGGGCGGCTTCGTCGGCACCACCGGGCGCGGCATCGGCCCGGCCTACTCCGACAAGGCGCGCCGCCTCGGCATCCGCTTCGGCGACCTGATCGACGACGAGCGGCTCCGCCTGGGCCTGGAGCGGCTGATCGAGGGCAAGCCCAACTCCACCGCGCGCGTCGGCTGGACGAGCGTCGACGTGGCGCTCGAGGCGTTGGCCGAGGTTCGCGAGTACGTGCGCCCGATGGTCGGCGACGCCGGTGCAGTGGTGCGCGACGCGCTCGGCAAGCACCAGCGGGTGCTGTTCGAGGGCGGGCAGGGCACGATGCTCGACCTCGCTTACGGCACCTACCCGTACGTCACGAGCTCGCACCCCACCATCGGCGGCATCCTCGTGGGCGCCGGCGTCTCGCACAAGGCGCTCAACGGCGTGTACGGGGTCGTCAAGGCCTTCACCACGCGCGTGGGCCACGGCCCCTTCCGCACCGAGCTGCACGGCGAGCTGGCCACGCGGCTGCGCGGGACCGGCGAGAACCAGTGGGACGAGTTCGGCACCACCACGGGGCGCCCTCGGCGCGTCGGCTGGCTCGACCTGCCCCAGCTCCAGTACGCGGCGTCGATCAACGGCTTCGACGGCCTGGTCGTCACGAAGCTCGACGTGCTCTCGGGTCTCGACGAGGTGCGCGTCTGCGTCGACGTCGACGGCGGTGGCGGGCCGGTCTACGCCACGCTGCCCGGCTGGGGTGACCTCACCGGGCTGGGAACCCGCGATGCCCTCCCGCATCAGGTGCTCGATTACCTCGACCTGATGGAGGAGGCGACCGGCGTCCCCGTGGCGATGTTCTCCACGAGCCCCAAGCGCGCCGACACGTACGGCGCCGTGCGCTGGGACGCCTGAGCGGCCGCTCGAACGGCCGAGTGCGCCGTATGCCGGTCCTGTGGTCGTTGGTCGCGTTGCTCGCGTTGGCGCTGGCGGCCGCGACGTGGTTCGTCGCCGACCGGGTGGCGAGCGGCGCCCTGGTGCCCGCCCCCTACGGCCTCCAACCTGAGTTCGTGGTGCTCGACGTGCGCGCCGTCGGCGTCGACGCCGACGGCCGGCCCGTGGTCGACGTCCGGCTGCCGCTCGCCGGTGGACGGCGCGGGAGCGGCACCGGCGCCGCCGGCACCGGCGCTGTCGACGCGTCCGTGCCGCAGTTCGCACGCGTCGACGCCGAGGGCAGCTACGGGCTGATCTGGGACGACGCCGGCGCCATCGCGTACGGCCGGCTCGGACCGGTGCACCACCAGGGCGACGCCAGCGTGGAGCGTCGGCTGACGGTGGCCCACGGCGAGCCGCCGCGCGCGGGCGTCGACGCGCGCCTCGACGTCACCCTCTACCGGCGCGACCCGGAGGCCGATCTCGGCCTGGCCTTCGAAGACGTCAGCATCGCCGGCCCCGTGGGCGCGGTCGCCGCCTGGTGGCTCCCGGCCGAGAGCGACGCCGCGGTCGTGATGGTGCACGGCCGGCGGCGCGGCGACCGGAGCGAGGCGCTGCGCGCCCTGCCGACCGTCGTCGCGTCGGGCGCGTCCGTCCTCGTGACCAGCTACCGCAACCACGATCGCAGCGACCCGAGCCCCGACGGCCTCTTCCACTACGGCGCGAGCGAGGCCGACGACCTGCTCGCCGCGCTCTCGTGGCTGCGCGAGCGCGGCGTGCGTCGCGTCGTCCTCGTCACGTACTCGATGGGTGGCGCCGTGGCGATGCTCGCCCGCGAACGCTGGCCGGCGGACGGTCCCGACCTGCTCGGCCTGGCCATGGACGCCCCGTTGATCGATCCGGCCGAGGTGATCGCCCACGGCGCGCACCGCGTGGGCGTCCCGGCGCCGTTCGCGCGCGCTGGCGTCGCGCTGGCGTCGCGTCGCATCGGCGCGCCGCTGGCAGCGCTCGACCTGCGGCTGCGGGCGCCCACGCTCGACGTGCCGCTCTTGCTGTACGCCACCAGCGCCGACGGCACCATCCCGATCGGGCTGGTCGACGCGTTCGCGGCGGCGGTGCCGGCCGACCTGCTCACGTACCGCAGGCTCGAGGTCGGCGACCACGTCGAGGCCTGGAACGTCGACCCAGAGCGCTACGAGGCGGCGTTGGCAGCCTTCTTGGAGGGCGTGCTGCGGCGCTAGCCGCCGCGCCGGGTCGAGCGCGCCCGGGCGCGCCCGGGCGCGGCGTGGCTCAACCGCGTTCGTCGATGGGGACGAAGCGCTTGCCGGTCTCGCCCAGGTAATGGATGCGTGGGCGGGTCAGGCTGTTGTCGGCGTACTGCTCGTACAGGTGCGCCATCCAGCCGCTGATCCGGGCCACGGCGAAGATGGGCGTGTACTGGTCGCTGGGGAAGCCGAGCATGCGGTAGACGCTGGCCGAGAAGAAGTCGACGTTGGCCTTGATCTGGCGCCCCTTCTTCTCCATCTCGCGGTCCATCACGCGCTCCATCTCCAGCGACATCTCGAACCACGTGCTGTCGCCAGACTCCTCGGCCAGCCGCTCCGACACCCCGCGCAAGATGGCGGCGCGCGGGTCGAGCACGCGGTAGACGCGGTGACCGAAGCCCATCACGCGCCCCTTGGGGTCGGCCAGCGTGTCGAGCACGTACTGCTCGACCGCTTCGACGCTGCCGATCGCCTCCAACGCCTTCATCACGGCCGCGTTCGCGCCGCCGTGCAACGGTCCCTTCAGCGAACCCACCGCGGCGGTGATCGCGCTGTAGGTGTCGGTGAGGCTGCTGGCCGTGGAGCGCGCCACGAAGGTGCTGGCGTTGCTGCCGTGCTCGGCGTGCAGCACGAGCGCGACGTCCATCACGCGCGTCGCCGCCTCGCTCGGTGCCTCGCCGCTGAGCATGTAGAGGAAGTTGCCGGCGATCGTCAACTCGGGATCGGGCGTCACCGGGGGCAGATCGCGGCGCAGCCGCTCGAAGGTGGCGACCAGCGCCGGGAAGCGCACGAGCAGCGACGCGCCGATGCGACGAACGTTGGTGTCGTCGACGCCGTCGGGGTCCTCGTCGTAGGCGGCGAGGAGCGAGACGGCGCTGCGCAGCGCGTGCATCGGATCGGTGTCCTTCGGCAGGTTGCGCAGCGCCTCGATCACACCGTCGGGGAGGGCGAACAGTGGGGCGAGTTCCTGGCGGAACGCGCTCAGTTCGTCGCGCGTGGGGAGCTCGCCGCGCCATAGGAGGTGCACGACCTCTTCGTAGCTCGCGTCGGTCAGCTCGCTGATGTCGTACCCGCGGTAGATGAGCTCGCCGCGCTCGCCGTCGATGTGGCAGATGTGGCTCGTGTCGAAGTAGACGCCAGCGAGTCCACGGTGGATCGTCGGTTCCATGGTGCCTCCAGGGGCCACCTCCGTTCATGCGGAGGAGCGAGGACGGGGCCGTACGTCTGCCCGGAGCGCTCCGGGCGAGAACGACCGCGTCCACCCCCGAGGGCGGCGCGGTCGGTAGTTCGGCTAGTTTAGCGCGCGTCGCTCTCGCCGTGCGTGTCGCTCTGCTCGGCGTCGTCCTGCACGACACCGGTCGTCGGCGCCGACGGCGTCGACGCTGGCGCTGGCGGCGGCGCCGTCGGAACGGAGCGTTGCGGCGGCGGGAAGCGCCGGTCACCGCCACGGTCGCGCCACAGCAGCGCCACGCCCCCGGCGATCAAAGCGAGCGGGAGCCACGTCGAACCGAGCACGCCCGACTCGAGCAGCCCGGCCAGCAGGCCCAGGGCGGCGAGCACCGCGCCCAGGTACGTCGCCCAGCGTTGCTGCAGCGGATGGACGCGGTCGACGGCGATCAGGCCCGCGCCGAGGCTGACCAGGAAGACGCCGTCGCACGCGAACAGGTCGGTCAGGAGGATGCCCAGCGCGCTGCCGGCCAGGACGCCGCCGAGCAGCAGGAAGCCGTAGGTGCGGGTGTTGACGTACGCGGTCAGCGCGACGGCGGCGACAACCCCGAGCCAGAGCCATCCGGTGCCCCCCGCCGCGCGCGCGAGGAGCGCGAGCACGCCGAAGGCGATCAGGCCGTACGCGAGCAGGTGACGTCGGTCCATGCGGCCAGTGTAGCGCCACGCGGCGTCGCGACCGGTGGGCGGCGAGCGGTCTGCTATGCTCCCTGCGTCGCCACGAAGAGCGCGGAGGGAGGCGAGAGGTGATCACGGACGCACAACGCTTCCAACCTTTCAGCGATGAGCCCATCCGTCTGATCGACGAAGGCGGCGCCTGGCTGGCGCCGTTCTCGTGCGATCTCGACGACGACACCCTGATCGGCTTGTACCGCCACATGGTGCTCGGGCGCATGGTCGACGAGCGCCTCGTGCGCCTGCAACGCCTCGGCAAGAGCAGCTTCGTGGCGCCGTCGAGCGGGCACGAGGCCGCCCAGGTCGGCATCGCCGGCGCCGTGCGCGTCGGCAGCGATTGGATCTTCCCGTACTACCGCGACACGGCCCTGGCGTTGGCGGTGGGCTGGCCACTCGTGGACATGCTCGGCCAGATGATGGGCACGCGGGCCGACCCTGCGCGCGCGCGGCAGATGCCGGCGCACCCAGGGAGCCGCGCGCTCAACATGTTCACGGTCGCCTCGCCGATCGCGTCGCACGTCCCCGTGGCCGTCGGCACCGCGATCGCGCAGAAGCTCGCCGGCGCGGGCGACGCCACGGTCTGCACCTTCGGCGACGGTGCCACCAGCGAGGGCGATTGGCATGCCGGCCTCAACTTCGCCGGCGCGCAAGGCGCCCCGATCGTGTTCGCGTGCGAGAACAACCGCTACGCCATCAGCGTCGACCTGCAGCACCAGACCGGCAGCCCGAACGTGGCGGCCAAGGCGCACGCGTACGGCATGCCGGGCTACCTCGTCGACGGCATGGACGTGCTCGCCTCGTACCTGGTGATGCGCGACGTGATGGCGGCTGCCCGCGACGGGCTCGGCCCGGCGCTGGTCGAGCTGACCGTCTATCGCTACGGCCCACACAGCAGCGCCGACGACGACGGCGTCTACCGGGCGAGCGAAGAGGTCGCCGCCTGGCGCGAGCGCGACCCCATCCCGCGCTACCGGCGCTTCCTCGAGGGCAGGAAGCTGTGGGGCGACGCGCGCGAGGACGAGCTCCGCGCGGCGCTGAAGGCCGAGATCGACGCCGCCGTGAAGGCGTCCGAGGCCGCCGGGCCCGTGCCCGTCGAGTGGATGTTCGACGACGTCCTGTCGCGGCCGACGCCGCAGCTCGAACGACAGCGCGAGCGCTTCCGCGCCGCGCGCCGCGCCGCCGGCGAGGACGTCGAGGGCTGATGGCCGTCCAGAACTACGTCCAGACGATCGCCCGCACGCTGATGGAGGAGATGCGGCGCGACGATCGTGTGGTCGTGTTGGGCGAGGACGTCGGCAAGCGCGGCGGCGTGTTCCTCGCCACCGAGCACCTGTACGACACCTTCGGCCCCGACCGCGTCATCGACACGCCGCTCTCCGAGGCGGCCATCATCGGCGCCGCGATCGGCATGTCGGTGTACGGACGCAGGCCCGTCGCCGAGATCCAGTTCTCCGACTACGTCTACCCCGGTTTCGACCAGCTCGTCTCGCAGGCCGCCAAGCTGCGGTACCGCTCCGGGGGCGCGTTCACGACACCGATGGTGGTGCGCATGCCGGCCGGGGGCGGCGTGAAGGGCGGTCACCATCACTCCCAGAACCCGGAGACGCACTTCATACACACGCCCGGCCTGCAGGTGGTGTACCCATCGACACCGAACGACGCCAAGGGCTGCCTGAAGACCACCATCCGGGGCGAAGACCCGGTGGTGTTCCTCGAGCCCAAGCGGCTCTACCGGGCGCTGAAGGAGGACGTGAGCGACGACGTCGACTTCATGCTGCCCATCGGCCGTGGGGTGCGCCGACGCGAGGGCGACGACGTCGTGCTGATCAGTTACGGCGCCAGCATGGGCGAGACGCTCAAGGCCGCCGACGCGCTGTCGGACCAGGGGATCGCGGCCGACGTGATCGACCTGCGCTGGCTGATGCCGTGGGACGAGAACCTGGTGTTGGAGCGCGTCGCAGCGGTCGGGCGAGCGGTGCTCGTGTCCGAGGCGCCGCACAGTGGCAACATGATGAGCGAGGTCGCCGCCACGATCGCCGAGGAGGTGCTCGACATGCTCGAGGCGCCGCCGCTGCGCGTGTCTGGCTTCGACACGCCTTACCCGTACGCCCAGGACCGGGTGTACCTACCCGGTCCGAACCGCATCCTGCACGCCGTGCAGCAGGTGCTGGACTACTGAAGGTGAACGCCGCCTCTTCGCTGGGGCGCTGCGCAGGAGGCGGGATGCACAAGGACGTCGTGTTGCCCGAACTGGCCGAGTCGGTCGTCGAGGGCGAGGTCACCGCGTGGCTGGTCGAGGTCGGCGCGCACGTCGATGCCGACGAGCCGCTGGTCGAGGTCATGACCGACAAGGTGACCGTCGAGCTGCCGTCACCGTTCGGTGGTGTGTTGGTCGATCAGGTCGCCGCCGTGGGTGAGGTGGTCGCGGTCGGCGCCGTGCTGGGGCGCATCGACGAGGCGGCCGAGGTGCGCTCCACCGAGTCCGCCGTCTCGACGGGGGACGCTGCCGACGCCGCGGACGCCGGCCCTGGCGTCCCGGACACGCCCGGCGAGGCCGTCGAAGCGGAGGTGGAGGCGGCCGTGGACGAAGCCGGTGGACCATCGTCCGATCCCGCCGAGGTGGCGGTGGACGTGTCGGCCGACGCCGACCGCGGCGACGAGCGCAGCCTGTTCAGGGCGGACACCTCCGCGACGGGGGGCCCCGTGCTGCAGGTGCGCCGCGGTGCCACCGGCGCGACCACCAGCGAGCGGCGCGCTCCCGCGGCGGCCGAGGCGCCCCGTGGTGCCTTCGGCCGCGTGGTGGCGGTCCCGGCGGCGCGCCGGCTGGCGCGCGAGCTCGGCGTACCGATCGAACAGGTCGAGGGGAGCGGCCCGAGCGGCCGCGTTCGCGTCGCGGACGTCGAGCGCCACGGTGGAACGCGCGCGACCGCGGGCGCGGCCGCGGGCGCGGGTGGCATGCCGCCGGCCCCGCGGTACCAGACGCCAGCGGGCTTCGAGGACCGTGAGACGCGCACGCCGCTCCGTGGCCTGAGGCGCGTGATCGCGCAGCAGCTCAGCGCCTCGCACCTGCACACGGTGCGCGCGCTCCACGTCGACGAGGCCGACGTGTCCGCCCTGGTGCGCCTGCGCGAGACGCTCAAGCCCCGGGCGGAGGCGCGCGGCGCCAAGCTCTCCTACCTGCCGTTCGTGATGAAGGCCGTGTTCCACGCGCTGCGGGCGTTCCCGGCGCTGAACACCAGCCTCGACGAAGCGACGGGCGAGGTCGTGCACAAGGACTACGTCAACCTGGGCCTGGCGGTGGCGACCGAGGCGGGCCTGGTGGTGCCGGTGATCCGCGAGGCGCACCGGCGGACGCTCATCGACCTGGCGGCCGAGACGCAGCGGCTCGCCGACCTTGCGCGTCGCGGTGCCCTCGCCCCTGACGACGTGCGCGGCAGCAGCTTCACGATCACCAACATCGGCAGCATCGGCGGGCTCTTCAGCTTCCCCATCATCAACGCCCCCGACGCCGCCATCCTGGGCGTGCACAGCATCAAGAAGCGTCCGGTCGTGCTCGAGGACGACACGATCGTGGCGCGGCCGATGCTCTACCTGAGCCTCTCCTTCGACCACCGCCTGGTCGATGGCGCCGAGGCCGCGCGGTTCACGTCGCACGTCATCGACCTGCTCCAGACGCCCGAGGCGTTCCTCCTCGACGCATGAGCCCACTCGCGGCCGACGACGCCGCGCTGGGTGGCGACGGAACCCAGGTCGACCAGCACGCACCGGTCGAAGCGCAGTTGCGCACCATGCTCGACACCGTCGGCGCCACCATCGCCCTGTTCGACCTCGAGGGGCAGCTCGTCGCCTTCAACCGCCTCGCGCAACAGCGCGCGCTCGGCTTCTACGGCCTCCCGCTCGAGATCGGACGCTCGTTCCCGAACCCGGTCTTCCAGATCGACCTCAGGCGAGCGTTGGCCGGCGAGACGGTGGAGGTGCGGCGCGGGCCGGAGAGCCGCGAACCCGGCGTGCAGCCCTACTGGGTCGAGATGCGCATCGTCCCGGTGCGCGACGCGGACGGCGGCGTCGTCGGCGCGTGCTACCACTCCGTCGACGTCACGGCCGCGGTGCTGCGCGAGCGCGAGGAGGAGCGCGCCGCCGGCTTCCGGCGTGCCCTGCTCGAGCTGACCCGCGATCTGCTCGCGCCGGAGGCCGCTGCCGACCTCCACGAGCGCGTCCTCGACCTGGCGCTCCGCCACGTCTCCGGCGCGACGTCCGGGCGGGTGCTGGTCAAGGGGGCGGACGGCGCGTACCGCGTGGCGGCGGTGCGTGGGAGCGAGCCGGCGCCGTCGACGGCGCTCCCGGCCTCGCTCGTCGAGGCGCGCTTGAGCGCCGCGACGGCCGTGCTGGCGCACCGTCCCGACGACGTGTTTGGCGCGGCCGAGCCGCCCTGCGCGGGTGCCGCCGGCCGGGCGACGCTGTCGGTGCCCGTCCGCGTGAGCGGTGCCCTGGCCGCGTTCCTCGTGCTCGACGCCTGCGACGAGCGCGTCGAGTTCCCTGCGCGGGCGGTCGAGGACGGCGAGCTCCTCGCCGCCCAGCTCGGCGCGTTGCTGCAGCGCATCGCCCTCGAGGACGCGCTGCGGGCCGAGCGCGTGCGGCTCGAGTACCTGGCGCACCACGACCCCCTCACCGGCCTGCCGAACCGCGCCCTGCTCGGCGAGCGCTTGGCGCTGACGCTCGCCCGCGACCGGCGCGAAGGCGTCCTGACGGCGCTGTTCGTGATCGACCTCGACGGTTTCAAGGCGCTCAACGACCACTACGGACACGCGGCCGGCGACGAGCTGCTCGTCGCGGTCGGGCGCGCCCTGCACGGCGCGGTGCGCGCCGGCGACACGGTCGCGCGCTGGGGCGGCGACGAGTTCGCCATCGTCGCCGGCGCGGTGACCGACCGCGAGGCCGTCCGGACTGTCGCGGACCACCTGCACCAGGCCTTGGCCGAGGCGCTGAACGCCAACGCCCACGGCGTCGACGTGCGCGCCTCGACCGGCGTGGCGATCGCCGACGACGCGTCCCTGGCACCCGAGGCGCTGCTGCACCAGGCCGACCTGGCGATGTACCGGGCGAAGCGTGACGGCGGCGGCCGGCTGGCGTTCTTCGACGAGGCGCCGCCGAGCGCGTAGGTCGACCCGGCGTGGCGGTGTGGCGCGGCGCGCGTCGCTCGCCGGCGGTGGGTCGCGCACGACGAAGAAGCTGGGTATCGACATCCGCGTTGAGCATGTGACAGTTCCGTAAGGCGTGTCTCGTATCGTGTGAAATGGAACCGATCACGCGCACGCCGTGCCTGCGGCCGGGCCGGGGCGTCCCGGAGCCGTTGGTGGCGCTGAGGCGCGTTCGCCCGGACGGCGAACCCTCTCTGGCGACGTCCGTCGTGTTCCGCTCGGACGCATCGACCGCCCCACCCCCCACATTTGGGGGATCCGTGTGAGCCCACGCACTGCTATCTTGCTGACAAGATCGTAAGGTAGAGCGCCGAACGTACGCCAGGGAGGACGGTACGCCGTGAGAGGCAGGAACGGCATCACGCTCATCGAACTGCTGGTCGTCATCGCGATCATCGGCATCATCGCCGGGATCGGGGCGATCAGCGGTCGTGCCATCGCCCAGAACGCCCGCGAACGCGCGGCCCTCAACACGGTGCAACAGGTCGTGTGGCAGGGCTCGACGATGGCTGCCGCTCGCGGGTTCCGGACGGCGCTCTGCCGCGACGCCACGGAGTTGACGATTCGTGAGGTCGAAGTCCCGCTGGCTCCGGATTGTGACGGGCCCGTCTTGCGGCGTTTCGAGATCGACGGAGAGGTGACCCTGGACGGCATCGAGGACGGCCTGTCCATCGTGTTCACGCCGCCAGGCACCATCCTGGACGGGACGCGTCCTGGCGAGATCACATTGATCGCCGCAGGCACCACTTACGTGCTCGAGGTCTCGCTGATCGGGGAGGTGCGGGTACAGTGACACGCCACGGATTGAGCCTCGTCGAGGTCATCATCGCTCTGGCCGTGGTGGCGATCGCGTTCGCGATCCTGTCGACGGCGCTGGTGTTCAACTTGCGGGTCACGGGGACGTCGGGCGCACGGACGCAGACGACCCAGTACCTGAACTACCTCGGTCGATTGGTGTCGGGTGGTAATGCCGACGCGTTGCCCGAGGCTGCGACTCCGTTGACCTGGGATTACGGCGACATGGGCACGACGTTCCAGGACCTCCCGGGCGGTACCGGATGGGAGTCGGTGGAGCGTTACCGCGCCCAGGTCGAGCACCTCGGGGCGGTCGCGTACGTCGGCGCGCAGGGCGTCCAGTACCGCATCACGGTGTGCTCGATGACGCCGAACGGAGAGTCGTGCGCAACCGCCGTGACCATCGGGCCAGAGCGTCTCGCAGGTGGCGGCGCGCCGCCACCGTTGCCGGGGATCAACTGACATGCGGGCGGCACGGAGCACGGTTCCTGGCCTGCGCAGCGCCCGCGGCATCACGTTGGTCGAGTTGCTCGTGGCGCTGTTCGTGTTCGCCATCGTGGCTGCGTTGGCGAGCAGCGGCATCGTGCAGGCGCTGCGCGTGCAGTCGCTGAACGAGGCGAACACGAGCCTGCAAGGCAAGTTGAGGCGGATCACCGAGGTCATCAGTCAGGACCTGCGCTCCTCGTTGCTCGGCGTCGTCGTCGACACGCCATATGCAAGCGGCAGCGGTCAGGTGTCGTTCACGTTGGCCGTCGGCGGACAAGGTTTCGAAGTGCGGCGAATCCCCGGTGATCCGCCGTTCCCGACCGCCAACGGAGTGAGGGTGTTCGCGGACGCGCCTCCCGCCGCTGCAGGCCAGCGCATCCTTCTCGTGAACGGAGCAGGGCTGGGTGTGACAGCGCCTATCGGCTCAGTGACGTCAGCAGGCAACGACCGTTACGACATCCGCTACTCCAGCGGCTGCACCAACGCGATCGGCTTCACGCAGCCACTTCGAGCGTTCATCGTCGACGTCGTCGGGTACCAGTTGGACGGCGGCGACCTGATGCGCCAGACCGCGGGTGAGGCCGCAGAGGTGGTCGCCTTCGACCTCCAGTCGTTCGAGGTCGAGTACGGCTATCGCGACCAAGACGGAGGTGCGCTCGTGATGCTGGCAGCGCCCCGGTCCAGCGGAGGAGGCCCGCCGCTGCGGATCGACGGCACCGACGTGCTCGAGTCGGTCCGTGTCCGGTTGACCGCCCAGCAACCGTTGTTCGGGAACCGCACGGCGGAGCGAACCTACGTCGCGCAGATCGCGCTTCCGCCCACCGGAAGCGTGAACGTCAGATCGGTGGTGAGTTGTCCATGACGCAGCCACGTAGTGGCATCGCCCTCATCACGGCCCTCGCCATCCTGGTGGTCGTGGGCGGCATCGCGGCCTTGATGGCCGCCAGGACCGTGTCCGAGGTGCGGCACTCCGGGGACGACACGGGGATCGTCCAGTCGTTGCTCCTCGCTCGCGGCGCCGCGAACCTGGCGGGCGCGGTGATGCAGCTCCCCGTTCGAGGGCAGCTCAACGTCATCGTCAACAGCGACTCGAACACGGTGGACCGGTGGTCGTTCGGCACCGGCACCGGCGCACGGCCGACCCCAGTGTCGGTCGCGCAGGCCTTGTCGACGAACGCGAACAGCGTAGCGAGCAAGCTCCAGGTCGCGGTCGATGGCCTGCTGTGCGATACCCCCGTGCCCGGCCTCACCGACGGCGGTACGGCCGCATTGCGCGTGTACTTCACACGCGACGCCTGCGACGTGCCGCTGCCGGCGGGCGCCGACCTGCCAACCGCACGCTTCATCGAGGGGCAGCCACGGACGGGGTCGGGCGTCGCGGCCGACCAGACGTTCGCCCTCCCCTTCGTGGTCGTGGCCGAAGGTTCGGTCGGACCCTACACGCGCACGATCGTGACCAGCGGTGAGTATCAATTCACCGTCGGGCGCGGCAGCTTCGCCCAGTACGCGCTCTTCACGAGCCAGCACACGACGGAGACCGGTACCGACATCTGGTTCACGGGGCGCACGTTGTTCGACGGGCCCGTGCACACCAACTCGACCTTCCGCTTCTACGGTCCTGGTCCCGACCAGGCGTGGTTCGGCGGTGCCGACCCGTCGCCGGTGACGTCCGCGGGATGCGTCGCGCCGACCCCGACCTCGACCACGTGCCCGAGCTCCACGGTTGCGGGAGCGGAGTTCTACGGCTCCGGGTTCCAGAACGTCGCACAGATCGAAGCCAACGGTGGCATCGCGTCGCCGAGCTTCAGCAATGGCTTCGGCACGCATGCTCCGGAGTTCACGGGCGGCGTCGGCTGGAACGCGGAGTTCGTGCCGCTGCCGCAGAACACGCTGGACCAACGCGCCGCGGGAGAAGCGGCCGGCATCGCCGTCCCGAGCGGCCGCAACCTCACACTGCTCGAGCTGGTCGCAGGGCGCGCGGATACGACATCGTCGCTGCCGGTCGAGCAGAGGAACATGCGTCCCCTCGACCTTTCGGCGACGCCTGCGGAGACCGCGAGCCATCAGGTCATCCGGGCGTGCTACGAGCAGACCGTGTCGGGCTCTGGGACGGTGCAACGGGAAGATGCGAACGGCAACGCGCTGTCGTCGGTGTTTCGTAGCAACCCGACGTGGACGTTCTGCGACGAGTACCGCTACACCGGCTCGGGCGCGAACGCCGGACGCCTCGAGACGCGCCGCTTGGTCTACGACTCGAGTAGCGGGACTCCTACGAACGCTCTCGTCGTCAACGCCGGGTTCACCGACCGCGAGTGGACGTGGCTGCACGCCGACCCCAGCCTCACCTTCAACGGCGTGGTGCACGTCGACGGCACCGTGGAGCGCGTGCGCGGACCCGGTCGCACTCCGGCCGGTTCGACGGATCCGGACACGGCGCCACCGGCGATCGCGAGCTTCGCTCAGGTCACCGTGGCCGCCGAGCGCGGCGTGCGCATCACGGGCGACCTGAAGTACGAGGATCTGCCGTGTGTCGGCACGCCAACACGTGGACCTGGTGGCACCGTCGTCCCCGCCGTATGCGACAACCTCGACGCCCGCAACATCCTCGGCATCTACAGCCAGGGGACGACCGGCTCGCCGGGGAACGTCATGATCGGGCACAACAACGGCAACGCGACGTTGAACGCTCCGGACAACGTGACGATCCACGGTGTGCTGATGAGTTCGACCGGCATCGTCGGTGTCGAGTCGTTCAACTCGGGCGGCGTGCGGGGGACGGTCAACCTCATCGGCGGCGTCATCGAGTACTACTACGGCGCGTTCGGCACGTTCAACGCGTCGACGGGCCTGAACACCCACGGTTACGGGCGTGCGTTCACCTTCGACAGGCGCACACGCGACACCGGGCTGGCGCCCCCGTACTTCCCCACCATCGGCACGGACAGCGTCCGTGAGGTCGTCGTGTTGGCGTACGGTCAGCGCGAGCAAGTGGAGTAGGCCCTTCACCATCGCTCGAGGGCGTCCCACCTACACCACCAGGTGAGGCGCCCAGCCCCGGTAGGCTGGCGTCGTGACGCCAGCCGACCTCCCCGTCCTGCCGCGACAGCCCGGTTGCTACCTGTTCCGCGCCGAGGGCGGCCGCGTGATCTACGTGGGCAAGGCGATCGACCTGCGCTCGCGGGTGCGGTCGTACTTCGGGCGCTCGGTCGGTCAGAAGGCGCAGCTGATCACCCGCGACGCGCGCGTGCTCGAGTTCATCGTCACGAGCAGCGAGGTCGAGGCCTTGATCCTCGAGGCCGACCTCATCAAGTCGCACAAGCCGCACTACAACGTGCTGCTCAAGGACGACAAGTCGTACCCGTTCCTGAAGCTCACCAACGAGCCCTTCCCGAAGCTGGAGTTCACGCGGCGGGTGTTGAAGGACGGCGCCCAGTACTTCGGCCCGTACCCCAACCCCAGCGTGGTCCGGCGCGTGCAGGACCTGGTCGCCGCGGTGTTCCCGCTGCGGCAGAACAGCGGCTCGCCCATGCAGGCGCGCAAGAAGCCGTGCTTGCGCTTCCACATGGGGCGCTGCCTGGCGCCCTGCGTCGGCCAGGCCGAGCCCGCGGCCTATGCCGCGGTGGTCGAGCAGGTGCGCGCCTTCCTCGAGGGCGGGGTCGAGGCGACCGCGGCGGTGCTCGAACGTGAGATGCGCGCGGCGGCGTCGCGGCAGGACTTCGAGCTCGCGCGCCTCTACCGCGACCGCCTCGAGGCCCTGCGGCGCCTGACCGGGTACGAGTCGAACGTCGTGTCGTCCGGGGGCGAGGACCTCGACTTCCTGGGTGTGGCGCAAGCGGGCGACCACGCCATGGTCCAGCTCTTCCAGATGCGCCGCGGCCGCGTGGTCGGGCGCGACACGCGCCTGCTCGAGGGGGCCGACGGCGCCAGCGTGGCGGAGCTGCTCGAGCCCTTCCTGGCCGAGTACTACGGCATGGCCACCCACGTGCCACCGCTGGTGCTGCTGCCGGAGAGCGACTTGGATCGCGACATCTGGCAGCGCTTCATGGCGGAGCGCGCCGGCCGCAAGGTGGAGCTGCGCACGCCGCAGCGCGGCGACAAGACGGCGCTCCTCGAGCTGGCGGCGCGCAACGCCCGCAGCGGCCTCGACGCCCACATCGCGCTGCTCGAGCAGCGCGGCGACGCCCCGGGTGTCAAGGAACTGCAGACGCTCCTCGGACTGTCGACGCCGCCTTGGCGCATCGAGGGGTTCGATGTCTCCAACCTCATGGGCACCCACACCGTCGCGAGCCTGGTGGTGTTCCAGGGTGGGCGCTCGAAACGCAGCGAGTACCGGCGCGTACGGATCCGCGGGCTCGCCAAGCCCGACGACTTCGCGTCGATGGAGCAGATGCTCACGCGTCGCTTCGCCGGCTCGCTCGCCGATCGGCTCGAGCCGCCCGACCTGATCCTCATCGACGGCGGCAAGGGGCAGCTGACGTCGGCCCGCAAGGCGCTCGCGGCCGTCGGCGTCGACGTACCGCTGGTCGGGCTGGCCAAGCGGCGCGAGACGATCGTGACCCAGGACGGCCGCGAGGTCCTCGTCCCCGAGACGCACCCGGCGCTGCGGCTGTTGATCGCCGTGCGCGACGAGGCGCACCGCACGGCGGTGGGCTACAACCGGCAGCGGCGCGGCAAGGCGATGACGCACTCGCTGCTCGACGACGTCCCCGGCATCGGACCCAAGCGCCGCGACGCGCTGCTGGCGCACTTCGCCTCGGTCGACCAGCTGCGTGCGGCGCAGGAGCACGACCTCGCGGCGATCCCTGGCGTCGGGCCCGCGGCAGCCGCTGCCATCAAGGCGTTCTTCGCGGCCGAGACGGACGACCCGGCCGTCCAGGAGGCCGGCTGAGCAGCGACGGTCCGGGCGCGACGGCGCGCCTCGCGCCCGTCACGACCACCACGCGCTCAGCGAGCGTCGTGCCCCTCGTCGCTCTTCGGCGGGTAGCCCGCCAGGCCGCCACGGCGCTCGAGCCACACGTGGCGCGGCAGCGTCATCTGCACGTCGACGCGGCCACCCGCCACCGGCGCGCGCCGCACCTCGCTGAAGCCGACCTTCTTGAAGGCCGCCTGGGCGCGCGGGTTGTCGGCGAAGGTGTGCAACTGCACCACCTGCAGGCCACGCTCTTCGAAGGCCACGTCGAGGAGCGCCTCGATCGCCTCGGGTCCGTAGCCGCGGCTCCAGTGGCTGCGCTCCCCGATGATGATCCCGAGCGTCGCGCGGTCCGGGCGGATGTCGTAGAGCTCGATGGTGCCGATGTAGTCGCCGGCTTCGTCGAGGATGCCGTACGTGGCGCGATCGACGCGTCTCGCGTCGGCCTTCAGCACCCGCTTCAGCAGCCACACCGGCATGCGGTTCGGGGGGGTGCCGTTCAGGAAGGCGATCTCCGGGTCGCGGAAGTGCTGTGCGATCCGGCGCCAGGCGCGCCCGTCGAGCTCTGCCAGCGGCTGTAGCCGCACCCTGGGACCCGTCGGGTGCCGCACCTTCGCGAACGCGGCCGTCATGCGGCCCAGTGTACGCTCTGCTGACGAACGACCGGGAAGGAACGCGACCCATGGCCGACGACCCCACCACCCGTTTCACCACGCCCTTCAAGCGTCTGCGCGACGCCATCAGCCAGGTGATCCTGGGCCAGACCGACCTCGTCGACGACCTGCTCGTCGCCGCCTTCGCGCGCGGACACGTGTTGGTCGAGGGCGCTCCCGGGCTCGGCAAGACGCGCCTGGTGCGTGCGTTCGCTGACGCCACCGAGCTCAGCTTCGGACGCGTGCAGTTCACCCCCGACCTGATGCCGGCGGACGTCACGGGAACCACCGTCTTCATCGAAGAGGCCGACGGCGACCGTCGCTTCGAGTTCCAGGCCGGTCCCGTCTTCCACAACGTGCTCCTGGCCGACGAGATCAACCGTGCCACGCCGAAGACGCAGTCGGCGCTGCTCGAGGCGATGCAGGAGCGGGCCGTCACGGTCTCCGGCGAGCGCCACGTGCTGCCCGAGCCGTTCATGGTGCTCGCCACCCAGAACCCGATCGAGATGGAGGGGACCTACCCGCTCCCCGAGGCGCAGCTCGACCGCTTCCTGTTCAAGCTCAAGGTCGACCGGCCGGACGCGGCGACGCTGCGGCGGGTGCTCGAGTCGACCACGGGCGAGGAGGGCGAGGCGCCGCGCGGCATCGTCAGCCGCGACGAGATGCTCGCCATGCAAGGCATGCTGCGCTCGGTCCCGGTCGCGAGCAGCGCGCTCGACTTCGTCGTGCGCGTGATCGACGCCACCCACGACCACCCGCTCGTGCGGCTCGGTGCCTCGCCGCGCGGCGCGCAGGCGATGGTGCTGGCCGCCAAGGGCTACGCGCTCGCCGCTGGGCGCCCGTTCGTCGAACTCGCCGACCTCCGACGGGCGGCCCGCCCCGCGCTCCGGCACCGCCTGCTGCTGTCGTTCGAGGCCGAGGTCGAGGGGGCCGAGTCCGACCAGGTGGTCGACGAGGTGTTGGCCGAGGTGGCCGGCGCCACAGCGCGCTGACGCGCCGCCGACGATGCTGAGCGACGCCACCAGGAAGCTGCTCGACCGCTACGCGCTCGCGTCGCGAGCGCTGTCGCGCACGTCGGGCGAGCGTCTGGCGCGCGAGGCGGGTCAATCGGTCGAGTTCCACGACTTCCGCCCCTACCAGCCGGGCGACGAACTGCGAGCGGTCGATTGGCGCGTCTACGCGCGCACCGGCCGCGTGATGACGCGCCTGTACCAGGCGGAGCGCACCATCGACGTCCACGTGTTGCTCGACACCAGCCGCAGCATGGCGATCGGCGGGAAGCTCCCGTACGCCACGGGTGTCGCGCGGCTGCTCGCCTACGTCGCCCATCGCGACGCGCGGGTGCAGGTCCACGACGTCCGGGGTGGCCGCAGCGCGGCCGGCATCGGGCGCGCCGCCCTCGCCGCGGCCTGGGGCACCCTGGCCGCCGCCGACACGGGGCCCGACGCGCCCATGCCGGTCGCGGCCATCCGTGCGTTCGCACTGGGCTTGCCGCGGGTGCGCGGCGCCGGCCTGGTCCTGGTGGTCTCCGACCTCTTCGACCCCGCCCCGCTGCAGCCGGCGCTGCTCGCGCTCCGCGCCCGCGGCCTGGACGCGGCGTTCCTCCACGTGGTGGCCGAGGACGACCTCGATCCGGTGCCAGGACGCCTCGAGGTCGTGGACGCCGAGAGCGGCGAGCGCATGCTGGCAGGGCCCGACGAGGTCGATGCCTACCGTGAGGCGGCGCAGACCTTCGTGCGCCGCACGCGCGCCGCGATCATGCAGGCCGGCTACGCCCACGTGCTGTTGCGCACCGACGCCGCGCCGGCCGAGCTCGCCGCGGAGCGCGCGGCCTTCACCGCGCTGCGCCGTGCGCGTGTCGTGGTGCCACGCTGAGGCGCACGCGCGCTGGCGCCGCCTCTGACATAGGATGGCGGCGTGGCCCTGATCGGCACGCGCCTCCTTGACGGCGACCTGGTGATCCGCGAGATCGGTAGGGGAGCGAGCGCGCACGTCTACCTCGCTTCGGATGGCGTGCGCGTGCGCGCCCTCAAGCTCCTGCCCGGCGGTGACCACGCCCGCGCCCGGCACGAGTTCGCCATCGCAGGAGACTTCGACCACCCGCACGTCAACCGCGTCGACGGCGTCGTCGAGGTGCTGGGTCGGCCGGGCCTGCTGATGCCCTTCGTGGCGGGCCGCCGGCTGTTGGCGCGGCAGCGCACGGCGCGCGGTCGCGAGGCCTACCTCGACGCCTTCGAGGGGCTGCTGGCGGCGCTCGCGTACCTCCACGGGCGCGGCATCGTGCATCGCGACGTGAAGCCCGAGAACGTGCTCGTCGACGCTGGTGGTCACGTGCGCGTGGTCGACTTCGACCTGGCGGTGCGGCTGCGCTCCGCCACTCGCCCCGGGCTGGTCGGCACCATCGCCTACCTCAGCCCGGAGCAGGCCCGCGGCGATCCGGCGCTCCCGGCATCGGACGTCTACGCGGCGGGCGTGATGCTCTACGGTGCCATCACGGGCGAGGTGCCGTTCAGCGGGACGGTCGACGAGGTGGTCACGCAGCACCGCGACGCGCCGGCCGCCATCCCGTCGGCCTTCGACCCCGATCTGGAGCCGCTCGACGCGCTCGTGGGCGCCATGCTCGCGAAGCGGGCGGACGATCGGCCGCCCGACGGCGCCGCCGCGCTCGCCGCCCTGCGTGACGTCCGGCCAGCGCTCCGCCGGGCCGCAGGGTCGACCAGCGCGGGCGCTTGGTAGGATGCCGTCGTGACCGAACGCCTGGCGGTCGTGGCGCTCGCCCTCCTCACGCTGCTCAGCCTCGCTCTTGCGCCGTGGGCGGCCCTCAACCGCGAGACCGGCGCCCGCAGCGCCGTCATGCTGCTGCCGAACCGCATCATCGACTTCACCACGCGCACCACGCCCGTCGAGGCGCCCGGTCAGGGCGTCGTCCTGCTCCTGTCGGTCCTGGGCGTGGCGACGATCGTCGGCGCTGGCGCGCTGCGCGACCGGCCGCGGCAGGTGCTGTGGTTGGGGGCCGGCGCCACGCTGCTGGTGACGACGGCGTGGGGGCTGGCGGGCTTCGCCAGCGCCGTCGACGCGCAGCGCGTGCTCTCGGTGCGCGACGACGTGCGGGCCGCGGTCGAGCGCCCGCGCCCGGCCTTCGACGTGGACGTCCTCCAGGCCATCGTCGACGACCCGGCCGACCTGAGCATCGAGGAGACCGTCGCGCGGGCGCGCGAGGGTGGGTTGATCATCAGGCGCCTGCCATACACCGGTGCGGGCATGGGGCTGGCCGCGTTCCTGACGATCGTGACGGGGCTGTTCGCCATCGTCGCGGGCGCGCGGATGGTGCGCGCGGTGAACCGCCCGCTCGATCGGGCGTTGGCGACGATGGCGATCCCGGCCGTGTCGATCGTGCTGGCGTTGGCCGCGGCGGCCGTGGTGATCCTGGTGATGCAGCCCACGCCGCGGGCGAGCGCCTTCGAGTTCGAGGGCCCGCTGATCGCGCTGGCAGGTCGGCTCGACACGCTCTGGCTGGCGTACTACACGATGTTCGCCGAGTCGCTCGGCACGGCCAAGGGGTTCGCCGACGCGCTCTCGTTCGCCACCCCGCTGATCTTCACCGGCCTGGCGGTCGGCTTCGGCTTCCGCGCCGGCCTGTTCAACATCGGCGCGCCGGGCCAGATGGTGCTCGGTGCGATCGCGACGATGTTCGTCGGCCTCTACATGCCGGGACCGACCTGGTTGGTGCTGCCCGTCGCGGTCGCCGCGGCGGCGCTCGGCGGCGGCCTGTGGGGTGCGCTGCCCGGGTGGCTCAAGGCCCGGTTCGGCGCCAACGAGGTCATCAACACCATCTTGCTGAACTTCGTGGCCGCCTCGTTGCTGCTGTTCATGCTCTCGTCGAGCCCGACCTTCGCAGCCCCGGCCGTGCGGGTGATCCAGCTCATCGGCGTGGTGGTGGGCGTGATGATCGTGGCGCTCCTCGTCCCGTGGCTGCGGCGGCAGCTGGGGCGGGGGCCGCGCGTGGTGCTGGCGCTCGTCGGCGTCGGCGTGCTGGTCGGCGCCGTGTTCGTGTCGCAGCCGCGCCCCGGTGACGCCCCGTACGTGCTGCAACTGCCGTTCAAGGTGCCGGGCTCGGAGCCCAAGTCGTACGAGCTGCAGGAGACGGCGCGGCTGCCACGCTTGCCGGCGGTGTTCGGGATCGACCTGCGCCAGACGCCCGGTACGAACATCAAACCCGTCGACGTCGCGCTGCCGGCAGCGCTCCTGTTCGGCGTGGCGGCGCTCGTCGTCGCGAACCGCCTGCGGCGCCCCGCGGCGGCGCGCGCCCGCTTGGGCGTGGCCGCTGGCTCGGCGCTCGTCGCGTACGGCGCGCTCGCGGCGCTCGGCTGGCGAGCCTTGCCCGTGGCGATCCCGCCGAGCAACCTCAACCCCTCGTTCGTCATCGCCATCGCGGCGGCCGTGTTCGTGCACTACTTCCTCTTCCGCACGCGCTTCGGGTACGAACTGCGCGCCTCGGGACTGTCGCCCAAGGCGGCCGAGTACGGCGGCGCGAACCTGCGCCGCAACACGGTGATGGCCATGGCGATCAGCGGTGCGCTGGCCGGGCTCACCGCCACGCATTACGTGCTCGGTGGCGCCCTCGAGGACTACGCGTTGCGGCAGTCGATCCCCACCGGCGACGGCTTCGACGGCATCGCGGTGGCGCTCCTCGGCGGCAACAGTCCCGTCGGCATCGTCCTCGCGGCGTTCCTGTTCGGCGTGCTCAAGAACGGCGGTTCGCTGCTCAACATCACCTTCAGCAACCTGACGCGCGACGTGGTGTCGATGATCCTGGCGCTGGTGGTGCTGTTCATCGCCGCCAAGGGCTTCCTGCCCGAGCGCCTGACCAACCCGCTGCGGCGCGCGAAGGCCCTCGGCGACCTGCCCCCAGAGGTCGGCGACGGCAAGCCCGAGCGACCACCCGACGATGCGCCCGGCGGACCGCCCGGGCAGACGCCGACCGGCGCGAAGGAGGAGCGAGGCTGATGGAGACCATCGTCCTCTTGACACTGGTGGCGTCGGCCCTGCGCGCCACCACGCCACTGCTGCTCGCCGCCCTGGGCGGCCTGTTCAGCGAGCGCTCGGGCGTGGTCAACATCGCGCTCGAGGGCATCATGCTGTTCGGTGCGCTCACGGCGGCGCTCGTCACCTACTACGTCGAGCTCCCGTACGTGCGCGACGCGCCGGGCACGAGCGTCTGGTACGCGCCCTGGCTGGGTCTGCTCGCGGCGATGGCGGTCGGCGCGTTGGTGGGCGGCATCCACGCGGTCGTGTCGATCCGCTACAAGGCCGACCAGATCATCAGCGCCGTCGCCATCAACCTGATGGCGATCGGCGTCCCGGCCGTCATCCTCACCGGCCTGTTCGGCAACAACACGACCAGCGGCACGATCACCAACCGGTTGCCGCTGTGGTCGGTCGGCCCGTTCACGTTCAGCCCGCTGGTGTACCTCGCGTTCGCGTTGGTGCCGATCGTGTGGTTCGTGGTGTTCCGCACCCCGTTCGGCCTGCGGCTGCGCGCGGTCGGCGAGCACCCCGAGGCCGCCGACTCGGTGGGCATCTCGGTGACGCGCATGCGCTACATCGGGGTGATGCTGTCGGGCGTCCTGGCGGCCCTCGGCGGCGCCTACCTGTCGATCGGCGCCTTCAACCAGTTCATCACCGAGATGTCGGGCGGCCGCGGCTTCATCGCGCTCGCCGCGCTGATCTTCGGGAAGTGGCACCCGCTGGGGGTGCTGGGCGCCACCTTGCTGTTCGGTGCCTTCCAAGCGCTCGAGACGCAGCTCGGCGGCACCGCGCTGCTGCCGCCCACGGTGGTGCAGAGCCTGCCGTTCATCCTCACCATGATCGTGCTCGCCGGCTTCGTGGGTCGCTCCGTCGCCCCCAAGGCGATCGGCAAGCCGTTCACGAAGTCCTGACCACGCTCCTCGACACGCCCCCCTGGAGGCCCCATGCCGTTCCCCCGAAGCTCCGGCGTCTTGCTCCACCCCACCTCGCTCCCCGGCCCGTACGGCATCGGTGAGCTCGGCTCGCACGCCGAGCGCTGGATCGACCTGCTCGCGGAGGCCGGCCAGCGCGCCTGGCAGGTGATGCCGCTCGGCCCGACGGGCTACGGCGACAGCCCTTACCAGTGCTTCTCCGCCTTCGCTGGGAACCCCTACCTGATCTCGCTCGAGCGGCTGCAGCGCGCTGGTTGGCTCGGCGACGACGACCTCACCGGCGCCGTGTTCGACGACGAGCGGGTGGACTACGGACCGGTCATCGCCTTCAAACTCGACCGCTTGACGCGCGCGGCTGGGCGCTTCGTCGCGGACGCCTCGCCGGAGTCGCGCGCCGAGTTCGACGCGTACCGCGCACGGAGTTCCGCCTGGCTCGACGACTACGCGCTGTTCATGGCGCTCAAGGAGGAGCACGGCGGGCGCTCGTGGGACGGCTGGCCCGCCAGTGTGCGCGACCGCGATCCGGCGGCGTTGGCCGAGGCGCGCGAACGCCTGGACGAGGCCATCACGCGCCAGGCGCTGTGGCAGTTCTGGTTCGACCAGCACTGGGCGCAGGTGCGCTCGTACGCCAGCGCGAACGGCGTCGGCATCATCGGCGACCTGCCGATCTTCGTCGCTTACGACTCCGCCGATACCTGGGCCAACCGCGAGCTCTTCTACCTCGACGAGCAGGGCGTCCCGACGGTCGTCGCGGGGGTGCCGCCGGACTACTTCTCGGCCACCGGACAACGCTGGGGCAACCCGCTCTACCGCTGGAAGCGCATGCGTGACACGGACTTCGCGTGGTGGCTCGAGCGGATCCGCTCCACGCTGCACTTCGTCGACGTCATGCGCATCGACCACTTCCGCGGCTTCGCCGCGTACTGGGAGATCCCGGCCAGCGAGCCCACCGCCGTCGAGGGGCGTTGGGTGAAGGGACCCGGCCAGCCCTTCTTCGATGCCATCCGCGAGGGCTTGGGCGAGCTGCCCATCATCGCGGAGGACCTGGGTGTGATCACGCCCGACGTCGAGGCGTTGCGCGACGGCAACGACCTGCCGGGCATGCAGGTGCTGCAGTTCGCCTTCGCCGGCGGCTCCGACGACCCCTACCTGCCCCACAACTACCGCTCCAACAGCGTGGTCTATACCGGCACCCACGACAACGACACCACCACGGGCTGGTACGCCCAGGCGCCGGAGGTCGAGCGCGACTTCGTGCGCCGCTACCTGGCGCGCGACGACGCCAATGTGGCGTGGGAGTTCTGGCGGCTGGCCTCCGCCTCGGTCGCGGACACCGCCGTGGCGCCGCTCCAAGACCTGCTCGGACTGGGCAGCGAGGCGCGCATGAACACGCCCGGCGTGGCCGCCGGCAACTGGACCTGGCGCTTCACGTGGGAGATGCTGCCGTACTGGTTGGCTCCGCAGCTGCGCGAGATCGCCGAGCTGTACGGCCGCTTGCCGGGCGCGGGCGCGGTCGACACGCCGTACCGGCAGTCGGTGACGGGGAGCGACGTCGAGGACGCAGGCTGAGGCCGCTGGCCGAGGCCGCCGCGGCGGGCCCGGCCCATCACGTCCTGAACAGCACGTCCTCGCGCTGGAAGCTGCGGTACGCGAAGGCCAACAGCGCCACCACCGCGACGCTCAAGGAGAGCCACGTGATCGCGATGCCCTGCGCCGTCGCGGCGCCCTTCACGACGTCGTCCATCAGCACCATGGCGTTGAGCATCGGGACCCAGTAGAGGGCGTCGCCGGCGCCGATCAGGTCGCGGAACTGCAGCGAGATCGCCGGCAGGATCAACAGGAACGACAGCGGCGCCACATACGACTGCGCCTCCTTGAACGAGCGTGCGAACAGCGTCACGCTGATCAGCAGGGCGGAGATCAGGCTCGCCAACAACACCGCCGACACGACCAGCAGCACCACCATCGTCGGCGTCACGCTCAGCTGACCGCCCATCACGGACACCATCTCGGCCGCGCCGGCGCCCAGGCCGGGGAGGAACGCGCCGCGCAGCAGCAACCCCCCGACCACGAAGCCGACGATCGCCATCACCGCCGCCCACAACCCGAAGAGCGTGGTCGCCAGGAACTTCCCGACCACCACCTCGGCGCGGCGCACCGGCGCCACCAGGAGCACCTCGAGCGTGCCGCGCTCCTTCTCGCCAGCGGTCGCGTCGATGGCGGCCATCTGGCCGCCGGTGAGCGTCCAGATGGCGATGAAGAAGGGGATGAGCCAGGCGAGCTGCCCGCTGGAGCGCTCCGCCTCGGTGCTCGCGTCGCGCGTCTCCACCCGCAGCGGTTCGAGCACCGACGGATCGACCCCCACGGCCGCGAGCCGTTCCGCCACCACCTCCTGTCGGTACGCGGCGACGGCCGACTCGAGCTTGCCGGCGTTGAGCTCGGAGCGCAGGTTGCCCATCTTCCGGTACACCGTCAGCGCGGCCGACTCACCCGCGGCGAGCGCCTCGGCCAACCCCGCGGGGATGACGATGGCGGCGGGGTAGGTGTCGTCGCGCACCGCCGCCTCGGGGTCGTCGACGCTCTCCAGGACGGCGTTCTGGCCTTCGATGAGGGCGACGAGTTCCGCCGGAGCGTGCTCCAACCCTTGGATGCCGAGCGGCGTGACCGTCGTCGCCTCGCGCTGGAACAGGCCGCCGAGCAGGAAGGGGAGGCCGAGCATGATCACCGGCAGCAGCAGCAGCGGGATGAGCAGGTTCGACACGATCGCGCGCGTGTCGCGCAGCGTCGACAGGATCTCCTTGGCCGCGATGCGGCGGACCATGCGAGCCCTCATGCCGCCACCGCCGCGCCGTCGGCGTCCACGAGCCCCGAGCGCTCGACGAGCGCGAAGAACGAGCGCTCCAGCGAGTCCTCGCCGCCGTCACGGATCAGCTCTTCGACGGTGCCGTCGGCCACGAGCTTGCCGCGGTAGAGGACGGCCGCGCGGTCGCACAGCTCCTCGACCTCGCTCATGACGTGCGTCGAGTACACCACCGCCCGCTCCGTGCTCGGGTAGGCCTTGACGACGTCGAGCACCGCCCGGCGGGCCATCACGTCGAGGCCCGAGGTGACCTCGTCGAAGAAGATCACCCGTGGGTCGTGGAGGACCGCGCGGGCGATGACGATCTTCTGCTTCATGCCGGTCGAGAACGTGCCGGCGCGCTTCGACAGCGCGTCGCCGAGCGTGAGCAGGTCGTCGAGCTCGGCGATGCGGCGCTCGATCGCCGGCTTCGAGAGGTCGTACATCCGCCCGAAGTAGTGCAGGATCTCGCGCCCCGTCAGGCGGTCGTAGAGGCCCATGCCGCCGTTCACGACACCGATGGTGCGGCGCACCGACTCCGGCTCGCGCGCGACGTCGAAGCCGGCGACGACGGCATCGCCCGAGTCGGCCTTCAGCAAGGTGGCGAGTATGCGCAACGTGGTGGTCTTGCCGGCGCCGTTCGGGCCGAGGAGACCGAAGACCTCGCCGGCGGCGACCTGGAACGAGACGTCGTCGACGGCGGCCACGTCGTCGAAGCGTTTGGTGAGGGCGGTGACGTGGATCATCCCAACACCGTAAGCTCCGGGCGCGCCGTGGGTCGTGTGCCGATGGTCACGGAGGGCGCCACGGCCCGCCGCCGCGCGCCTGCTAGGCTGGCGCGGTGCGCATCTTCGCCGTCGACAAGCCGCTCGGTCTCACCTCGCACGACGTGGTCGCGCGCGCCCGCCGCGCGCTCGGCACGCGCCGCGTCGGCCACGCCGGCACCCTCGACCCGCTCGCGACGGGTGTCCTCGTCGTCCTCGCCGACGAGGCGACGAAGCTCGCCCCGTTCGTCTCCGGGGCACAGAAGCACTACCTGGCCTGGGTGGCGCTCGGCGTGGACACCGCGACGCTCGACGCCGAGGGGCCGATCGTCGCCCAGGGCGACGCCGGTCACGTCGACGAGGCCGCCATCCGCGCCACGTTCCCTGCCTTCCTGGCGCTGAGCGAGCAACGCCCACCGGCGTACTCCGCCGTGCAGCAGGGGGGCGAGCGCGCCTATGCGGCGGCGCGCCGCGGCGCGCCGCTCGATCTGCCTCCCAGGCCGGCCACGTACCAGGCGCTCGAGCTCCTGACGCTGCTGCCACCCGGCGCGCCGCGCGCCCGGGCGCTGCTGCCGGCGCCGGACGGCTGGCGTCCCGCAGCCGCTGGCGAGGACGGCGCGGAGGGCGCCCTCGGCCTGGCGTTGCCCGAACCGCTCGCAGACGCGCCGGTGGCGCTGGTCCGCCTGAGCGTGGCGGCCGGCACCTACGTGCGCGCGTTCGCCCGCGACCTCGGGGCCGCCCTGGGGGTGGGCGCGCACCTGGCGGGGCTGGTGCGCACGGCGGCCGGCGCAGCCTCGCTGTCCCAGGCCGTGCCGCTGGCTGCGCTGGCCGAGGCTGCGCCGCTCGATCCGCTCGGACTGCTCCCGTTCCCGCGCGTGTCGCTCGACCAGGCACTGGCACGCGCCGTGCGCGACGGCAAACGCCCGAGCGCGTCGTGGAGCGGTCGCGCGACGCTGGTCGGTCCGGACGGAGGCCTCGTGGCGATCGCGGACGCGGTCGAGGGCCGCGTCCGCACGGTGCGCGTGTGGCGTGCCGAGGCCGACGAGACGGACGCGTGAGCCAGGTCCAACGGGGCGGTAGACTTGGAGCATCACGCCGACGCCCCCGGGTGGGGTGACAGGAGACGTCATGCAGATCGGTATCCCTACCGAGGTCAAACGCCACGAGTACCGCGTCGCGGCGACCCCCGCGGCCGTCCAGGCACTGGTCCTGGCTGGTCACGAGGTGCTCGTGCAGGCCGGCGCCGGTGCCGGCAGCGGCTTCCCGGACGACGACTACGAGCGCGCCGGCGCGCTCCTCGTGGAAGACGCGGCCACCGCGTGGGCGGCGCCGATGGTGCTCAAGGTCAAAGAGCCCATCGCGCTGGAGTACGGCTACCTCCGCGACGACTTGCTGCTCTTCACCTTCTTGCACCTGGCGGCCGACCGGCCCCTGACCGAGGCGCTCCTCGCCGCCGGCACGACGGCGGTCGCCTACGAGACGGTGCAACTCGAGGGTGGCGGCCTGCCGCTGCTCACGCCGATGAGCGAGGTGGCGGGGCGCCTGGCGCCGCAGTTCGGGGCGCACTACCTCAGTCGCTTCCTCGGCGGCCGCGGCCTGCTGCTCGGTGGCGTCCCCGGCGTCGAGTCGGGCGAGGTCCTCATCCTGGGCGGCGGCGTGGTCGGCATCAACGCCGCCAAGATCGCGGTGGGCCTGGGCGCGCACGTGACCGTCCTCGACGTGTCGCACGCGCGGCTGCAGTACCTCGACGACGTCTTCGCGGGCCGCGTCCAGACGCTGGCGTCGCACCCCGGCAACATCCACGCGATGCTGCCCCGGGCCGACCTGCTCGTCGGCGCCGTGTTGATCCCCGGCGCCCGCGCCCCGAGCCTGGTCACGCGCGACATGCTCGGCCTGATGAAGCGGGGCGCCGTCATCGTCGACGTCGCCGTCGATCAGGGTGGCTGCGTCGAGACGATCCGGCCCACGACCCACGACGAGCCCACCTTCGTCGTCGACGACGTCGTGCACTACGGCGTCGCCAACATGCCCGGAGCCGTTCCCAACACGAGCACCCGCGCGCTTTCCGACCAGACCTTGCCGTACGCGGTGCGGCTGGCCGCCGAGCCGGTGGCGGCGCTCCTCGGCGACGGCCCCCTGCTGCGGGGCCTGAACACGCACAAGGGTCACGTCACGCACACCGGCGTCGCGCAGGCGTTCGGCCTCGAGTCGGTCGACCCGCGGCGGGCGCTCGCCGGATGAGCGCGCTGCTCAGCGCAGCTTCGCGAGCGCCGAGCGGATGAGCGCCTCGGCGGACGCGGCCGGTTCGTCGGCCGCCAGGCCCTGCACCTGCGACCGCACCTGGCCTTCGCGGTAGCCGAGCGCGACCAGCGCCGCGATCGCGTCTTCGACGGCCGGGTGCGCGACGCGGTGGGCGCCGGGGGCGCCGGCGGCGAGCTCGGGTGGGAGCTTGGAGCGCAGCTCGACCACCAGACGCTCGGCCGTGCGCTTGCCGACGCCCGGTGCGCTCGTGAGCAGCGCCGCGTCCTCGCGCGCGACCGCGTCGGCGATCAGCGCCGGCGCCAGCGTCGAGAGCAGACCCAGCGCCATCTTCGGCCCGACACCGGTCACCCCGAGCAGGTGCTCGAACACGGTGAGCGCGTCGCGCTCACCGAAGCCGTACAGCGTCAGGCTGTCCTCGCGCACCACCAGGTGGGCGTGCAGCGTCACCTCGTCGCCGAGCGCGCAGCGCGCGAGCGTCGGCGCCGGCGCCAGCACCTCCACCCCGAACGCGCCCGCCTGGACGACCACGCTGTGCGTGCGTACCTCGAGCACGGCCCCGCGCACGGATGCGATCACGCGTCACCGAAGAGGGGTTCGAAGACGGCGTCGTAGCCGATGTCGGCGAGCGTGGCGCAACCCGTGAGGCGCATGGCGTAGTGCAGTTCGGCCTCGAGTGGACCGAGCGCGCGATCGGTCTCGACGATCACGGCCTCCGCGCCGATCGCCAGGTAGCGGAACACGTCGATGCCGCTCGCGACCTGGCCACCGGCGAAGACCGTGATCATGCCGGCCACCGCGTCGAGCACGTCGGGCAGCGCGTCGACCACGCTCGGCCCGCCGAGCGCCGTGCCCGCGCCGCCGTGCACGACGATGGCGTCGAGGCCCGCCTCGGCAGCGACCACGGCGTCGTCGGGTGAGAGCAGGCCTGACACCCACACGGGCCGCCCGGCGGCGGCGGCCAACTCGGCCAGGTCTTCGCGCGACCGCGGTCGCCACACGCCCGCGCCGAACGGCGCGGTCTCGGCCAGCGGGCTCAGGTCGAGGACGAGCGCAGGAGCGTCGCTGTCGGCGAAGCGCCGTACGGCCGGCATCAGCTCGCCCATCTTCGCCGGCGCCAGCACCGGCAGCGCCCACGGAACGCGGCCGTGCGTGAGGCGCTCCGCCGCCACGAGCGCCAGCCCTTGCTCCGGCAAGGGTGCGTCGGCTGGGACGTGCGCGAGCAGCGGGCTGGGGAGGCGTCGGCCCAGCAGCGTGAGGCCGCTGTCCACGTCGTGGACGTCGTGCAGCAGCCGTGGCAGCAGGTGGACGCGTGCCAGTGCCAGGAGGTCGCGCTCGTTCGCGGGCATCGCACCATGATACGGCGGCGCGCGCGAGCGAAGCGGCCGTGACCCCGCCCGCTGTGTTCGAGCGGCTCGCGCGCGTACCGTGTCGGCATGGAGGTCGTTGGGGCACTCACGTGGATCGCGCTCGGCGCCTGGCTGGTCCTCGCGTCATGGTGGTGGTGGGGGATGCGGCGCATGCCGTACCTGAGCGCGTCCCGGGGCGCTCCGGGGGATGCGGCCGCGGGTCCGCCGCCGGGCGGCTGGCCGGCGGTCAGCATGGTGGTGGCCGCGCGCGACGAGGCAGCGACGATCGCGGCAGCGCTGCGGACCTGGTTGGCGCAAGACTACGCCGCCCTCGAGATCGTGGTCGTCGACGACCGCTCGCGCGACGGCACGCTCGCCGTGGTCGAAGAGGTGCTCGCGGCGCAGCGGGCGAGCGACCCCGAAGCCGCGCACGCCGCGTCGGGCGGGCCGAGCGCGCGCTGCCTCCGGGTGGACGAGCTGCCCGAGGGGTGGTTGGGCAAGGTCCACGCCCAGGCCCGCGGTGCGGAGCTCGGCCGCGGCGCGTGGCTGCTGTTCGTGGACGCCGACGTGCGCCTGGCGCCCTCGGCCGTGCGCACGGCGGTCGCGGCTGCGCTTCGCGCCGACGCCGACCACCTGGCGTTGCTGCCCCGCTTCGACGCCCCGCGCGGTTGGGCCGGGCATCTGGTGCTCGCGTTCGAGGCGGCCTTCGCGCTCCTGTTGACGGTGTTGCTGCGCCCCTGGCGCGCACCCGACCCGCGCACCCCGACCACGCTGGGGATCGGCGCCTTCGGCCTCTACCGCCGCAGCGCCTACGACCGTTCCGGTGGACACGAGGCCGTGCGGATGCGGCCCGACGACGACCTCGCGTTGGCCGCGAGCGTCAAGCGCTCGGGCGGCTCGTCGCTGGTCGCGTTCGGGCCAGCGCTCGCGTCGGTCACCTGGTACCCGACCCTCGCTGAGGCGATGCGGGGCCTGGAGAAGAACGCCTTCGCCGGGCTGCGCTACTCCGTGCCGTTGGTGGTGCTCGTCGGCCTCGGCTTGTTGGCCACGCACGTGTTGCCGTTCGCGGTGGCGCTCGTCGGCTTTGGCGCGGCGCGTGCCGCGGGCGTCGCCGTGGTGCTGGTGGTGACGCTGGTGTACGCGTGGTACGGGCGGCGCTCCGACACGCCCGCCTGGTACGCCCTCTTGCATCCCGTCAGCGTGACGGCGCTCGTGTGGGCGATGGTGCGCTCCACCTTCGCGACGCTCGCGAGCGGCCGGATCGAGTGGCGCGGCACGAGCTACGCCCTCGCCGACCTACGAGCGGCGCGCGACCGTGACGAGGCGCGCCGCCAGCCTCGCTCACGCGCGGAGGCGCGCGAGGCCGGGTCCACGGGTCAGAGCAGGAACAGGCCGCGCACCTGAGGCAGCGCGACCGCGCAGGCGAGCAGCGTCAGCCAGCCGACCAAGACGGCGAGCGTCGCCACCAAGGCGCCGGGCACCCGGCGCGTGCCCTCGGCTAGGCCGACACCGGCGACGACCAGGGCGAGGATCGGCGTGCCGTAGGCGATGGCCCATACGAGGGCCACGACCGTGATGGACGTCCCATCGCCGTAGCGGCGGCGCAGGCTCGGTTGCAGCAGGCCGCGGAACGCGAACTCGGCCAGGGGCACGAGCGCCAAGGCGGCCACCACGAGCGGGGTGGGGCGGGCGAGATCGAAGAGGAACGGGCCGAAGACCCCGCCCCGCGGGATGAACGCCAGGTACGCCAACACCACCGCCGCGAGACCGAGGCCCAGCAGGATGCCCGAGAACGCCGAGCCCGAGGGCCCGAGCAGCGTCGCGCTGGGATCGAGGCCGGCACGCCGCACCCGTCTCCAGGCGAGCAGGGCGGCAACGAGCGCGAACGCGATCAGGTACACCGCGACGGCGTCCTGCCGCTGCAGCGGCGTGAAGAGCGCCAAGAGGTTGTTCTGGACGAGCGCCGAGTACAGCAGCGACGTGGCCAGGCCGACGAGCGCCGCGGCGATCAGCGTGCCGTACGCCTCGCCCGTCGTCCAGAGCGGCGGCTCGGCGCCGGGGTCCGGCGAGATGCCGGCGCGTCGCGACTCGGCGACCAGCACCACGCCCAGCAGGACCAACAGCGCCAGGACCCACAGCATCGCGTTGGTGGTGGCCTGGCCGACGAGGTTGCCGCGGCGCGAGGCCTCGCGCAGTGCGATGCTGCCGCTGTCGAAATCGCCCTGGGCGTAGTACAGCAGAGCCAACACGCGGAGATCTTCGGCCTGGGCGCGGCTGTCGCGCAAACCCCGCAGCGCCAGCGCCGTCTCGATGCGATCCGTGGCGGCGGGGATCGCCCCGTCGGCCCACAGCAGGCGTCCCTGCAGCGACTTGACCTCGGCGTTGCGAACGTCGCCGGAGATCGCTTCGTACGCCTCGAGCTGGCGCGAGGCGCCGTCGACGTCGCCGACCCGGAAGCGCAGGTCGGCGTCGACGAGCCGGTAGGTGACGTTGAGGGGGTCGAAGCCGATCGCCTCGGTGTAGTACATGAGGGCGTCGTCGAGCTGTCCCTCGCGCGCCGCGAGGCGCCCTTGCAAGAAGGCGACGCGGGCCGTGAGCGCGGAGTCGGGACTCGCCGCCAGCTCGCTGCGCGCCCGGGCGAGGTGCCCGAAGGCCTCCTCGTAGCGCTCGCCGGCGAACGTGACCTCGGCCAGCAGGACCGTCGGTTCGGGGGTACCGATCTGGTTGCGGATGCGGTTCAGGCGCGTCTCGGCAGCGCCGAGTTCGCCGAGGGCGGCGTCGATGCGCGCCAGGGCCAGCTCGGCCTGCAGAGAGCGCGGATCGGCCTGCAGCGCGTTCAGGCAGCTCTGGCGAGCGGTCGAGAGGTCGCCGCCGGCCTCGAAGCGCAAACACTCCTCGAGGTAGCGCGTCGCACTGAACACTTGGGCCTGCGCCACCGGTGCGAGCGCGGCGAACGCTGCGATGACCAGCGCCAGCAGCGCCAGGGCGGCGGCCGGCCGAGAGGCGTTCGTGCTGTCGCTTGTCGCGTACGGCGATCGTGGCATCCGCGTGACCTCGTCTCAATCCTACGTCGAACGCAGTGTGACGCATCGACGACGAATCCGACGCGGAATCGCTCACGAACGGTTGTCTGCCCATCCGGCTCCCCGCTGCCCGCGATGGGCCGGCGTCGTGGCGACCCGTGCGGTGTCGTGGCGACCCTCGCTGCATCCATCTCTGCATGAACGGAGACTGAACGGTCGACGCCCGCTGTGGGCGCGCGCTTCACCAACGCGCTGCTAGCATGGTCCGCGTGGGCGACCTGGTCCTCTTCGGCTTCCTGCTGGGCGCGAGCCTGGCCGACCTCCCGGCTTTCGCGACCGGGACGGAGGTACGAGTCGTGTCGCCCGACCTGTTGACGCTGTACTCCAGCGGCCGCGTCGAGAACGACCTGCTCATGATCGACCTGCCGCTCGACGTCGGCACCGAGGTGCGCTTGCTGGTGTTCGGCCCCGACGACGACGATGACGAGATCGCGCTGGCGCTCGCCGGCGGCACGGCGCTGTACGCTCACGTGGCGCAGGACCGCGCCGACATCCTGCTGCGCATCGGTGACCTCGACGAGCCGCTCTCGCTGCGCGCCTGGTTGCTCGAGGAGCACGGCATCACACTGGTGATGATCACCCGGAGGACGCGATGAGCAAACACGTCCTGATCGTCGAGGACGACGTCGACATCAGCCGACTGCTGCGGTTGGAGCTCGAGGACGCGGGCTATCGCGTCTCCTGCTTCGACAACGGCATGCGCGGTTTGGCCGCCATCAGGGAGGATCGGCCCGACCTGATCATCCTCGATCTCGGGCTCCCGGACGTGTCCGGTACGGAGATCGCGCGGCGCGTGCGGCGCACCGATCCGACCCCGATCATCATCCTCACGGCAGCCGACGACGTCGAGACCAAGGTGACGCTGCTGAACGCCGGCGCCGACGACTACCTCGCCAAGCCGTTCCACGTCCAGGAGCTGCTGGCTCGCGTCGGCGTCCAGCTTCGCAAGCACGGCGGTGGCGGCGCCACGCGCGTGGGCGACCTGACGATCGATGCGGTACGGCGACACGTCGCGTGGGGCGAAGACGAGGTGCGCTTGTCGCCGCGCGAGTTCGAGCTCTTGCAGTACCTCGCCGGCCAGCCGGGCCGGGTGTACAGCCGGCGCGAGATCGAGATGAACGTGTGGGGCGGCGACCTGCCACCGAGTTCGAACGTCGTCGACGTGCACGTGGCCAACATCCGCAGCAAGCTGCGCGACGCCGGCGGGTACGGCGTGATCCGTACCGTGCGCGGCGTCGGTTACGCCATCAAGGGGTGAGCGCGGCGCGCCGGCGGCGGCACAGCCTGCCGCTCAGGTGGCGCGGTGCCCTGCTCGCGGGCACGGCCATCGCACTCCTGTCGGTGAACGCATCCGTCGCCGCCTTCGTGGTGGTTCGCAACAGCCTCCAGGGCGACCTGCAGAGCGCGCTCGCGCGCGACGCCGACCGGGTGGCCACGCTGTACCGCGTCGGCCTCGCGGGGAGCGCCCGCGACCTGCTCGTCGGGCCCACCGGCGGCGTCACGGTGCAGCTCTACGACCCGCTGGGTCAGCTGCTGATCGCCTCCGCGCCGCGCTTCGAGGCCGCGGACGCGGCGTTGCCGAGCGACGTGGTCAGCGCCGCACGCCGGCGCCCCGACGGCGATGCCTGGCGCGGGACGCTGGCGGAGACACCCGTGCAGGTGGCGCTCGCGCCGTTCGACATCGGCGTGGTGGCCGTGATCGGCGACACGCGCTTCATCGGCAGCGCGTTGGGGCAGTTGGCGCGGGCGTTGGCCGCGACCGCGGTGGTCGCCATCCTCGTGTCGGGCGTCGTGGGCTTCACGGTGGCGAACGCGATCGTGCGGCCGATCGTCGTGCTGGCTCGCCGCGCCTCTGCGCTCGGACCGGAACGGCTCGATCCCATCCCGTACGACGGACCCCGCGACGAGGTCGGGCAGCTGGCCGACGTCTTGAACGACCTGCTCGCCCGGCTGCGCCATTCGCTCGATGCCCAACGCTCGTTCCTGGCCGAGACCAGCCACGAGCTGCGCACGCCGCTCACGTCGCTGCAAGGCTTCCTGGAGCGGGCGTCGCGGCGCGCTCGGCCCGAGGTGCAGCGCGACCTCGGTGACGCGCAGCGCATCGCGTCGACCATGGCGCGGCTGGTGACCGACCTGCTGCAGCTGTCTCGCGGCGAGACGGTCAAGGAACTCGATCCCCACCTGCTCGATCCAGCGACGGACGTGTTGCGGCCGATCGCCGACGAGTTCCCGGGGGTGCGGGTCGAGGCGTGCGAGGGCTCGACCGTGGTCGGCGACCCTCAGCGCTTGCGGCAACTGGTGCGCAACCTGACCTCGAACGCGGTGCGCGCAGCGGGCGACCCGGTGCTGGTGACGCTGCGCGCCCGTGCTCACGGCGGCGTGGTGCAGTTGATCGTGCACGATCGCGGCCCGGGCGTGCCCGAGGCGATACGCGAGCGCATCTTCGAGAAGTTCTTCCGCGGCCCGGGCGGCGGGTCGGGGTTGGGGTTGGCCATCGCCCAGCAGATCGCGCGGGCGCACGGCGCCCAGCTGACGGTGTCGAGCGAGCCGGGCGACACGAGCTTCGCGTTCTCCCTCGTCGCTGCCGACGTGGCCGACGACGAGGCCGTGACCTGGGGGTAGGCCGCCTCGACGGGCTGGTGTCGACGGCTCGCCGTGGCGGCTGGCCGCGCTGCGGCGCCGGGCGTCAGAGCTTCGGCAGGGTCACCCCGCGTTGGCCCTGGTACTTGCCCTTGCGGTCGCGGTACGTGACCTCGGGCCGGTCGCCTTGGAAGAACAGCAGCTGCACGATCCCCTCGTTGGCGTAGACCTTGGCGGGCAGCGGCGTGGTGTTGGAGAGCTCGAGGGTGACGTGGCCTTCCCAGCCCGGTTCCAAGGGCGTTACATTTGCAACCAAACCACATCTTGCGTATGAACTTTTTCCTAATGCAATTACCATCGTATCGTCTGGGATGCGCAGATACTCGACAGAACGCGTCAGGGCGAATGAATTCGGCGGGATGATGCAGCTGTCTCCATTTGCTGCAACCATACTCCGCTCATCAAAATGCTTCGGGTCAACAACAGTATGAAAAGCGTTCACGAAGATGCGCCACTCCGGTGCGGCGCGAAGGTCGTACCCGAAGCTCGAGAGGCCGTAGCTGATCACGCCGTCGCGCTCGAGGCGGTCGACGAAGGGCTCGATCATGCCTTCCTGGGCACGAGCACGAATCCACCAGTCTGGTCTGATGCTCATGCTGGCGAGTGTAGCCTGGCCCATGGATCCCACGACCCGCACCTTCGCCGCCGACGTCGTCGTACCCGTACGCCTCGACTACCTGTCGTTCACGCCCCGAGGGAGGCCGGACCCGGACGGGTGGCCGCTGGTGCTCTTCTTGCATGGCGCCGGTGAGCGCGGCGCCGACGTGGCGCAGGTCGCCACCTGCGGCCTGCCGTTCGATCTCGCCAACGGCCTCGAACTGCCCGCTCGCGTGGTCGCCCCGCAGTGCCCGGCCGACACGATCTGGACGCAGCACGTGAGCGCGCTGTTGGGCCTGCTCGACCACGTGCTGGCCGAGGGCGACGTCGACCCTGAGCGGGTGGTCCTCACCGGCATGAGCATGGGGGGAACGGGCAGTTGGCAGCTGGCCGCTACCGCGCCGGAGCGCTTCGCGGCGCTCGCGCCCGTGTGCGGTCAGCGCACCTGGTTCATCGGCGAGCCCCCCGTCGATGCGCTGCGGCGCGTGCCGGTGTGGGCGTTCCACGGCGAAGACGACGACGTCGTCGAGGCCGACGCCTCACGCGTGCAGATCGCCGCGCTGCGAGCCGCCGGTGCCGATGCGCGCCTCACGCTCTATCCCGGCGTCGGGCACGACTCCTGGAAGCAGGCCTATGCGACGCCCGAGCTGTGGACCTGGGCGCTCGAGCAGCGCCGTGGGCACGGCGGCGCCGACGGGGCGCGCGAGGTCAGAAGAACCAGTTGAAGCCGAGCGCCGCGCCGAAGGTGGGGATGCGGGCGCTGCCGCCCGACAGGCTCAGCGACGCGCCGACGCTCCCCTCGGCGAACACGCCGAGCTGCGGCAACCCGACCTGCGCGAAGCGGAACTGGCCGCCCACCAGGCCCTGCACGCCGAGGTCGGCCCGCCCGGGACCGAACTCGATCGACGGACCGGCGCCTACGTAGGCGTCGATGGGGCCGTCCACGAAGACGTTCAGGAGCGCGTCGGCAGCGAGGCCGAAGCGAACACCGCCGGAGCTGGCGACGAGTCTGCCCGAGATGCGCAGGTCGGCGCCGTTGCCCAGGGCGTTGCCGACGCCGTAGTGCAGGGTGACGCCGAGCGGGTACCCGGACCGGACGCCGAACCAGTCCTGGGCGGCGGCGTTGCCGGCGAACAGGAGGCCGACGAGGGCGAAGGCGAGCATGCGGGTGCGAAGCACGGGGGCTCCTTTCGGCGTGTCGCGGTGGCGCGACTCGGGGGTCCTCAGACGAGGCGGCGCCGCACGCGCGAGCTGAGCGTGTCGACGACGATGATCACGACCACGATGACGATCATGATCATCGAGATCTCGGTCCAGCGGCGGAACTGCAGGCGTTGGATCAGCACGGCGCCGATCCCGCCCGCGCCCACCAGGCCCAGGACGGACGCGGCGCGCAGGTTGATCTCGAAGCGGTAGAGCACGTACGACGCGAACTCCGGCAACACCTGGGGCACCACCGAGTAGAAGAACACGTGCAACCCGTTGCCGCCAGCGGCCCGGATCGCCTCGGACGGTCCGGCGTCGATCCCCTCCACGACGTCCGAGAACACCTTGCCGAGGAAGCCGACCGAGTTGATCCCCATCGCCAGGATCCCGGCGATCGGCCCGGGCCCGGTGGCCGCGACCAGGATGATCGCGAACAGGATCTCCGGGAAGGTTCGGATGCCGACCAGGAAGGTCTTGCCCGGGAAGGCCAAGAGCCGGCTCCCGAGCAGGTTGTTGGCTGCCAGGAAAGCCATCGGGAAGGCGAGCACGGCGCCGATGGTGGTGCCGATCACGGCCATGAACACGGTCTCGATCATGGCGTTGCGCGCGAGCGGGAAGACGTCCCAGTTCGGGTTGACGAAGCCGCGCAACAGCGGCAGGCCGCTCCGTTCGAAGCCGCTCTGCAGGCGGGCCCAGGTGGGCAACGGATCGAGCGTGACGAGGAAGAAGATGGTGAGCGCCAGCACCAGCAGGGCGGCGCCGCCGATGAAGACGTTGCCACGACGCACGCTCGGTGGGGTGGCTGGGATGGTGTCGGCTGGTCGCTTGATCGACATCAGATCAACCTCGAGCGGAGCCATACCGAGAGTTGGTCGATCGCGAGGACCACGCCGAAGACGACGATCAGCAGTGTTCCCAACCCGGAGTAGTCGAAGAAGCTCAGGTAGCGGTTGATCAGGTTGCCGATGCCACCGGCGCCGACGAGGCCGATGATCACCGAGGCGCGCACGTTGATCTCGAACACGTAGAGGATGAACGAGGTGAGCGTTGCGCCGATCTGCGGCAGGACGGCGAACACGATCATGCGGTTGCGCCCCGCTCCGGCCGCTCGCAGCGCCTCGAGCGGTCCGGGATCGATCGACTCGACGGCCTCGGAGGCCAGCTTGGCCAGCACCGCCATCGTGAACAGCGTCAACGCCGCGACGCCCGGCAGCGGCCCGATCATGAGGATCGGCGCCAGGATGGCCGCGTAGAGCAGGTCGGGGATGCTGCGCATGACGGTGAGGATGGAGCGCGCCACGAACATCACCGGCGGGTTGATCGTGGTGTTGAACGACGCCAGGAAGATCAGCGGCAGGCCCAGGATCGTGCCGAACACGGTCCCCAGCCACGCGATCTGCAGCGTCTCGACCAACGGGCCCCAGATCTGCGGGAGGGCGCGCCAGTCCGGCGCCAGGCGACCGAAGAAGCGGAGGAAGTCGCCCATCCCCTGGCCGACGACCTCGAGGTTGAAGCCGGTCTGCTGCACGGAGACGGCGAACAGCACCGCGATCGCACCCCACGTGCCCCAGTTCAGGAAGCGCGTCGCCGTGACCGGCCGAGCCGGTGGCCCCTGCACCACGCCGCGGTCAGGTACGGCCACGGATGTCCCGGTCCTCGTCGATCGGTCGACCGTAGATGTCTTCGAACACCTGGTCGGTGGCGTCGTCTGCCGTGCCGTCGAAGACGATCAGGCCGTCGCGCATCCCGACGATGCGGTCGGCGTACTCACGCGCCATGTCGATGAAGTGCAGGTTGACGATCGTGGTGATGCCGTCCTCGCGCGCGATGCGCTTCAGGTCGCGCATGACGGCGTGCGACGTCGGTGGGTCGAGGCTGGCGACGGGCTCGTCGGCGAGCATCACCGACGGTCGCTGCGCGAGCGCACGGGCGATCCCGACGCGTTGTTGCTGCCCCCCCGAGAGGGCGTCGGCGCGCGCGAAGGCCTTCTCGGGGATGCCGACGCGCCGGAGGCACTCGTGCGCGAACGCCACGTCGGCCTTCGGGAACAACCCGAGCACGCCGCGCAGCGGTTGCACGGCGCCGAGGCGACCGGCGAGCACGTTGCGGAGCACCGACGAGCGCTTCACGAGGTTGAAGGTCTGGAAGATCATCCCGATGTCGGAGCGGAGCCGCCGCAACTCGCCACCGCGCGCGCGGGTGACCGAGCGGTCCCCGATGCGGACGTCGCCCGCGCTCGGCACCACGAGGCTGTTGACCGTGCGGATCAGCGTCGACTTCCCCGCGCCCGAGAGCCCGACGATGACGACGAACTGACCCTGCGGGATCTCGAGGTCGACGCCCTTGAGGGCCTTCAGGCCGCCCGGATACGTGACCTCGACGTTCGCGAAGGTGATGTGGGACACGTCCGAGTCTACACGAAACCTCCCCGCCGGCACAGGGCCAGCGGGGAGGCGACGTTGCAAGGAACGCGTGTCTGTGACGCGCTACGCGCTACGCGCTCAGCGCGCGAAGGTCGCCGAGACGTCGCGCACGATGTCGTACGCCGAGGCGTCGATGCGAGCGAACTCGGTGACGTTGAAGAGCGCCTGGGTCAGGACCTGGCCCTCTTCCGTCGAGGCGAGGTCGATCATCGCCTGCGTGATCTGCTCGACGAGCTCCGGGTCGAGGCCGCTGCGGACGACGGTGCCGTCGTTCGGGATGTTGTCGCTGAAGCCGAGGATGCACACGACGTCCTTGACGTCCGGGAAGTCGGCCTCGATGGTCTCGCGGCCGTCGGAGCCGGGTGAGCCGCCGAAGGTGACCGCGACGTCGACGTCACCGAGGTACACGGCGAGCGCCGCGGCGTCGTGCGAGCCCGCGAAGATCGCGGTCATCTCGGTGTCGGGGTTGATGCCGTGCGTCTGGGACAGCGTGACGAAGGGGAACTGGTAGCCCGACGCCGAGCCGGGGTCCACGAACGCGATCGTGCCGCCGCGGAGCTGCTCGAACTCGGTGATGCCGCTGTCGCAACGCACGTTGAACTGCGCGCGGTACGTGGTGCTGCCGCGGCGCACCGACGCCAGGATGACCTCGGCGCCGTGCACGTCCATCGCCTGCACGAGCGCGGCCGGCCCGAAGAGGCCGATGTCGACGCGACCGGTGCCGACGGCCTCGACCAGGCCGACGAAGTTGGTGGACACGAAGGTGTCGACCGGGATCAGCAGGGCCTGCGAGAGCAGGTCGGCGATCGGGCCGAGGCTGTCGACGATCACGTCGGCCTCGCGGCTGGGCACCATGCCGAGGACCAGGCGGTCTGGGACATCGCCCTGGGCCTGACTGGTACCGAACAGACCTGCGATCAGCAGCGCGGCGCCGAGCGTGACGAACAGTCGCTTCATGGGTCTCCTCCTGAGGCTGGGCGCCCCTGGGCGTCTCGCCCGAACCGCCGAGCCGATGCGTGGCGGGAGCTCCCCCCGCCGGGCACGGTCACGGTATCACGGTGTACGTCAGGGCTTCATGACCGCCGCTTGAGGGGCTCTTCACGCACCAGTTCGGCTCGTCCTGGACGCGCCGTCGTGCCTTGCGTCGGGACCTCTCGGCGGCACCGAGCGCGGCGCTCGGAGCGGCGCCGGAGGCGCGCGGCGCACGTGGCCCAACCGCGATCCGCGGCACGCATCCGGGCCTCGCGGTCGGTGCTAAGGTGAAGGCGGTTTCCGGACCACAAAACCAGCGTGTGGAGGCTTGGGATGAAGCGTCGCGAGTTCCTCAAGAAGGCAGGCGTGGTGGCCGCTAGCGCAGCGCTGTCGCCGCTCATGTTCGCGAAGGCGCAGGCGGGGCGTTTCCGCTTCGAGATGGTCACGTCGTGGCCGACCTCGCTCGACACGCTCTACGGCACGGCCACGTTGGCGGCCGGGATGATCGAGTCGGTCACCGACGGCGACGTCAGCATCGAGGTCTATCCGGCTGGGGCCCAGGTCGGGGCGCTCGAGGTCTACGACGCCGTGTCGTCCGGGGCGTTCGACTTCGGCCACACGGCCTCGTACTACTACGTCGGCAAGGACCAGACGCACGGCTTCTTCACCTCGGTGCCGTTCGGGCTCAACGCCCAGCAGACCAACGCCTGGTTCTACGACGGCAACGGCGTGGCGTTGTGGAACGAGCTCAACGCCCGCGACGGGCTCATCGCCTTCCCCGCCGGCAACACCGGGGTGCAGATGGGCGGCTGGTTCAACCGCGAGATCAACACGCCCGACGACATCATCGGCTTGACCATGCGCATCCCGGCGCTCGGCGGTCAGGTGTTCAGCCGCGCCGGCGGGAACGCCCAGAACATCCCGGCAGGTGAGCTCTTCCTGGCGCTCGAGCGCGGCACGGTCGACGCCGCCGAATGGGTGGGGCCGTACGACGACGAGATCCTCGGCCTGCACCGCGCGGCGCGCTACTACTACGGCCCCGCCTGGCAGGAGCCGGGCCCGGCGCTGGGGCTCTACGTCAACCTCGCGAGCTTCGAAGGGCTCCCGAACGACGTCCAGCAGGCCATCGAGGTCGCGGCCAAGGCGGCCAACGTCGACATGCTGTCGAAGTACGAGGCTCGCAACGGCGCCGCGCTCGAGCGCCTGATCGCCGGCGGCACCCAGGTCCGCACCTTCCCGCTCGTGGTGATGCAGCACTTCGAGGCGGCCATGAACGAACTGCACGAGGTCCATCGGACCGCCAACCCCTTCTACACCCGCGTCCACGACGACTACGAAGCCTTCGCGGCGACGGTGCGGGGCTGGGGCGCGTACAGCGAGTACCCGATCCTCGATTACGTCCACGGCGACCGCGGCTGACGCTCGGCCACCACGGTAGCGTGCGCAGTGCGCACCGCGTACGACGCGAACGCCCCCGGCCATCGGCCGGGGGCGTCGACGTGGACGAACGTGTCGCGCGCAGCCGCGGGACGCTCGCGGCGCCGGCTGCTCAGCGCGCGGCGCGCGCGAGTTCCGGCAGCCAGGTGACGAGCCGTGGGAAGAGCGCGATCACCAGCACCATCAGCAACTGGATGGCGATGAACGGCGCCACGCCGCGGTAGATGTGATGGGTCTTGATCGACGGTGGGCTGACACCCTTGAGGTAGAACAGCGCGAACCCGAAGGGTGGCGTCAGGAACGAGGCCTGCAGGTTCATGGCGATCAGCACGCCGAACCACACCATCAACTCCGGACCGAAGAACAGCAGCGCGATCGGCGCGAGCAGCGGCACGACGATGAAGGTGATCTCGATGAAGTCGATGAAGAAGCCGAGGAAGAAGATCACCAGCATCGCTACCACCACGAAGCCGCTGGCACCGCCGGGGAGACCCGTCAGGAAGCCCTGCACCACGCGCTCGCCGTGCAGCGCCGTGAAGACCATCCCGAACGCGGTAGCTCCGACCAGGATGATGAACACCATCGAGGTCAGGCGCACGGTCTGGTCCATGGTGGCCGTGAGGTTCCGCAGCGTCAGGCGACGGTTGATGAGCGCCAGCGCCATTGCGCCGACGGCCCCCATCGCGCCGGCCTCGGTCGGCGTGGCGATGCCGAAGAAGATGGTACCCAGCACCAGGAAGATCAGCACCAGCGGGGGCACGAGGTTCTTCGCCACCTGGGCGAGCAGGCGCCAGCCGTGGAGCGTGCGTGCCTCGGGCGGCAGTGCCGGCGCCTCGAGCGGCCGCGTCAACGCCTTGAAGATCACCCACAGCATGAACGCCCCCGCGAGCAGCAGGCCCGGCAGCAGCGCGCCGAGGAAGAGGTCTCCCACCGAGACGCCGATCTGGTCACCCAGGATCACCAGGACGATCGACGGCGGGATGATCTGGCCCAACGTTCCCGACGAGGCGATCACGCCCGTGGCGAGCGGTTTGGCGTACTTGTACTTCAGCATCACGGGCAGCGCCAGCACCCCCATGGTGACGACGGAGGCGCCGACGACGCCGGTCGAGGCCGCTAACAAGGCCCCGACGGCGACCACCGAGATCGCCAGGCCGCCGCGGAGCCGCCCGAAGAGCATCCCCATGGTCTCGAGGAGTTCCTCGGCGAGACCGCTCTTCTCCAGCATCACCCCCATGAACACGAAGAACGGCACGGCCACCAGCGTGAAGTTGTCCATGATGGTGCCGAAGATCCGTTGCGGCAGGATGTTCAGGCGCGCGACGCGGAACTCGGGATCCCACGGCAGGGGGATGCCGAGCATGGACGGCAGCAGGTCGGAGCCGAGCAGCGTGAACAGGAACGCCACACCGCCGAGGCTGAACGCGACGGGGAAGCCGAGCAGCAGGAGGCCGATGGCGGCGCCGAACATCGCCATGCCGAGCATCAGCGGGTCGTCCTGCTCGTCGGCGGCGCCGTCGGCGGCACGGCGGCCGGGAGCGCCGACACGCCGTCGGCGTCGTCGGGTTCC
>REEJ01000212.1 GCA_007695125.1 Trueperaceae bacterium | reverse complement strand
CCTACGTGCGCCCGCCCCTGTACGAGCAGACCTTCGTCCCGGAGCGCTACTGACCGACGCGGCGTGTGGCCGCGTCGGTGCGCGCGGTCGCGGCAGCCTTCGCTGGCGTCATCGGCAGCTGGACTGCGTGTCGAACGACACCTCTGCGCCGATCTCGACGAGGCGGTCGATCACGCGCATGTCGACCTCATCGAGGACCAGGCAGTTGCGGTCGAGGTTCAGCGACGTCAGGCTCGACAGGTCTGCGAGCGGCGTCACGTCGCTGATCTGGTTCCGGCTGAGGTCGAGCTCCGTGAGTCGTGTCAGCCCGCTCAACGGGGCGATCGAGGTGATCGCGTTGCGTTGGACGTTCAGGCTCCGCAGGGCGGTGAGGCTGCCGAGCGGCGTGGCGTCGCTGATCTGGTTCCGGCTGAGGTTCAAGGTCTCGAGGCGGTCGAGCGAGAGCAGCGCCGTCAGGTCCGAGACGGCGTTGTTCTGGAGGTCGAGGAACTCGAGCTTGCCCAGCGGGAACAGGAAGGCAATCCCACTCAGCTGGTTGTTGCGCAGGCTCAGCGTTCGCAGTGCGTGGAGCGTCGACAGCGCGTTGGCGTCGACGATGGCGTTGCCGTCGAGCCGTACGATCTCGAGGCTCGACAGGCCACGGAGAGCGTCGATGCGCTCCACCGCGTTGTTCTGGAGCTGGAGCTCGAGCAGCCGGGTCAGCGCGGCCAACGGCGAGACGTCCACGATCTCGTTGTCGCGCAGGTCGAGCTGACGCAGGTTCGGCAGCCCTTCGACACCTTCGATGTCGCTGAGCTCGTTGCGGCGCAGCTCGAGGAACGTGAGCGCCGGGACGTCGCTGAGGCGCGACAGGTCGCTCACGGCGTTGTCGCGCAGGTAGAGCCGGGCGAGCCGCGGGAGAGCGCTCAGCGGTCCGAGGTCGCTGATCTGGTTGCCCCGGGCGTCGATCCGGTTGAGGTTCACGGCCTCCTCGAGGCCGGCGAAGGACGTGATCCCGGTGTCGTTGGCCCTCAGTCGCCTCAGTCTGGTCAGGGCTCGGCATGTGACGGCGTCGTCCTCGGCCAGGCCGAGATCGGCGCGCACGACGTCGGCGAGGCCTGGGTCGGCGAAGGCGATCGGGGCGTCGGGTGCCGCGCAGTGCTCGAGGCCACGCGGGGTGTCGACGATCGGAACGCAACCTGCCATCAGGCCGGCGACGAGGGCGAGCAGCCATGCCGTTGCGAAGCGTGTCATGGCGTCATCGTACGGAGCCACGGCGCCGCGCGCTGCGGCTTTTGCACCGACGTGAGCGGCAGGAGACCGAGCGGTGCCTGCGGTATCGTTCAGCGTGTGCATGCAACGCGAACGTGTGCTGGGGCGTGGCGCCAGGATGCCCACGCCGGCGTCGCAGGGACCGCGCGGTGACGCGCAGCGGGGCGAGCGGTGAGCCGGAAGCCGCTGGCGCTGTACCAGGCGCTGTTGGCCACCCAGCCGGGTGACGACGAGGCGGCGCGCGTGCGCGGCGTGCGGCGCATCCTGCAGGCCGAGCGCAGCGCCTGGCCCGACGCCGTGCGCGCCGTGCTGGACGGGGCGGGTGTAGGTGATGGCTACCTGCTCCGGGGCCTGCTGAGCATCGCGACCTTCGCTCCGGACGTGCGCGACGCGCTCGAGCGTGGGCTGCCCTTCGTCGTCGCGCGGCGCGTGAACCGCATCGCCGACCCTGCCGTCAGGGCCGAGGTGCTGGCGCCGCTGGTTGCGCTCCCTGAACGCCCTGGTGCCGCGCTGCTGCCGCGGGGGCTGTCTCGGCGCATCGAGGCGGATGCGCTCGCGGCGATCACGATCGAGCGGTCGGCCGGTATGCGTGCACACGTCACGGCGGGCGCCGATGGCTGGCTGGTCGCCGACGACCCTGCCGCCTCGCCGCGCCGCCTGCCTGGGCACGTGTGGCTGTTCTCGCCCAACCGCGGCGCGCCACGGGGTGAGGAACCGCTCGCGCCACGGGTGGTCGAGGCGCTGCTGGCACGCCTCCTGCCGCGCGGTGGGGCGCTGGTCGACGTGACCGCGGGAACCGGCACCATCGCGTCGGTGGCGCGCCGGTTCGGCGTGCGCTCGTGGTCGGGCGACATCGCGCCGTTGGCGCCGTTCGTGTGTCGCGCCGACGCCCGCACGCTGATGGCCTCGCCGCCCCGCGGTGTGTCGGCCGGATGCGCCGACCTGCTCGTGGTGCACCCGCCGACGTTCGCGGTGTGGCGCCTTACGCGCTCGAGCGGTCGCGACGATCAACTCGATCTGTACCGCGACGACGTCGGAGCGATGATCGCCGGCTCGCTCGGCGTGGTGCGCCCCGGCAGACACGTGGTGGTGATCTCCCGGCCGGTACGACGCGCAGGCGAGGTGTGGCTGGCGACGTCGCACCTGGCAGAAGGACTGGAGGAGGCCGGCGTGCGGGTGGTCGGCTACGTCGTGGCGGTTGCCGACGGCGGAGCGGAGGATTGGCACCTGCTGATCGGCCAGTTACCCCGGTCCGTGTGAGGTCGGCCCGGAGCCTGTCGCTGCGGCTGCCACGGCGGCGGGCGCCCAGGGACGCCGTGCCCTGTCGACGGTCATCAACATGGATATGATGGTCCATGTTACGCGCCGTGCCGTGACCGCGATCGCCGGTCACGACGCGACCAAAGGAGGACGGCATGCAGGATGACAACGTCTCGGCGACCGCACCGGAGTTCGTGTTCCATCACGACCTCGCCGCGTTGGTCGGCGACATCCCCGAGCAGAGCATCGTCAGTCGGCAGGTCGTCAACGACGAACTCGTCAAGGTGACGCTGTTCGGCTTCGCCGCCGGTCAGGAACTCTCGGAGCACACCGCCAGCAAACCCGCGATCCTGCAGGTCGTGTCGGGAGAAGGCACCTTCGGCCTCGGCGCCGAGGTGATGGAGGTCGGCCCCGGCAGCTGGACCCACATGGCGCCGCACCTGCCCCACACCGTGACCGCGCGTACGCCGCTGGTCCTGCTGCTCACGATGCTCAAGGGCCCGCGAACGGACTGACGGCGACGACCCGACGCGCCTGGCCGCTCACCAGGCGTACGCGTTCGGCGCCTCACCCCCCGGACCGGGGAAGATCTCGTCGAGCGACGCCAGGGTGGCCTCGTCCAGCGTGACCTCCGTCGCGCGCACCGCGCTCTCGAGTTGCTCCATGGTGCGCGGGCCGATGATCGGCGCGGTCACGACCGGGTTGTGGAGCAGCCACGCCAACGCGACGGTGGCGGGCTCCTCGCCGAGCTCGCGGCACAACGCCTCGTAGCGCTCGAGCTGGGGCCGCTTCTCCTCGATGCGCTTCTGCATCGACTCGTCCATGCGGCGACCCGACTCGAGCTTGCCGAGCGCGCCGCCGAGCAGGCCGCCGGCCAGCGGGCTCCACGGGATCAAGCCCAGGCCGTAGTGCCGGCAGGCCGGGAGGACCTCGAGCTCCACCATGCGGTTGTCGAGGTGGTAGATGCTCTGTTCGCTCACCAGGCCGGTCCGGCCGTGGCGCGACGCCTCCTGGCAGGCGGTGGCGATGTCCCAACCGGCGAAGTTCGACGAGCCGACGT
>REEJ01000028.1 GCA_007695125.1 Trueperaceae bacterium | reverse complement strand
CCGGCCTGATCCTGCGACCCTCCGTGATCGAGAGCGCCTTGCGGACGCCCGCCCCCGGCTGGATCGACGGGTACCGGATGATGGATCCGCTCATCGTCGGCTACGCACGGCGCCAGCTCACCGCCTTCCCCGGCCATCCTGAGGCCGTGTTGGACGTCGTACCGGTGGACACGGTCGTGAACGCGCTGCTGATGGCCATCCCGTTCACGCACGTGGGCGAGGGTCCCGAGGTCTACCAGGTCGCGACGAGCGCGGACAACCCGCTGCACGTCAAGACATTCAGCGCCTTCGTTCGCGAGCACTACCAGCGTGCGCCGATGCGCCCCGCCCGCACGGACCGGGCCGACGATCTGCCCGAACTGGTGTTGTCGGAGACGAGTCGCTTCTTGCGTCGCCTGGAGCTCAGCCAGATGCTGCCACTGCGCGTGCTCGAAGCCGCCTCGCTCCCGCTGTCGTTCACGGACTGGGGCCGTCGGCGACGGTCCGTCTTGAGTGGTCGGCGCGCGCGCCTGACGTGGCTCCGCGACATGGCGGCGATCTACGGCCCTTACGCCGAGAGTCGAGCGCGGTTCTTGGCGTTCAACGTGCAGCGGGCGTGGCAGGCCCTGAGCGCAGCGGACCGTGAGGCGTTCCCGTTCGACGTGCGAGACCTCGATTGGAAGCGCTACGTGCAAGAGGTGCACCTCCCTGGCGTCGAGCGGTTCCTGTTGCGCATGCGAGGCCGCGTGGCTCCCGTCGACCTGTCTGCGGGCACGCTGGCGGCTGGCACACCGGCGGCTGGCGCAGCGGCCGCGAGCGACCCGCCGCGCGCAGCGCTCGTGCACGAGCCAGGGCCAGGAGACGGCGACGGGGATACCGGGGACGCCGAGCTGGCGCGGGGTGCGCGCACGAGTTGGCGTGGGGCCGAGCAGGTCTTGGCGCTGACCAGGGAGACGACCCCGGCCGAGGCGACCGTGTGGACCACCCCGACCTACAAGCGCGTTATCCGACGCGCCAGCCTGCACGCTATCCGCATGACGGCGCGCCTGCGCCTGGACCTCGCCTGGACGGGTCGCGAGCATCTGCCGGAGCGCGGTCCCTTCATCGTGGTGGCCAACCACACCAGCCATATCGACACCGGCGTGTTGTTGGCCGCGTTGGGGCACCACGCGACGCGCACCCACCCCACCGCTGCGGCCGACTACTGGTTCCGCCGACCGGCGGTTGCATGGATCTTGCACGCCACGCTGGGCGGCTTCCCCTTCGAACGGCACCGTCGCAACGTGGCGCGCGCGCTGGCGCTGCCGGCGCAGGTATTGCGTAATGGCCATTCGCTCATCTTCTACCCAGAGGGGACGCGCAGCCTCGACGGCGCGCTGCACCCCTTCCGCAGCACCCTCGGGCTGCTGGCGCTCGCCTCGGCGGCGCCGATCGTGCCGGTCGCCATCAGCGGCGCCGCGCAGGCGCTGCCCAAGGGGCGTATCTGGATCAAACACCACCCCGTCCACGTCCGTTTTGGACCGCCCATCGCCATCGAGCCCTACTTGCGCTGCCTGGACGGCGAGAGCGTCTCGAGCGTCTCGAAGCGCATCGCACACGACGCGCACGGCGCGGTGAGCCGGCTGGGCGCGGGCGGTACCCTGCCATCCGAGGAGGCCCGGTCATGACGAGGCGCGACACGCAGCTCCGATCCGACGCGCCGGCGAGGGGGGCGGCAGACCGTCCCTACGACCCGGCGCCCGGCCGACGCTATGCGCACCTGTGGGGGTACGACGACACGCGCTTCGAGTTCCTCGATGCGACGACCGTGCGCCTGACGGGCGACCGCTACCCGCTCGCCGGGGCGCCGCTGCCGCACTTCTTGTCGTTCGTGGCGGACCTGCTCGCCGTCCCCGTCGGACCGGAGCACGTGCAGGCGAGCCTCCCGCCGCCGACGCTGCCGGCGCCGGTGCGCAACGAAGCGTTCGTGGCGGAGCTCCTCGAGGCCGTCCCAGGGCTTCGCCTGGACGACGACGACCAGGCTCGGCTGGTGCACAGCCACGGCCAGCTCAGCGTCGACGAGATCTACCGCCTGCTCGGCGGCGTGGCGCCCGAGCGGCTGGTCGACCTGGTCGCGCATCCGCGCGGTGAGGACGACGTGCGTGCGCTCGTGCGCCTGGCCGACCAACACGACGTGGTGCTCATCCCGTACGGCGGCGGTACCAACGTCTCCGGCGCCCTGACCTGCCCCGTCGGCGAGCGACGCTTGATCGTGTCGGTCGACATGCGCCAGATGAACCGCGTGCTCGAGGTCGACCGCGCCAACGGCTGGGTCGTGGTCGAGGCGGGCATCACGGGCAAGGACCTCGAGGTGCGCCTCGAGGCCGAGGGCCTCACCACCGGCCACGTGCCCGACAGCGTCGAGCTCTCCACGGTCGGCGGCTGGATCGCCACCAACGCCAGCGGCATGAAGAAGAACCGTTACGGCAACATCGAAGAGGTGGTGCTCGACGCCGTCTTGGTGACGCCTAGCGGCGAGGTGCGCGTCACCCCGGTCGTGCCGCGCAGCGCCACGGGCATCGAGGTACAACGCCTCGCGTTCGGCAGCGAGGGTGGCCTGGGGATCATCACGCGCGCCGTGCTGCACGTCTGGCCGCTGCCCGACGTGCGCCGCTACGCCTCGCTCGTGTTCCCCGACTTCGCGGCCGGGGTGCGCTACTTGCAGGCCGTGCAGCAGACCGGCGTGCGGCCCGCCAGCATCCGCTTGACCAACAACACCGAGTTCCGCCTAGGCCAGGCGCTCGGCCGAGCCAAGACGGGGATGGCGGCGCTGACCTCGAAGCTCACGAAGCTCTTCGTGACGCGCGTGAAGGGCTTCGACCCGGAGCGCATGGTGGCCTGCACGGTCGTCATGGAGGGCTCGGCGGCCGAGGTCCGGCAGCAGGCGCGCAGCCTCTTCGGCCTCCTGAAGGCGCACGGCGGGCTCTCGGGCGGTCCGGAGAACGGTCGCCGCGGCTACGCGGTCACGTTCGCGATCGCCTACATCCGTGACTTCCTCAACACGCTCGGCATCTTCGGCGAGACGATGGAGACCTCGGCGCCGTGGAGCCGCATCCACGACATCACGGGCGCGGTCGAGGCGGAGCTGCGTCGCATGTGTGCCGAGCGCGGCGTGGCCGGCACGCCGTACCTGTCGTACCGGCTCTCCCAGAGCTATCGCGCCGGCGTCTGCATCTACTTCACCGTGGGTTTCTGCGCCCGCGGCCTCGCCGACCCGGTCCGGACCTTCCACGAGATCGAGCAACGCCTGCGCGAGGTCGTCCTGGAACAAGGCGGTTCGTTGTCGCACCATCACGGCGTCGGCAAGATCCGCCAAAACTTCATGCCACGGGTGCACTCCGAGGCGTCGCTCCAGGCGGTCCGGGCACTGAAGCGCTCGCTCGACCCCAACGACGTGTTCGGCGCGGGCAACCACGCGTTCGTCGCATCGGTCGCGACCAGCGCCGAGGTCGACCCCGCAACGCCACGCGCCCAGGTCGCACCCGTCGCGGACGGGCCGGCTTGACGGAGTCGCTGGCCGCCGGCGCCTTCGCGGGCCAGGTCGTGCTCGTCACCGGCGCATCGTC
>REEJ01000143.1 GCA_007695125.1 Trueperaceae bacterium | reverse complement strand
CCTCACGGACCAGGCGCTCGCGCACGACGGCCGCGACCGACTCGGCCGGGACGCCCAGTTCACGCGCGGCGCGCTCGACGTCCGGCGGCGGGTCCGCCGCGACCGGCGCCCTGGCCGCGAACGCCGCGAACAGCGCCATCCCCTCGCCGGCGTCCAAGTCGCGCGCCACCAGGCGAGCGTCGACGCCGGCGGCGGCGAGCAGCGAACGCAGCAGGAGCGCCTGGTCGAGGGCGTTGCCAGCGCGCCCCAGGAGTGTGCCGGACGCGCCGCGCAGGTAGCCCTCGTACGGCTCGAAGGCGACCTCGTCGCGGACGAAGGCCACGATGCGCTCGGCCTCGTGCCCCAATCGGCCCGCCTGCGCCCAGACGTCGCCTGGATCGGGCGTGGCACGATGCCGCGCCTCGACCACGTCGAGGAGGTGATCGAGGCGCTCGAACCCTGGTACCGACGGTAGCTCCTGCGCGAACGGCTGCGCTCCGACGAGCAACAGCGCGACCAGTGCCAGCAGCGTTCTCCTCATCGCAACGGCCTCCTCGAGAAGGACGCCTCCGATGCCGACGGTGATCGCGCGGCTCGACGGGCGTACCCGCCGGCGCGACCCCGGCGAGCGCAGTGGGCGCCGACGCGCCGATGGGCGCGCCCCAGGGCTCGTGGTGCATGGCTCGTGCGCTGTACGCCTTCAGCCTAGCGATAGATGACATGCGGGTCAACGATGCGGGCTGGGGCGTGCCGCACACCGCGCTGCTATCGTCGATCCATGCCCCCATCGGCGCTCTTCGAGCGCGACGAGCAGCTCCGCACGCTCCGCTCGCACCTGACGCAGGCCGCGTCGGGGCGGGGCGGCATGGTGTTCGTCGGGGGCGAGGCTGGGATCGGGAAGTCGGCGCTGGTGCGGCGCTTCTGTGCGGACGCCGCGGGCTCGGCGGTCGTGCTGGTCGGGGGATGCGATGCGATGCAGACGCCCCGACCGCTCGGGCCGCTGTTGGACATGGCGCCGGGCCTCGGGCCGCCGTTCACGGCGCTGTTCGCGGACGATCGCGCGCGCGAGCGCGTGTTCGCTCGCCTGCTGGAGGCGTTGCGCGCGCGAGCCACCGTCGCCGTGTTCGAGGACGTGCACTGGGCCGACGACGCGACGCTCGATCTGCTCCGCTTCCTCGGCCGCCGGATCGGCGACACGCACGCGCTCGTCATCGCCACCTACCGTCGCGACGAGGTCGGTCCCCGCCATCATCCGCTCAAGGCGGTCCTGGGTGACCTCGGCAGCGCCCAGGCCGTGACGCGCATGGCCGTCCCACCGTTGAGCCGCGACGCGGTCGCGCGGCTCGCCGCAGGCGTGGACGCCGACCCCGACGAGTTGCACCGTCTCACGGACGGCAACCCCTTCTTCGTGACCGAGGTGGTGGCGGCGGGTGGCGATCGCCTCCCGGCGAGCGTCAGCGACGCGGTCGGCGCCCGTGTCGGGCGGCTAGGTGCCACGGCGCGCGACGCGCTGGAGGCCGCCAGCGTCATCGGCCTCAGCGCCGAGGCCGACGTCCTCACGGCGCTCGGTCACGCGACCGACGCGATCGAGGCGTGCCTAGCAAGCGGCCTGCTGCACGAGCATGATGGCCGTCTGGCGTTCCGCCACCAACTGGCGCGCGACGCGATCCACGCGACGCTGTCCTTCCCGCGCCGGCGCGCTCTCAACGCCGCCGTGCTCGCGGTGCTCGAACGCGCGCCCGACGCCGCCGGCGACCGTGCCACGCTCGCGCACCACGCCGCCGAAGCCGGCGACGCAGCCGCCGTCGTGCTTCACGCGCCCGTCGCCGCGCGCGAGGCGGCCACGCTCGGCGCCCACCGTGAGGCTCGTGCCCAATACGCACGCGTCCTGCCGTACCTCGATCGCCTCCCGGACGACGAGCACACCGAGGTGCTGGCGGCCTACGCCCGTGAGTGCTCGATCGTCGACCGTCAGACGGAGGCCCGCGACGCCTTGCGGAAGGTGATCGATCGTTGGCGCGCGGCCGGGATGCACGAGCGCTGGGCGAACGCCCACACGGACCTGTCGAGTGTCCTGTTCCACCTGGGCGACAACGCCGCTGCCGAGGCCGCCAGCGCCGTCGCCATCGAGGCCCTCGAGGGACTGCCGCATGGAGCCTCGCTGGTGCGCGCGTACCAGTTCCGCTCCGCGTTGCGCATGCTCGATCGTGACAACGACGGGGCGGTCCACTGGGGAACCCGCACCATAGACCTCGCGACGGCGGCCGGCGACCACCGCTCCTTGGCGGGCGGCCACATCACGGTGGCCTCGGCGCTGATGCTCGCCGGTCGAACAGGGTACGACCTGCACTTCGAGCGGGCCGTCGAGCTGGCGAAGGAGCACGGCCTCGACGAGCTACACGCCAACGCCCACCTCAACCGCGGTTCGGGCGCCGGCGAACTGCACCGCTTCGATGAAGCCGAGCGCCACCTGCGGCTGGCGATCGCGATCGCCGAGCACCACGACCTCGACGCGCAGGCGGCGTACGCCACGGCGTGGCTCGCCCTGACCCGCCTCTACCGCTGCGCTTGGGACGAAGCCGCGGCCATGACCGGGCGGATCCTCGGCGCAGCGTCGTCCTCGGCGATCACCAGGATCATGGCCTTGGTCGCCCTCGGCCGCTTGCGAGCACGCCGCGGCGACCCCGAGACCTGGCCGCCGCTCGACGAGGCCCTCGAGCTCGCGCTCCGCACCGGCACGCTGCAACGCCTCGCCCCAGTGCGCGCGGCGCGGGCGGAGGCGGCCTGGTTCGAAGACGACCTCGACCGGGTGCGCGACGAGGCCTCGGCCTCCTTCGACCTCGCCCTCACGGCGCGGCATCCGTGGTTCGTCGGCGAACTGGCGTACTGGCGCTCGCTGGCCGACGACCTCGACGACCTTCCGGCGTTCGCCGCCGAACCCTTCGCGCTGCAGGTGGGCGGTCGACACGGCGAGGCCGCGGCCGCATGGGAGGCGCTCGGCTGCCCGTTCGAGACGGCCCGCGCCTTGGCCGAGAGCGCCGACGAGCGCGACGTACGCGAGGCGGTCGATGCCTTCTCGCGCCTCGGCGCACGCGTCGCCACCGAGCGCGCCCGCGCGCGCCTGCGCGAGCTCGGCGCCACCGGCATCCCGCGCGGTCCCCGCGAGCGAACGAAGCGCCACCCGGCCGGCCTGACGCCGCGCGAGGCGCAGGTGCTCGCGCGGCTGGTGGACGGCTTGTCGAACGCCGAGATCGCCGAGCGCCACCGCGTCAGCACGCGAACCGTCGAGCATCAGGTCTCCGCCATCCTGGCCAAGCTCGCCGTCGACAGCCGCGCCGCCGCCATCGCAGAGGCACACCGACGCGACCTCGTCGAGCCAACGTAGGTACCGACCCGAGCACGTCTAGGTGGTTGTGCCGATGCGCAATGCGGGACGGCCGCTGCACCATGACCACACGCCGGCCGGCGAACCCAACGCAGGAGGAACCACCATGCCCCGTTACGTGATCGAACGCCGCTTCCCCGAAGGCCTCGCCATCCCCGCCAACGCCGAAGGCGCCGCAACGTGCCTGAACGTCGTCGACCGCATCGCCGAGCACGGCGTGCACTGGGTCCACTCGTACGTCAGCGACGACAAGC
>REEJ01000118.1 GCA_007695125.1 Trueperaceae bacterium | reverse complement strand
TCGTGTTCCCGCTGTCGGTGCCAGGCTTCGTCGTCGTGGTCATCTGGCAGTTCACCCAGGTCTGGAACGAGTTCCTGTTCGCCGTGACGCTGACGCGCCGAGCCACCGAGCCGATCACCGTCGCGCTCGCGCAGCTCGCCGGCGGCGAAGCCGTGCGCTGGAACCTGCCGATGGCGGGGGCCATCCTGGCCGCCCTGCCGACGCTGCTCATCTACCTGATCCTGGGGCGCTACTTCATCAAGGGCCTGCTGGCGGGATCGGTGAAGGGGTGAGCGACGCCGTCCGGTCGCGAACGCTCGATTCGTCGACATAGGCTTCAGGTTCTCGATGTGCGACCCCGTATAGGGTGGGCAGCCATGACCGGTCACCGCCCCACGCCGCCCCCTTCGATCGGGACCGGTAACGATCCGTCCGGGGTCAAGCGACGCGTCTACCTGGCCTACTTCGCGGTCGTGCTGCTCGGCGTGCTGGCGCTGCAGCGCTCGGTACCGCTCCTCGACCCCGCAATCGCGAGCGTCGCCGACACGATCGTCCCGCCGACGTTGGTGTTCTTCGCCGTCTGCCTGCTGGTCTTGTGGCGTCGGCCCGACCTGTTGCGGGTGGTCGAGGTGGCGCAATACGCGGCCTACTTCCCGATCCTGCTGGGGTTGCTGGCGCTGCTGCTGACCAACGCCACCACTGAGGCTGGCCGCCTCACGGCCGTCTCGTCGTTCTCGGTCTGGATACCGATGGTCGCCGTCTGGGCGTTCATCGTGTTCGGCAGCCGGGGCGGTCCGTTCGCCGCGTTCGGCTTCCTCGCGGCCACCGGGCTCGTCATCGCCGGCCATCCCACCAGCGGCCAGGACCTCGGTGCGCCCGCTGCTGCCTTCGTCCTCCAGTCGGCCGTCGCGAACGCGATCTTCGTCGTCTTGCTGTTCGCGTTGTCGCGTTTGCTCGAACGCCAGACGGCGAGCCGAATCGCCGCCGAGGTCGCAGCAGAGTACGCCATCAAGGACGTGTTGACCGGGGTCTTCACGCGCTACGCGCTGGGCCTGCGCTTCGATCAGGCGCTCGCGGTGGCGCGCCGGACCGGCCGGCGCCTCGCCGTCGCGCTCGTCGACATCGACGACTTCAAGCGCGTGAACGACGACCTCGGCCACGCGGCGGGCGACGAGGTGCTGCGCGAACTCGGCGCGCGCATGAGCGCGGCCGTCCGCGACGCCGACACGGTCGCGCGGCTCGGTGGCGACGAGTTCGTGGTGCTGGCCTTCGTCGAGGACGCCTCGCACGCGCTGCGCCTCGGCGAGCGGCTGGACGCGCTCGGCGACGAACCGGTACGGGCCAACGGCCTCGCGGTCGACGTCGGCATGAGCGTCGGCGTGAGCGTCTTCCCGGACGACGCCGACAGCGTCGATGGGCTGCTCGCCGTTGCGGACACCGCGATGTACGCGGGCAAGGCGACGCGGAAGGCGACGGGGAAGCGGCGTGCGGCGCTGGCGGAGCACGCGACGCCCGACTCGAGCGAGCGCATGGACGCTCGGCGGCAGCCGTAGCGCAGCGCCGGTACGCCTCATGACAATCGTGAAAAGGTCGACCGGCCGGCGCGACGCCCCGTGCTAGCCTTTCCCGGTGGTACGGCCAGACGTACAGGTAGCGAGCGTCACAGACGTCACTCCGGCGTTGCTCGCTCAGTTGGGCGTGCGCGGCCTCCTGGTCGACCTCGACGATACGCTGATCGCCAGCGACGCCGACGCGCTCGGCGCAGAGGCCGAGGCGTGGCTGCACGAGGTGCGCCGCGAGGGCATCGCGCTCGCGATCCTCTCGAACGGCGAGCGCGCGCGGGTGCGTCGCCTGGGTGAGCGCATCGGCGTGCCCGCCTTCGCGCTGGTCGGCAAACCCTTCGCGTTCGCGTTCCGCAAGGGCCTGGCCGCGCTCGGCACTTCGCGCGAAGCCACTGCCATGGTCGGCGACCAGCTCTTCACCGACGTCCTGGGCGCCAACTGCGCCGGCATCACCTCGATCCTCGTCCGGCCGCTCACGCCGGGGAAGCTTCCCCACACGCGCGTGGCGCGCCGGCTCGAACGACTCATCCTCAGCGGAGGTTCGCGTGGCAGTCCTGTCGATCGGTGACAAACGGCTCGGGGCGGTCTTGCTGGAACGCGGCTACGTCTCCGACGAGTCTCTGCAGCAGGCCATAGGCCGGCACTCGGAGGTCGGCGGACGCTTGGCGGACGTGCTGGTGAACATCGGCGTGATCTCGGAGCAACGCATCGCGCGCGCGGTCGAGGAATCGATCGGCATCCCGCTGGTGATGCTCCCGCGCGTCGACGTGATGCCCGAGGCCCTCGCGAAGCTCTCGTCCGACACCGCCTTCGAGCTCGGCGCGCTCCCCTTCGCGCTCGACGGGAACCGGCTGCGCGTCGCCTTCGAGGACCCTCTCGACGCGCTCTCGGTCGAAGAGGCCGAGGACTCGTCGGGCTGCATCGTCGAGCCCTACCAGGCGCTCCACAAGGAGCTGCAGTGGGCGATCGCCACGTACTACCCCGAGCTCGGCCTGGAGCCGCCGGCCGACTTCCACGTCGACACCAGCCAGCGGCTCGGCGCGCTCGCCGTGGAGCGCGGCGTCATCACCGAAGAGCAACTGCTCGAGGCGGTCGCGGAGCAACAGCGCACCGGCGGGCTGCTCGGACGCATCTTCGTCAAGCGCGGCCTGATGAGCGACGATGCCCTGGCGGCTCTGCTGGCCGAGCAGATGGGCCTGGAGTACGTCCACTCCCTCGAGGGGGTGCCCTTCGACGACACGCTCGCCGCGCACCTGCTGCGGCTCGACGCGGTGCAGTTCAACGCCGTGCCGTACAAGCGCGACGGCGACACGCTGGTCGTCGCGGTCGCCGACCCGCGCCGCATGGGCGACATCGAGTCGATCATCCAGGGCTCCGTGGCGTTCGTCGCCGCGCCCGAGAAGGCCGTGCAGCAGCGCATCGACGTCATGTACGCCGACGACAAGGGGCGACTCGGCGAGACGCTCCTGATGAACAAGAAGCTCAAGCGCGAGCAGCTGCGCAAGGCGCTCGCCGAGCAGGCCAAGCTGGGCCGGGTCAAGCCCTTGGGCGAGATCCTGATCGATCTGGGCTACGTGACCCAGACCGACGTCGACGAGGCGCTGAACAAGCAGCGCTCGGGTGGCGGCCGCCTCGAGGACACGCTGGTGCAGTCCGGCAAGATCTCACCCGAGATGCTGGCCAAGAGCCTCGCCATGCAGCTCGGCTACGAGTACGTCGACGAGACCACGGCCAAGGTCGACCCCTTCGCCGTCACGCTGGTGCCGGAGCCGACGGTGCGGCGCTACCAGGCGATGCCGATCAAGATCGACGGCAACACGCTGCAGGTGGCGATGAAGGACCCTCGGCACGTGTTCGCCCTCGACGACATCCGCTTGATCACCGGGAAGGAGATCCAGCCGGCCGTCGCGACCGAAGAGACGCTGATGCGCCTGATCAACCGCTTCTACCGCGACGGCGCCGACATGGACGAGCTCGCGCGCGCGGTGCTCGAAGAGGTCGGGAGCGGTCCGCAACAGGTCGAGGAAGACACCAGCGGGATCGACGACAACGCCATCGTCAAGGTGGTGAACAACATCATCCGCGAGGCGCTGC
>REEJ01000029.1 GCA_007695125.1 Trueperaceae bacterium | reverse complement strand
CGGCGGACGACATGACGGCCCTTCTGCGCCATCGCGGATTGGCGCGGGCGCACGTTCGGTCGGCGGCCAAGAGCGCGAGATGGGGCCCCGGGCTCGGCCGATGCCGGGGGTGAGACGCCCGCCCCTCGCCCTATACGTATACTGCACGTGTAGGAGGTGGCCATGCGACGCAAGCTGACGATCACCGTGGATGAGAGGGTCTACGCGGGGTTGCATCGGGTCATCGGGCGCCGCCGCATCAGCGGCTTCATCGAGTCGCTCGTCATGCCGCACGTGGTGCGGGAGGACTTGGCGGAGGCCTACCGGCAGATGTCCGAGGACGAGACCCGCGAGGCCGAGGCGCTCGCGTGGGCGGAAACTACGGTCGTGGACGTTGCCGATGAACCGAGGTGAGGTGTGGTGGGTCGGCTTCGATCCCTCGCTTGGGGGCGAGGTTCGGAAGCGCCGCCCGGCGGTGATCGTCAGCAACGATGCCGCCAACCAGTTCCTCAATCGCGTTCAGGTGGTTCCGCTCACCAGCAACGTCGCTCGGCTCTACCCGAGCGAGGCGTACGTCGTGCTGGACGGTGAGCAGCGCAAGGCCATGGCGGACCAGCTCACGACGGTCGCCAAGGGGCGGCTGCAACAGCGGATCGGTGTGCTGTCGGCGGTCGACATCGCCGGCGTCGAGCGGGCCATCCGGACGCAACTCGCTCTTGGCTAAGGGGGCGTGGTCTTGCGGCGGGGGGCGCAGGCAGAGCAGCTTCGGTGCGGGCGCGCGCGTCACCAGGCGAGGTTGGGAGGCGAGTCGTGGCACGAACATGGAGCACGCCCCTGAGCGCCGCCGCTGATGGTGAGCGTGCGTCGTCCGACCGGAGGTTCAGGGACGCCACCAGCGGTCCGCACCGGGGGCGTCGCACCCGGGGGCGTCGTGGACGAGGTCGGGTTCCCCGAGGGCAACCCGAGCTTCGCGACCGTGGCCAGGGTGGCCGAGGCCATCGGTCGTTGGATCTCGATGCAACCGCGTCGGTAGGCCCTGTTGCCGAGGGAGTCGCTGCAGCGGACGCGTGAACCGCTCGATCGCTCTCGATGTAAGCGTGCCCGATGGGTGTTGGTGCGGTCAGGGTGCCAGGGTTGGCAGCGGCACGACACAGACGCCGTCGTCACGCCGGTAGGCGTAGCGGCCGGTCGCGGTGATGATGGCCATGAAGGCTGGCGCTCCGGCCCGTGGCTGCGGTTCGCGGACCGGGCGCACACGATCACGGCTTCCGTGCGACGCTGGCTCGTTGCTGGGTCGTCGTGCAGAATGGGCCAACCGGGAGGTCCACATGCCCCACCTCGAGGGATCGGTTGAGGGGAAGGCAGCGGACGACGATCGAATGCCCGAGGCGTCCCCGGATTGGCGCGCCGGTATGGACCAACGATCCAGTGCATGGGGTCCAGAGTTCGCGGCGTGGGCCACGACGGACTAGGATGCCGAGCAAGTACGTCTGCGCCCAGCCGCGAGGCCGGAGGGGACACACAGACACAGATGAGAATGGCGATATTCGGCGCGACGGGCGGAACCGGCATCGAGCTCGTCGGGCAGGCGGTCGAGCGAGGGCACGCGGTCACTGCGTTCGTGCGCGATCCGGCATCGTTGGCGCGTGGTGGGGATGGCCTCACGGTCGTGACCGGGGACGTCCATGACGTGGCGGCTGTCGCTCGCTGCGTCCGGGGTCAGGATGCCGTGGTGTGCGCGTTGGGTTCGAGAGAGCTCAAGAAGACGATGATCCGCGCGACCGGCACCGTCAGCATCATCGACGGCATGAAGCAGGAGGGCGTCAGCCGCCTCATCGTCGTGTCCGCCATGGGTATCGGCGCCAGCTGGAACGACCTCTCGCTCGTCAACAAGCTGTTCTTCGCCACCCTCCTACGTGGCGCACGAGCGGATCATGAGGCTCCGGAGGCGGCCGTCATGGCGAGCGGGCTCGATTGGACGATCGTTCGGCCCAGCGGGCTGGTGGACACGCCCGGTACGGGTGTCTACGGCGTGGGAGAGGGAATCCGTGCCACGACGTCCAAGATTCCTCGTGCCGATGTGGCCGACGCGATCTTGAACGCGTTGGCGGAGGGGCTGCTGGTCGGCAAGGCCGTGACGATCACCAATTGAGCGTCGCGTCAGGGTGATGCAGGGGCATGGCGCCCGAGAGGGTGTGGGGGTCATCGCGCCACCTCCCTCTCCGTGCCCGTCGGCCTACGCGACGGCCGGTCCTGCACGATGGGGCGCGGTTCCCCCGCAGGCGGCCCGCTGGCGTGGTATTCCGACCCAACATGCTGCACCACGTCGAGCTCTACGTCCGTGACCTGGAACGGTCGATCGCGTTCTGGGCGCCGTTCATGGGCCTGCTCGGGTACGCGGAGGAGCGCTGGTCGGGGGGCGTGAACTACGTCGCCGGCCAGCAGGATCACTACGTCACCCTCGTGCAGGCGCCGTCCGAGCACCTCGCGGCCGGGTACCACCGTCGACGCGTGGGGTTGAACCACGTGGCGTTCCGGGCGCGGTCGCGCGCGCACGTCGACGAGGTGCGTTCGTGGGTGCGGGAGGCGGGATTCGCGCTGCTGTACGACGATCGCTACCCGTTCGCGACGGCGCCCGGGTACTACGCGGTGTTCTGCGAGGATCCGGATCGGATCAAGGTGGAGGTGGTGGCGCCGAGTGAGGACTGATCTCGTGCGGGGCGGCGCGCGCGGGTCGGGTGCGGCGTGTGCCGGTGGTGTTGTCGCGCGTCGAGGTGTGGTTGGTGTTGGGTCGGTTGGAGGGGGATCGGCGCCTGGTGGCTTCGATGCTGTACCGAGCCGACCTTTGGTTGATGGAGCGCCTGCGGTTGCGGGTCCAGGACGTGGCCGTGCGGCGTTGCGAGTTCGTGGTGCGGGACGGGTGCGAAGGATCGGGTGACGATGCTGCCGGCGGTGGCTTCTGCAGACCGGTGGGGTGGCGTCGGGCGTTCTGCGGGTTCGGGGAAGCTCTGTTGGAACGAAGCTCCCGACCGGCCCGGCGTTGCCGAACCAAAGTCACGTGTGACGTACGTTCACGCGTGGCGTTGCGATGCGGACGTGATCATCTCCTTCCGCGACGCGGACACCCTGGCCCGTGCCGCCGGCAAGCGGCTCAAGGGCTTGGCGGCCGTCGAGGTGGTCGCCCGACGGAAGCTCCGCCAGCTCGAGGTCGCGGGGCGGGTTGGTGACGGTTCCGCCGGGGAACCGGCTGGAGGCGCTCAAGGGCGACCGTGCGGGGCAGTTCAGCATCCGCATAGGCGACCAGTACCTGATCTGCTTCGTCTGGACTGCTGCAGGACCCAGCGACGTCGAGATCCTGGACGACCACGAGGAGGTGATGGCCATGGCGACCAGGCAAGCGCCCGTGACTCCCGGCGAGATCCTGCTCGAGGACTTCTTGAAGCCCCTGGGCCTTTCGCAGGACCGCCTGGCGAAGGAAGTCGGCGTGCCGTCCACGTGGATCAGCGAGATCGTGGCCGGACGGCGAAGCATCACGGCCGAAACCGACAGCGCGCTTCGCGCGCTGCAGGTTACGCTCAGCGCGTCGGAAGGCTGACGTACCCAGGAACGGTTGACAGCGAGCGTTTCGCCCACACGCCGAACAGGCGGTGTGATGGAACGATCCATGGA
>REEJ01000139.1 GCA_007695125.1 Trueperaceae bacterium | reverse complement strand
GCGTCGCAGCGCACGGCGATGGCGATCGGTCCGGTCACGTGGACGGTGTCGTCGTCGTAGTGCCGGCTCGGGTACACGTCGATCACGGCGAGCGCCGTGGCGGCCTCGTGATCGGCCCGGACCCGCACCAGCGGCGCGTCGCCCGAGCCGTGCTCGAAGAGCACCTCAGCCAGCGGCTCGAGCCGCACGGCCTGGGCGCGCGCCTGCGGCGTGTGCGCGTCGGTCTCCGCCCACGATGCACGGTCGACGTCGTCGTCGGTTCGTGTGAAGAGGGTGACGACGTCGATCTCGTGCCCGGTGTTGATCCAGCCCTCCTCGTCGCCGCTCACGAGGCGGTGGAAGAAGAACGCTCGCGCCTGGCCCGAGTCGTTCAACCACGTCCCCTCCGCCACGAAGCGATGGAGCTGCATACGCTCCGTCGGTGCTTGGTCGATGCCGCAGACCGATAGCCAGCCCTCGTGCGCCTCGCCCTCGAACTCGAGCCAGAAGCGCCCCGGCTCGGGCATCGGCAGGTCGTGCAGCGGCTCGCTGGTGAGCGTGGCGTAGTCGGGGTCGTCGAACGAGCGCGCCGAGGCGGCGCCGACGACGAGCAGGGCGGCGAGGGCGGCCATGACGACGGCTCGGGCTGACGGGCGGGGTATCGGCATGACGGAGGCTCCTTCGTCGCGACGGGCGTCGTGGCGCACGATGGTAGGTGCACCGAGAAACGGCTGTCGACGAAAGTAGCACGTCCGAAACGGGAGCTGGCGTGAAATTCGCACTCGTGCCGCGCACGCTCGAGCGCAGCGCGCGGCACCGTCAGCGCACGTCGCCGGTGAAGACCGTCTTGACCTGCAGGTACTCGTGCAGCCCCTCGCTGCCCGTCTCGCGACCGATGCCCGAACCCTTCACGCCGCCGAAGGGGGCCTCGGGGGTGGCAGGGAGCCAGTCGTTGACGCAGACCATGCCGAAGGCGAGCCGCTCGCTCACGATCCGGGCGGTCACGAGGTCGCGCGTCATCATGAAGGCGGCGAGGCCGTACTCGGTGTCGTTGGCGAGGGCCAGGGCCTCGTCTCGTTCCGTGAAGCGCTGCACCGTCAGGACGGGTCCGAAGACCTCCTCCACGAGCGCAGGCACGCCGGCCGGAAGGCCGTCGAGCACGGTCGGAGCGTAGAAGGCGCCGGGCCGCTCGAGCGCATGGCCGCCGGTGCGGACGGTGGCCCCTGCCTCGACGCTGCGCGTCACCAGGTCGGCGACGCGGTCACGATGGCGCGGCGTCACCAGCGGGCCGACCTGGGTCCCCTCCTCGAGACCGTGCCCGACGCGCAGCGCCGCGGTCGCCTCGACCACGGCGTCGACGAAGTCCTCGGCGATGGCCTCGTGCACGATCAGCCGCTGCGGCGCCACGCAGGCCTGGCCGGCGTTGCGCTGTTTCCACGTCGCCAGCTGCTTCGCGACTGCTGCGACGTCGACGTCGGGGAAGACCAGCACCGGCGCGTTGCCGCCGAGCTCGAGCGTCAGGCGCGTCAGCGTGCGTGACGCGCCGTCCAGCAGCTGCCTGCCGACGCGTGGGCTGCCGGTGAACGCGAGCTGGCGCACGCGCGGGTCGCCCAGGAAGACGTCGGCCATCGGCTCGGGGTCGCCGTTCACGAGGTTCACCACACCGGGCGGCGCGCCGCCTTCAAACAACGCCTGCGCCAGCGCCATCGCCGAGCGCGGCGTGAGCTCGCTGGGACGTCCGACCACGGTGCAGCCCGCGGCGAGGGCGGCTGCGAAGGTGCGCACCACGTTGTAGACGGGGAAGTTCCAGGCGCTGATGGTGGCGACCACACCCACGGGCTGGTGCATCACCTCGATGCGGCGCGAGGGCGTGCGCGAGGGGATGGTGCGGCCGTAGGCGCGCGCGCCCTCGGCGGCGAAGAAGGTGAGGTAGTTGCAGGCCGAGAGCCACTCGGCCTTGGCCTCACCCAAGGGCTTGCCCGACTCGAGCGTGGTGTCGCGCGCGAGCGCGTCGGCGCGCGCGCGGATCCACGCCGCCGCGCGCTCGAGCACCTCGCCGCGCTGGTAGGGCGACACGCGCGACCAGCTGGCGAAGGCGCGCTCGGCCGCGTCGACCGCGGCGCGAGCGTCGGCGGCGGCGTGCTCACCGCGCGCGTAGGGGACCTCGGCGACGGCGTCGCCGGAGCCCGGATCGATCAGCGTCCAGACGCCACCGTCGGCGGCGCCCTGCCAACGTCCGCCCAGCAGCAAGCGGTGCTCGAAGGCGGGCGTCGACTCGCTCACGGTGCTCCTCCTCGGCGACAACGCTGGCGGCGGCACCGGCGCCGCCGCCGCGCGTCACGCGTCACGCGTCGCCGAGCAGCGTACGTCGGCAGCGCCGCGTCACGCCAGCAACCCCCACACCACGAACCCCAACCCCAGGAACGGCAGCGACCGACCCACCACGACGATGCGCCAACGCCACCAAGCGGCGCGTGCGCCGAGCGCTTCGGCGAGGCGCGGCATCGGGAGGAACCAGCACAACAGGCCGGCGCCGATGATGCCCGAGGCCACCACCACGTTGGTGCCGCCGAACTGATCCATGAAGTCGAGGAACGGCATCCCCATCACGCTGAGCTCGACCGGCGTGAAGCTGAGTGCCGAGGGCGTGCCCAACACCAGCATCAGCGCACCCACCAGGAGCACCGCCCGGAGATCGCCCAAGCGCAGCTCCTCGGAGATCGCCGACACCACCACCTTCATGCCGGCCAGGCAGGAGCTGAAGGCGGCGGCGAAGAACAGCCCGAAGAACGCCACGGCCAGGTAGGGGCCGGCGGCCATCTCGTCGAACACGAGCGGGAGGGTCCCGAAGGCGAGCTGGCTGCCGGCGTCGGGCTCGAACCCGAACGCGAACACGAAGGGGAAGATCATCCAGCCGGCCAGCAGCGCGATCGTCGTCTCGGTGCCGGCGACCACCAGGGTGGCGCGCGGTACGTGGGTGCGCCGCGGGATGAAGCTGCCGTAGGTCGCCAGGTACCCCTGGCCGATCGCCAGCGAGTAGAAGGCCTGGCCGAAGGCGAACAGCCACAGGCTCGGCTCACCCCAGCGCGAGAAGTCCGCGCTGAGCATGAAGCTGCGAGCCTCGGCCCAACCGTCCGTGGTCGCGCCGACGACGACCATGGCGACGATCACGACCAACAGCACGGGCATCAGCGCCTTCGACAAGCGCTCGATGGCGCTCACGCCGCGCACCAGGACCGCCGTGACAAGGACTGTCACCGCCACGAACCACCAGAGCGACGCGTACCCCTCGCTGAAGTCGTCGAACGGCACCACCGCGCCTCGCACGGCGTCGACGGCGTAGCCGAACGTCCAGCCGGTGATCACCAGGTAATAGCTGGTGATGGCGGTGGTGAGCAGCACCACGAGCCAACCGTAGGCGCTGGCGAAGCGGTGGACTTGGCGATAGGTGCCGACCACGCTCCCTTGCGCCAGGCGCCCGGCGGCGACCTCGAGCATCATCACCGGCAGCGCCACCACCACGAGCGCCAGCAGGTAGGCCAGCACGAACGCGCCTCCGCCGTTCTCCCCGACCATGTACGGGAAGCGCCACAGGTTGCCGAGGCCGACGGCGGCGGCGGCCATGGAGAAGATGAACGCCGGCTCGGACGACCACTGGCGCCGTTGCGCGCGCTGGTCGAGGGCCTCGCAGCTAGGCGCGGGCACGGTACGGACGCAGTGGGCTCGGCGGGTGGCTTCGGCGGTCGGCGCGTGGACGCATGTGCCTAGCCTAGCGGCGCCGCCACAGGCGCCCCGTTGGTGTCGTGACCGAGCGCCTCCGCCGCGGCCGCGAGCGCCTCGCCCAGCACGTCCATCGCCTCGTCGACGGTGGCATCGTCGACGTCGAGCGGCGGCAGCAGGCGCAGGCAGTTGGCGTGCAGCCCAGCGCGGATCACGATCAAACCGCGGCGCAGCGCCTCCTGCGTGGTGCGCAGCACCAGCTCCGGGTGTGGGCGCTTCGTGGTGCGCTCATGCACCAGTTCCAGCGCCAGCATCGGGCCCAGGCCGCGGACCTCGCCGGCGCAGGCGTGCCGCGCCGCCAGCGCCTCGAGCCGCCCTCGCATGCGCTCGCCCACCGCGCGGGCGCGCTCCAGGAAGCCGGGGGCGGTGATGGCGTCGATCGCGGCGAGCGCCGCGACGCAGGCCAGCGGGTTGCCGGAGTAGGTGCCGCCGAGCCCGCCCGGGTGGGGGGCGTCCATCACTTCGGCGCGGCCGATCACGGCCGCGATCGGCATGCCGCCACCGAGCGACTTGGCGGTCACGAGCAGGTCGGGCACCACGCCCGCATGCTCGACCGCCCACAGCCGGCCGGTCCGGCCCATGCCGCACTGGACCTCGTCGGCGATCAGCAGCATGCCGTGCTCCGTGCAGCGCTCGCGCACGTGCCTGAGGAAGGCCGCCGGGGCGGGAACGAAGCCCCCCTCGCCTTGCACGGGCTCGATCACCACGGCGGCGACGGCGGACGGGTCGACGTGCGCGAGCAGGGCGTGGTCGAAGCGGCGGATCGCCTCGCCCACGGCGTCGTCTGCGCTGGTGCCGGCTGGCCGGCGGTAGGTGTCGGGGTACGGGGCGCGGTACACCTCGGGAGCGAACGGGCCGAAGCCCTTCTTGAACAGGCCGTACTTGGAGGTCATCGCCAGCGCCAGGTTGGTACGGCCGTGGTACGCCCCCTCGAACACGAGCACGGCGGCGCGGCCGGTGGCGGCGCGGGCGACGTTGACGGCCGTCTCGACCGCCTCCGAGCCCGAGTTCATCAGCACGGCCTTCTTGGCATGGTCGCCCGGCGCGATGGCGACGAGGCGCTCGAGCAGCGCCACGTACGGCTCGTAGCTGCCGACGATGGCGCACATGTGCACGAGCCGCTCGGCCTGCTCCTGCACCGCGCGCACCAGCGCTGCGGGCGTGTGGCCCACCGCCAGGGCGCCGATGCCGCCGGCGAAGTCGAGCAACTCGTTCCCGTCAACGTCGACGACCACCGCGCCATGTGCGCGCTCGACCGCGAGGTCGGTGAGCTTGGCCGCGCCGCGGGCACCGACGGCCTCGCGCCGCGCGACCAGGGCGCGCGAGCGCGGACCGGGCACCACGCCGACGAGCCGGATGCGGCCCATCAGGCGCCCGCGCCGGCGCGCTCCGATGCCGCGTGGCGCTCGAGCGCGCGTGCGAAGGTCGCCAGCGCAGCGTCGATCTGCGCGTCGCTCACCACCAGCGGCGGGATCCAGCGGATCACCTGGTCGAAGGTGCCGCACGTCAGCAGGAGCAGGCGCTCGTCCAGGCAGGCGCGTTGGACGGCCTTGGCGGTGGCACCGTCCGGGCCGCCACCGGCGGCGCCGAACTCCACGCCGACCATCAGGCCGGGTCCGCGGACGTCGCCGATCGCGGGATGGCGGGCCTGGAGGGCGCACAGGCCCGAGCGCAGGTGCTCGCCCCGGGCCGTGGCGTTGGCGGGCAGCGCCTCGCGCTCCATCACGTCGAGCGTGGCGTGCGCAGCGGCGATCGGCAGCAGGCTGCCGCCGCCGTAGGTGCCGCCGTGCGTGCCGCGCTCCCAGCGCGCCATCAGGTCGGCGCGCGCGCCGATGCCGGAGATCGGCAGCCCGCTGCCGAGCCCTTTGGCCATGATCGTCACGTCCGGGCGCACCCCGTGCTGGGTGACGTTCCAGAGTGTGCCGGTGCGGCCGAAGCCGGTCTGCACCTCGTCGATCACGAGCAGGATGCCGTGCCGGTCGGCGCGCTCGCGCAGCCCGGCCAGGAACGCGGTGGGTGCCGGGACGTAGCCCCCCTCGCCCAGCACCGGTTCGATCACGAAGGCGGCGGTCTCGTCGGGGGCGCTCTGGCCGGCGAGGAGCTGGTCGAGCTCGCGCAGCGCGAAGGCCACCGCTTCGTCCTCGCTCCAGCCGTAGCGGTAGGCGTACGGGAAGGGCGCGACCGCGATCGCGCCGGCCAGGCCGGGGTAGCGCTGGCGGTAGACGGTCTTCGATGTCGTCATCGCCATCGTCAGGTGGGTGCGACCGTGGAAGCTCCCCTGGAACACCACCACGTTCGGGCGGCCCGTGGCGTGGCGGGCGAGCTTCACGGCCGCCTCGGTGGCCTCGGCTCCGGAGTTCGTGAAGAAGAAGGTGTCGATCCCCTCGGGGCTGATACGCCCCAGCCGCTCGGCCAGCTCGAACACGAGTGGCGACGGGGCCACGCCCACCTGCGCGAAGAGCAGCCGCTCGGCCTGGGCCCGGAGCGCCGCCACCACGTGCGGGTGGGCGTGACCGGTGTTCACCACGCCGATGCCGGAGGTGAAGTCGGTCCAGCGCTCACCGGACTCGTCGAACAGGTACACGCCCTCGCCTCGCACGGGGCGCAGCTCTGCCAGGTGGCTCCAGACGGGGGCGAGACGCGCGACGTCCATGGCTCCTCCTCGTGGCCTGCGTGAGCGTCAGGGACGCGGCCGACGGTGGGTCATGCTAGCAGGGCGAGGGCTTCTGAGGCGGCCCGTTCGCCCGATTCCCAGGCGCCGTGCACCGTGGCGACGGCGCCGGGCCGGGCGGTCGCCTCACCGGCCCAGAGCAGTGGCGGCGTGGGCGCGGCGAGCGCCTCGCGGGCACCGTGATGGCCCGGGCGCACGACGGCGTAGCCGCCGCGCGCGTACGGGTCGCGCGGCCAATCGATCAACCGCGCCGCGCTCGCCTCGAGCGGTCGCCCGAGCTCGTCACCGAGCTGTGCCAGGCCGCGCGCGAGCGCGTCACGCTCCGGCATCCGCGACAGCTCGGCCGCCGGGGACCCTGAGACGAACCCGGTCCACACTGGCTCGTCGACCGCCCCACCGTCACGTTCGTCCGCACGCCCGGCCGACGGCGACCACCACATCGGCACCGGCCCCGCGGCGTAGAGGGCTTCGACGTGCGGGTCGTCGACGGGCGGTTGCCGCAGGCGGTAGACGAGCTTGATCACCGGCCCCATCGCGAGGCCTCGCAAGGCGTCGCCCTTGAGCCGCTCGAGGCTCGGCTCGAAGGCGACGTCACCAGCCTGCAGCACGCCGACCGGCAGCGTCACCACCGCCACGGCAGCGGCGACGGTGGCGCCGTCGGCGAGCGCGACACGCACGCCTTCCGGGCCGGTCGTCACACGGCGCACCTGGGCGCGAAGCCGCAGCTCGAGCCCGGCGCTCACGGCGGCGAACAGCCGATCGTAGCCGCCCACGACGCGGAAGTCGCGCTCACCGTCGCGGTCGTCGACGAGGCTCGCCGCGATGTCGCGGGCGCTCAGGCGCTCGGGTGCGTCGCCGCAGGCGTTGGCGAAGGAGCGGCGCACGTAGCGGCGTTGCCGAGCGTCGAAGCCGCTGCGTTCGAGGTAACCGTCGAGCGACTCGGACACGTGGGTCCGCGAGCCGCCGAGGTGCATGGTGCGGGTCCGGTCGAAGGCCACGTCGGCGGCGCGCAGGCGCGCCATGCCGACCCAGCCGTGGAGCGGTCCACCCGGCTCGGCGTGGACCAGGCTGTCGTCGCGCTTCCGCCACTCGCGGGTCGCGAGGCCGGCGGCGTCGATCTCCGACCAGGTGCTGGCGTGCTCGCCGTGGACGAACTCTGCGCCGAACTCGACCGGGTGCGGGGCGAAGGTGCGATCGGTCCAGACGCGGCCCCCGATGCGCTCGCGCGCCTCGAGCACGAGCACGCGTCGGCCTGCGCGGCGGAGCGCGGCGGCGCAGGCCAGACCGGCGGCGCCGGCGCCGAGCACCAACACGTCCCAGGGCGCGCGCTGGTGCGGCATCCGCGACCTAGCGTCGGACCGTGCCGCGCCGCGTGGCCGCGGCGGGAGCCGACGTGCCCACCGTGCCGCGCGCGGCGCGCCTGTGGGCCGCGGCCTTGGCGGCGAGGGGCGCGGGGACCGGCTTGGCGAGCGCGACACCGGTGGCGCCACGCGCCGCCCGCGGGGTCCAGGTGAGCAGCACGGCGCAGTCGCCGGCCTTGGGCTCGCGGTAGTAGCCCTCGATGATGCCCGCGGGCACGAGGCCGCGGCGCATCTGCATCGAGACGGTGGGGTCCTCGAGCGTGCCTCTGATCACCTGCTCGGCGTACGCCCGCGGGCTGAGCCGATCGGCGTAACGGTGGTAGCCCATCAGCATGCCGCCGGCGTACCAGCCGTCCAAGTCGAGCTCCTCGACCAGGCCCAGACGGGTCCGGTAGAGCGCGCTGGCGATGCCGCGCCGCTGGAAGGCGGGGTGCACGGCGATCTCGACGCCGTAGAGCCAGGCGCCGTCCGGGTCGTGCCTGGGGATGCCGTAGTCGCCGATCACCGCATGCCACGGGAGCGGCGGATCGCTCGGTGCGCGCGCTGTGCGGAGCGTGGTGGAGGTGCCGACCACGCGCTCGCGCGTGCCATCGCGCACGACGGCGACGAACTGCCCCTCGGGGAACCGCTCGAGCTGCTGCGCGATGAAACGGGTATGGCGCTCGCGCTTGGCAGGGTCCACGGGGTAGCCGTTGGCAAGGTGGATGACGTCCAAGGCCTCCGGCGCGTGATCCACGCGCTTCGGCACGACCTCGAAAGCCGCGTCTATGCGTCCAGTCATGCCTCTCATAACGTTGCTCGAACAACGCCTGACGAGGGTGCAAGTTCTACGTAAGGGGGAAAACCCTGCAACGGTCGAGGGTCGAAGACCCCAAGGCCGAGCGGCATTCTCCACAACCTTCACGCGAGAGTCGTTCCAGCCGAGACCCCTGAGGGCTCATCGGTCGAACTCACACTGTAGGGTTGTCTCGAAAGCGTCTCACGCTCCTCTTCTACCGTTTGGTGCCCTATTCATAGCATGAACCCCCCAGGTCTGGCATGCGCTGGCATACGGTCCTACGGGGCTCACTGCGGAGCGAACGTGAGCAACGCACCGAAGACGGCGAAGAAGAACCCGGCGGTCACCAACAGCGCTCCCAACACGGCGCGCTGGGTCCAGAACGCACCGGTCTCGGCACGCCGCTGCGGCGCCGGTCGTGACGGATCGGCCCGGCTGCGCACCAAGAATGCGACGACGAAGCTCAGGCCGAGCGCGATCATGCCGAGGCCGAGCGCGAGCACGAGCGCGTAGAGGAGCGTCACCGGGTGCTCTTCACCGCGTACCGCACACCGTTCATGTGCCCGGTCCGGCGAGGAGGGCGGCCACGCCGAAGGTGCTCATCAGGCCGCCGAGAGCGATCCGCAAGGCGCCGAGCAGCGCGGTCTGCGTCGACGCCGGGCCCGTGGAGCCCTGCGGCTTGGGCTCGATGGGGCGCTCGCCGAGGTTGTTGCGCTGGAAGAAGCGGATGACGAAGACGACGCCCACTACGATCATGGGCAGGCCAAGCAGCAAGAGGAGCACGGGCGCAAAGCTCACGAACGGCCTCCGATCGCTGGGTACCAGCACGACGCTGGCGGGACTCGAACGTCCCGCCAGCCTGACACGGATCGGGCTCTCAGGCGCCGAAGCGCATGACCTTCATGTACTTCTCGAGCGCACGGTGGGTGCGAGCGACGTCCTTGTCGGTGAGTCGGAAGTGGCCGTCCTCCATCGACTTGTCGATCGTCTCATGCGCCTTCGCGAGCGTGCTCGTGCCCTTCTTCGTGAGCAGCAGGCGGCGCTTGCGACCGTCGTCCGAGCCGCGCTCGCGTTCGATCAGGCCGCGGCCGACCAAGCGGCTGATGACGTGCGACACCGTCGGCGAGGCCTGGTTGAGCCGCGCGGCGATGTCGGTGGGATACTCCACGCCGACCGAGATGCTCTGCAAGACGGAGAGGTCCTGCATCGTCAGCCGCAGCTCCTTCTCGAGCCACAGGTTGAGCAGTCGGTCGGTGTCCCGCGCGGCTTGCAACACGACGCGAAACAGTTCGAGGAGATCGTCGGTGGTGGTTGTGGATGCAGCCATAACACCTCATAGTACGTCTCGAAGCCCTCGCAAGCATAGCCCCGCTGCACATAAGTACAATAGTCGAGCAAGCGGTCAGCTTTGTGCAACAGTTTCGTGCTACGCGCGAACGCTGAGGCTGATGCCGCAACGCTCGCCGCTCCGGAGTGCGCCTGGACGTTTGGGAGACAAGGGGAACACGGGAAACGAGGCGTGCGCACAGCGGCGCCCCGCACGGCCCAGCCGAGCGCCCAGGCTCAGGCGGCGCTGCGTCCAGCGCCGCCCGACCAGTCAGGGTTGCGCCACACGATCAGCGACGCCCAACCGTCAGCGGCGGCGTCGTCGAGGTACGCCTCCAAGACGCCCAGCACCTCGAAGCCGTGCCGCAACTGCATGCTCAGCGTCGGATCGCTGAGCGCACCGGCAACGACGTCGGCCACGTAGGCCTCGGCGCTCAGCGCGTGCTTGTGGTGCGCGAACCCCGGGAGCGCGCCGCCGGCGACGATGCCGCGCAGGTCGAGGTGGCGGCAGAGCGCCTTGCGCGCGTCGTAGAGTCGGCCGCCGATGCCGCGGCGGCGGTACTCGGGGTGCACGCTGACGTCGGCGCCGTAGTACCAGTCACCGTGCGGGTCGTGGTGGCCGAACCACCCGCCGTCGATGATCTCGCCGAAGGTGTGGTCGGGGTGATCGAGGTCGAACTCCGTCCGGAAGCCCGAGCCGAGGCCGACGACCCGCGGTGGCGAGAGCGGTGCACCGTCCGGTGCAGCGTCTGCGAGCGCCACGAAGGTGCCCTCGGGGAACACCTCGAGGTGGTGCAGGAAGTGCTCGGCACGCATGCGCTCGGCGGCAGCGAGGTTCGGGAAGCAGGTGACCTGCAGCGCCTCGAGGTGTGGCGCGTGCCAGCCCTCGAGCGGCACGATCCGGACCGCGTCGGCACGGCTCACACCCGCAGCTCGACGTGTTCGAAGGGCGCCTCGCTCGGCAGGCCGGGGACGGCCCAGAGGTCGCGCGTCGCGGGGCGCATCACGACGGCGCCGCACGTGGCGAGGTAGCGCGGTGGCCCGCCGCGGTAGCAGAGCGCCTCGACGTCGGCGGTGATCAGCTGCAGGTCCTCGGGCGTGAGGTCGTGACGGGCGAGCAGCGCACCGGCGCGTGCGAGCCGGGCCTGGCTGCTCGCTTGCGCCGCCACGTCGCGCGTGCGCTCCCTACGAACGGTCTCGCCGACCAGACAGTGGTTCGTGTGCACGACGGGGTCGCCCTCCATCAGCGTGACGTGCGCGTAGGTCGCGGTCGCTTCGACGTTGGCTCCGCGCCCTGCGGCGTCGAGCACCAGGTAGTTGTGGGCTCCGGCCAGCGGCGCGTCGACGATGCACCGCAGCGCCGCGTCCAGGTCGCGCTGTCGCAGCACCTCGCGCACCACGAACGGCCAGGTGACGCCGATGCGCCCGTCGGCACCCGTGAGGTTGTTGATGCCGACGGCCAGACCGTGTTCGTTCATCCCGATCATGCCCAGGCAGCCCACGGTCGTGAAGGTCGCGAACGCCGGCGCATCGTCCGGGGCGCCGCGCAGCACGAGCACGTGGCGCTCGGCGCCGGCGTGCATGTCCCACGTCTGCGCGAGCATCGCAGCGCCGTCGGCGCTGCGCGCCGTAGGCACGAGGAAGGCCGTGCACTGGTCGGCCTCCGGCAGCGCCGCAGCCGTGTGGCCCTGGGCGGACCCGACGGCGCCGTAGACGGTGTCGACGAAGTCGGTGAAGCCGCCGACGACCAGCGCCTCGGCCACCCCGATGCCGCCGGCCTCGGCGAGCGCCTCGAGCTCGTCCGTGAGCGCTGGGCTGTACGTCCGGTGCACCTCGAGGCACGACTGGGCCAGCGCGAGCACCTGCGAGCGATCGAGCCGAACGCCGCTCCATTCGGGCGTACCCGCGAGCGCGACGCGCTCGGCGGCGAACGCGCGCAGCGTGTCGGGCGCGAAGGCGCCGTGCGCTGCGCCGAGGTCAGCGGGCGTGCCCGCGACGTCGAGGACGACCATCGGCATGTCTGGAGTCTAGCCGCTCGAGAGCGCAGGCCGAGCATGCTGGTGGCTCCCGGCCGCGAACGTCGCCTGGCGACGCGCTCTGCGCGGATTCAGTCCTGCAGACGCGCCAGGAGTCGAACGTCGCGCCCGCTGGGTTCCTGGAACACGCGCAGATCGAACTCGCCGATGATCGCGAACAGGTGATCGAACACGTCCGACTGCACGGCCTCGTACACCGGCCACTGGATGTCGGCCACGAACACGTACACCTCGAGCGGCAGCCCTTGCGGCGTGGGGTCGAGTTGGCGCACGAGGAAGGTCATGTCTTGGCGGATGTCGCTGCGGGCGCGCAGATACGCCGCGACGTAGGCACGGAACGTACCGACGTTCGTCAGCCGGCGCGCGTTGACCGGGTCCGCCGCGGCCTCCGGGTGCGTCGCGGTCCAGGCATCGATGTCGCTCGCCTTGGCATCGAGGTACGCGTGCAGCAGCGTGAAGCGCCGCAGCGCGACGATCTCGTCGTCGGTGAGGAAGCGCACGCTCTGCATGTCGATCAGGATGCTGCGCATGATACGACGCCCACCGGAACTCTCCATGCCACGCCAGTTGCGGAAGCTGTGATCGAGGAACTTGTGCGTCGGGATCACGGTGAAGGTGCGGTCCCAGTTCTGCACCTTGACGGTGTTGAGCGCGATGTCGATCACGTCGCCGTCGGCGTCGAACTGCGGCATCTCGATCCAGTCGCCCACCCTGACCAGGTCGTTGCCCGTCAGCTGGATGCCCGCGACCAGGCTGAGCAGCGTGTCGCGGAAGACGAGCAGCAGCACGGCCGAGGCGGCGCCGAGGCCGCCCAGGATCAACAGCGGATCGCGACCGATCAGCGTGGCCACGACGACGATCGCCACCAGGATGTAGACCACCAGCACGATGGCCTGGAGGTACCCCTTGATGGGTCGCACGGAGGCGTTGGGCATGCGCGCGTAGAGGTCGCCGAGCGCCGCGAGGAAGGCGCCGACGGCGCTTGCGAACACGAGCAGCATCGCAGCCGCCACGAAGCGCTGCAGCAGCGCCGTGAAGCCGTCGCTCAGGAGCGGTACGGCGGGGAGACCCGCGCGTACCACGAGCAGCGGGACCACCCACGCCAGGCGGCGGAAGAAGTCGCGCTCGTCGAGCGCTTGGTCCCACACGAAGCGCGTTCGCCTCGTGAGCCTGCCCAAGAGCACCACGAGGTAGCGCTGGGTGACGACGTACGACACGGCGGCCAACACCACGATCAGCGCGGCCACGACGAGGGTGGCGAGCAGCGGCTGCGCGACGGTCCACGCCGTGAAGGCGGAGCTCCAGGCGGCCAGGGTGGTGGCGGGGACGGCGTCGGGCACGGCGTCCCAGCCTACCGCACGCGACTCGGCGCTGGCCCTCGGGTCAGCCGGTGCCGGTGCGCGCGGGGTGGCTCGAGCGTCCGTTCAGGCTGCGCCGGTCCGGTCGGTCAGAACTCGTCCAGGCGCGGCGCTCAGCGTCGCGGTACGGCGCAGGTGTTCATGCCGAGCACGCGGTAGAGCGGGCAGAAGCCCACGGCGGCGGTGAGCAACAGCACCACGCCGACGATGCCGAGCACGATCGCAAGCGTGCCGGTGAGCCAGCCCAGCAACCACGCGGCGACGAGCACGACACCGACGATGGCGCGGAGGCTGCGGTCGAGCGTACCTTCGTTGACGGTCATGTGTGTACCTCCTGATCTCCATTGTGCGCCTCGTTTCACACCATTACAATGGTATGAATGGTGACATCTCATGGACTCCCGCGAGCGCGTGCTCCGACACCTCAAGCGACACGGCCCTTCGAGCGTCGGCGAGCTGACGAACGCCCTCGGCCTCTCGGCGAACGCCGCCCGCCACCACCTCACCCGCCTGGCGCGCGCCGGGGTCGTGCGCGTCGATGCCCCTGTGATCGGCGCGGGCCGCGGCCGGCCCGCCCAGCGCTACGCGTTGACGGTCGCCGCCGAAGACGCCTTCCCCAAGCGCTACCCGGAGTTGCTCACCGCCGTCCTGCGCGAGGCCGAGCGGCAAGGCACGCTCGACGGGCTCCTCGAAGGCATCGCCCACAGCTTCGCCGACGCCTTGCGCCTCGAGCTCGCCGGGCTCGAGCCCCGGGCCCGCCTCCTGGCGCTGCTCCGCGCGCTCGACTTCGGCGACATGCTGCCGGCGCTGTCGTTCCCGGAGCGCTCGTGGCGGCTCGACGCACACAACTGCGTCTACCGCGACGCCGGCTGCCAGGTGCGCGGCGTGTGCGACCTCTTGCCACGCGTGATCGCCCTGGCCACCGGGCTCGCGGCCGAGCGCCTCGAGTGTCAGCGCGACGGTCGCAGCGCGTGCACCTTCACGGGCTCGCTCACCCAGGGCTGACCACACCACCCTGACCACACCACCCTGACCGCCCGGCAGCCGGCCTCCTCGGAGGGGGTAGCCTGAGCGGATGTCCATCCCGCGCGAGCGCTCGCGCCTCGTCGACCGCAGTCCGGTGTTCTACGGCTGGGTCGTGCTCGCGCTGGGGACGCTCGGCCTGGTGATGACCACGCCGGGCCAAACGCTCGGCGTGTCGGTCTTCCTCGACCCGATCCTCGACGACCTCGGAGCCGAGCGGGGAACGGTGTCGCTGCTCTACACCATCGGCACGCTCACGGGCGCCGTGGCGCTGCCGTTCGTGGGTCGCGCGCTCGACCGCTACGGGCCCCGCGTGATGGTGGCTGTCGTCGCGACCGGCCTGGCGCTCGCATGCGTGTGGATGGCGAACGTGCGCGACCTCACGAGCCTGGCGATCGGGTTCATCCTGATCCGGGGCTTGGGCCAAGGGGCCCTCGGCCTCGTGAGCGTCCACGCCATCACCATCTGGTTCGTGCGCCGGCGTGGACTCGCGATCGGGCTGGCCGGCGTGGGCATGGCCGTGGCCACGGCCTTCTTCCCGCTCCTGATCGAAACGATGGTCGGCGCCTGGGGCTGGCGCTGGGCGTACGTGGCGCTCGGCGGCCTCGTGGCCATCACGATCCTCCCGCTCGGTGCGATCTTCTTCCGACGCGACCCGGAGCGCTACGGCGTCACGCCGGACGCGCGCGCTCCGCTGCCGCCCCCACCCCCGGGCCGCGAGGAGATCCACATGAGCGCCGGCCAGGCGCGGCGCACCGTGGCGTTCTGGTACATCGCCGTCTCCGTCGCCACCATCAGCGCGCTGTCGACGGGGCTGGTGTTCCACCACTTCGACCTGATGAGCGTGCGTGGCATGGACCGGCTGGCGGCGGCCGGCGTGTTCGTGCCACTCGCCTTGGTGAGCGCCGCGACGAACATGGTCGCGGGCATCTTGCTCGACCGCGTGGCTCCGCGCTTCGTGGTGAGCGCCATGCTCGTGGCGATGGCGGCGAGCCTCACCGGGGCGATGCTGGTCGCGGAGCCGACGCTGTGGATCTACGGCGCCGTCCTGGGTCTCACCCAGGGGGCGATGGGCGCCGTCAGCGGCACGGCCTACGCGAGCTACTTCGGCCGGCGCGCGATCGGCGGCATCAAGGGAACGGCCCAGACGCTGTCGGTGGGGGGAGCGGCCGCTGGACCGCTGCTGCTCGCGTGGGGCCAGGCCGCAACGGGCTCGTACGAAGGCGTGCTGTTCGCAGCGGCGCTGTGGCCGCTTGCCCTGGCGATCGGGGCGCTGTTCCTCCGGCGCCCGCGTCCACCCGGCGTCACGACCAGCCAGACGAAGACCCCGCCGTCTTCGTAACCGGCGGGGTCCCTGCAGTCGCGGGACCGGCGCTCGCCGCGCCCCGCGCATGTCGATGCGATCGAACCTCCGCGCTGGGCCCATCCCAGCGCTCCATCGTGTCGAACCCGTGGCCTCGGTGTCCGGGGAGCCAAGTGCGCTCCACGCCCCCCTGGACGGAGGTCCGATCGCAGCACGATCCGTGGGGCACCTTCTCGGCCTCGCGTCCCTCGCGAGCGACCTCATCGGCGCGTCGTCCACTGTTCGTGCACTTCCAGGGTAGCGGCACCCGCCGCACCCCGCCGGGACATTCGTCCCGGCGCGTTATCGCGTCCTGGACGGTACTCGTGTCGCCGCGCCGCGTGCGCCTCGACGGTGCGGCGCGACCTGACAGCGCGGACACACATGGGTGCCGCGCTGGCCCACCACCAGCTTCTCGAGCGTCGTCCCGCAGCGTGCGCAGGGTTCGCCGTCGTGGCCGTAGACCGCCAGGCGCTCGCTGAACGAGCCGACCTCGCCATTCACGGTGCGGTAGTCGTACAGCGTGGTCCCCTGCAGTGCGACGCTCTCTTCGAGGACGTCGACGACGGCGCCATGCAGCGCCACCACCTGCGCCTTCGACAACGTCCGCGCAGGCCGCAGCGGGTGCACGCCCACGCGCCATAGGGCCTCGTCGGCGTAGATGTTGCCGACCCCAGCCACAGGCCGCTGCGACAACAGGAGCGTCTTGATCGCCACCTCGGAACCGGCCAAGGCGCGACGGAAGCCGCCCACCGTGAAGGCCGGGTCGAGCGCGTCCGGACCGAGCGCCGCGAGCGTCGGCAGGCTGCGGTAGTCGCCGGCGCTCACCAACGTGAAGCGGCCGAAGCGACGCACGTCCTGGAAGTAGAGCGTGGCGGGCTCGAGCCCGTCGAACGCGACGCGCACGCGCAGGTGCCCCGGCGGCGGCGTGCGCCGCACGACGCCCGTCATGCCCAGGTGCACGATCAGTTCGGCGACCACGCCCCCCGTCGACGTCGACGCGGGACCGCGCAACGGCATGATCAGGAACTTGCCGCGACGCGTGACCGCCTCGATGCGGTGTCCCGGCAATCCCTCGAGCCCCGCGTACTTCGGTCCCGGCGGCGCGTCGACCCGCTCGGCCGCGAGCACCGTGCGCCCCGTCAACCAGGGCTCGAGCTCGCGCCGCACGGTCTCGACCTCAGGCAGTTCGGGGATAGCCGACGGTCCCTTCGTAGAGCGCCCGACCGACGATGGCGCCGTCGAGCCCGATCGCCTCGTACACGTCGAGGTCGGCGTCGCGGGCCACCCCACCACCAGCCACCAACACGTGCGGGAACGCGTCGCGCAGCGCGCGCACCGGCTCCGGGTCGACGCCCTGCAGCGTGCCATCGCGGCTCACGTCGGTGAAGATCAAGTGCCGCACGCCCGCCGCGGCCATGCTCTGGGCGAGCGCGACGGATTCGACCTCGGTCACGTCGGTCCAGCCGCGCACGGCGACCTTGCCGGCCCGCGCGTCCACGGACACCGCCACCCGATCGGCGCCGAACTCCGAGAGCAGCTGGGCCACGAGCTCGGGGTTCGTGATCGCGGCCGTGCCGAGGACCACGCGGTGCACGAGCGAGAGCCACGCCCGCGCGGTCTCGAGGTCGCGCACGCCGCCACCGACCTCCACCCGCACCGGCTCGGCCGACTCGGCCGCCACACGCCTGGTGAGCGCGCGGATCACGTCGCGGTTGTCGCCGCGCCCCAGCGCGGCGTCGAGGTCGACCACGTGCAGGTCGCGTGCGCCGAGGCGCACCCAGTGTGCGGCGGCGTCGCACGGGTCGTCGAAGTAGACGGTCTCGCGCGACGGGTCACCCTCGGTGAGGCGCACCGCGCGGCCGCCCTGGACATCGACCGCTGGGTAGATCGTGAAGCTCCGCGTCATGTGGTCGTAACCTCCCTGTCGACGAGCACGAGGATCTCGTCGTCGTCCTTCACGTCGGCGACGTCGCCGAACACGCGCAGGCGCCCGCCGCGCCGAACGAACATCGGCAGCAGGTCGTGGGCGCCGAGGTCGGGGTCGGACGCGCGCACGGCCTCCCGCACCCGCTCGACCTCCACCCGTTCGAGCGTGCTGCGCGGCGTCCGCGCCGCGACCATGTCCCAGCGCCCGAAGTCGATCGGCGCACCGAACAGCGTGGTCGCACCGATCGAGTCGAGGACGGCGAAGAGACCGCCGTCGCTGTCCGGGCGCATCAACGCCCGCACCGTCGGCACCACGAACGCCTCGCGCGCGCGCTGCGCGACCAAGACGTTCACGGCCGGGTTCGGCGTCACCGCGATCAGCGTGCCGACGTCGTCGATGCCCCCCCGCACGAGCGCGGACGGATCGAGCGCGTCGCCCTGGAGGGCCTCGAGCCCTTCTTCCCGGGCGATCGCTACGTTGCGCGCGTTCAGGTCGAGGAGGGTGACGCTCGAGACGTCTTGCAGGTGATGCGCGAGCTCGCGCGCCAGCGCGCCCGCTCCGACGATCAACACGGGCTTGGTCGAGGGGTCGGAGCGCACGAGTTCGCCGCGCCGCTGGAGCCAGTCGACGCCGCGCTTGAGCATGAACGGCACCGTCGCCGTCGTGAAGATCGCCATGAACACCAGGATCGAGAAGACGCTCTGGT